>QHRS01000170.1 GCA_003221435.1 Candidatus Rokuibacteriota bacterium
CGATCTCCTCGATCGGGATGTGCATTGCATTCGGGAGCCGGCACAGCTTCGTCTCCCAGTCCTCGCGCACGTCGAGAAGCATGGGAGCCTCGCGCCGGTCGAGGCGGGCCTTCAGCTCCTGCGGAGTGATCTGCTCCACGCCTGTCTCCTTCGACTCACCTCCGACTCACCTCGGGGCGGTCCGGCCGACCAGGAACTCCGCCAGCCAGGCGTTGACGGCGGGCGCGTGCTCGATCTGGGGAAAGTGCCCGCACCGGTCGAGCCAGTGGACGGCGGCGCGTCCGCAGTTCTCGACCACGTCCGCGCAATGGGTCGCCGGCACGACCGGATCCTGCCGCCCGTGGATGGCCAGCACGGGCACGTCGAGCCGCCGGAGCGCCTTGCGATACTGCTCCGCATGGTCGACGAAGTCCGTCCGCACCCCGCGCAGCGTCGCGAGATACGCCGCGCGGCCCTCCGGGCTCGTGCGGACGGCGTACGCGCAGTCGACGAGGAACGCGACCTCCGCCGGGGCGGGCTCGGCGAAGCAGCGCCCGATCGCCGCCCGGTAGACCCACGCCGGGGCGCACGCGGAGAGGAGGTCCCCGATCCCGTACAGCGCGATCAGCCGGTACACCCAGGAGAGGCGGTAGCCGAAGCCCGGGACGACGGCACCGAGCAGCGCGATGCGCTCCACGTCGGCGGGATACGCGCTCGCGTAGGCGATGGCGACCGCGCCGCCCAGCGAGTGCCCGACGAGCGCCGAGCGCCCGAGCCCCATCACGCGGACGAACCCGCGCAGCGCGTCGACGAAGAACGGCAGGCGATACGTGGCGCGGGGTTTGCCGGAGCGCCCGAAGCCCGGCAGGTCGAGCGCGTACACCGTGGCCTGGCGACTCAGATAGTCGATGTTGTGGCGCCACGATTCCGCGAATCCGCCGAGGCCGTGCACGAGGAGCACGGCGGGGCCGCGGCCTTCCACGAGGTAGTGGAGGGCGAGACCGTCCAGCGCCCCGCCCTCCAGCTGAATCTCAGGCATGCGGCCACTCTACCAGAGACTCTCCGTCGAGGAGCCGGCTCAACTCGGCGCGGAACGGGAAGAGACTGAAGATGCCACCCGTGTGGATGAAACACACGCGCTCGCCGAACTGCCGCGGGGCGCGAGAGAGCTCCGCTACGAGCCCCTGGAACGCCTTGGCCGTGTAGACCGGATCAAGGACGATCCCCTCCGTGCGCGCCAGCTGGGTGACGACCGCGAGCGTGTCCTCGCCGACGCGGCCGCGCCCCGCCCCCTGATAGCCGTCGAGCACCGGGATGTCCGCGGGCGGGGCGACGCGGAGGTGGTAGCGCCGCGCGGCCTGCTCCATGATGCCACTCACGTACCGGCGGACCTCGTCGGCGTCCCACGCGACCGCCACGCTGATGATCTGCGCGCGCAGGCCCGTGAGCTGCTTGCCCATCAGCAGGCCGGCCTGGCTGCCGCCGCTGAAGGCCGTGATGACGATCGTGTCGAAGTCCGGCGCGCCGTGCTTCGTCTGCTGGAAGATCTCGCGCGCGCAGGCCATGTAGCCGAGCGCGCCGACCACGGTCGCGCCGCTCTCCGGGATGACGTACGGGCGCCGGCCGCGCGAGCGCTCGCGCGCTTCGAGAGCGGCGAGGACATCGTCGATCTTCGCCCACTCCTCGTCCGTGCAGTAGTGGAGCTCGGCGCCGAGCATCCTGTCGAGCAGGAGATTGCCGTCGTAGGCGGCGGGCTTCACCCCCTTCAGCGCGAGGACCGCCCGGAGGCCGAGCCGGGCGCTCACCGCCGCCACCGTGCGGCAGCAGTTGGACTGCAGCGTCCCGCACGTGATCAGCGTGTCGGCGTTCTGCGCGAGCGCCTCGCCGATCAGGAACTCGAGCTTGCGGACCTTGTTGCCGCTCTCCAGCAGACCCGTCAGGTCATCCCGTTTGACCCACAGCTCGACGCCGAGTCGCGCGGACAGGCGCTCGAGCTTGAGGATCGGCGTCGGGGTGTGCGCGAGCTCGATCCGGGGAATCGGCGGGGTGTCGCTCATCCGACCCATCTTCTCAGGGCCGGCGGCTGCCTGGCAAGAAGTTGACTCCGCGCGAGCGCTGACCGAGCAGCCGCCGCATCATCAGCGCGTTCTGCACGGGATAGTCGCGATTGTTGTTGTTGAACGAGATGAACACGCGCTCGGTCTCGCCCTCGAGCGCCTCGACCTCCGGCAGCAGCTCGCGCAGCTCGTCCTCTGCGTAGAGGTAATCGTACTTCTCGCGAACGGTCGGCTCTTCGCCGCGACGCTGGCGGAGCCATCCCTCCGCGTTCCGCCCGTGCAGCCGCATGACGGCGGTCGAGGCGGTCGGCGCGGTCACGCGCGGCACGGCGCCGGCCGCGCGGGGCCCGTCGACGACGACGTGGACCAGCCGCGCCTCCGCGAGCGCCGCGAGCGTCTCCGTCGCGTGCTCAGGGAACCAGGAGCGGTCACGGAACTCGACCGCGACGGTCAGGTCCGGGAGGCGCTCGCGGAGCGAGGCGAGGTACCGGAGGCCCGCCTCGCCGAAGCGGACCCACGGCGCGAACTGGAAGAGCACGTACCCGAGCCTCCCCGCCTCGGCGAGCGGCGCGATCGCCGCGCGGTAGAGGCGGAAGCACTCGTCGAGCGCCTCCGCGGAAAAGGCCGAGCGGTGGATCTCGCCGCGGTGGGTGCGCCGGGGCTCGGGCGGCAGCATGAGCTGGAGCTCGGCGGGCAGCGACTCGGACTTCGGGTGGTGGCCCGTCATCAGCGAGTACGCCTTGATGTTGAAGAGAAACCCCGGCGGCGTGCGCTCGGCCCAGAGCGCGGCATTCCGCGCGGCCGGAATGGCGTAGTACGAGGAGTTGATCTCGACCGTGTCGAAGACGCCCGCGTAAAAGCGGAGGCGGCCTTCCGCGGACATCGATTTCCTGGGGTAGAACGACCCGGCTTCGATCAGCGCGGCGTCGGCCCACGAGCAGATCCCGACGCGCAGCTCCGCGGCCACGGGTCGGCGCGCCGGGCGAACGCTGCGGTCAGGCGCCGGCGGAGCGGGTCATTTGTCCGCCTCGCCGATCGCCCCCGCCAGCGCGTCCGCCTCGCGCGGGTCGAGCGAGCGGAGCCGCTCGAGCACCGCCCTGGCGTCATCGAGCTTCCCCATCTGGACGTACGCTTCGCCCAGATACTCGAGCGCCTGGGGGTAGTCCGGACGGAGTCGCAGCGCCTCCTGGTAGCTCTTCACCGACTCGTCGTAGCGCTTCTGGTTACGGAGCGCATGGCCGAGCCCGTTCCACGCTTCCGGGAACTCCGCCCGGAAGCGGATCGCCTCACGGAACGCACCTTCGGCGCCGGGCCAGTCCTCTCTCGCAGCGAGGGCGAACCCTTCGGTGACCTTCGACTCCGCCGTCCCCGGCGGCGCGGCGGGCAGGTTCGTCCACGCATCGGGATCGGCGCTCGCGATCGAACCCGAGACGATCAACGCGCCGGCGACCGCCAGGGCGACACGGGGCCGCATCAGCGCATCAGCTTCGCGTACTTGTCGAGGAGCGGCAGCACCGTCTCCCGGTCGGCCGAGGGGAGCCCGAAGAGCGCGCGGGTGATGCCGGCCGCCGCGTAGCTCTCGAGCGTCACGGGATCGGGCTTGGCGCCGAACACGGACACCGAGATCGTCTTCATGTCGCGCCCGGCCTTCGCCGCGCGGGCCTTGAGGTCCGCGAGAGCGCTCAGGACGTCGGCGCGCCCGCGCGGGAACCAACCCTCGCAGAAGTCGACCACGCGCTGCAGCGTGTACCCGGACTCCCCGCCGAGCAGCACGGGCGGATGCGGCCTCTGGACCGGCTTGGGATAGGACCAGATCGGGTCGAAGTCGACGAACTCGCCGTGGAACTCGGCCTCCTCTTTGGTCCAGATCTCCTTCATCGCGAGCACGCGTTCCCGCAGCAGCCGGAAGCGGGACTTGAAGTCGGTCCCGTGGTTCTCCATCTCCTCGGCGTTCCAGCCGCCGCCGATCCCGAAGAGGAACCGGCCGCTGGACAGGAAGTCCAGGCTCGCGACCTCCTTGGCCGTGATGATCGGATCGCGTTCGATGACGAGGCAGATGCCCGTGCCGACCTTGAGGGTCGTCGTCACAGCCGCGGCGGTGGCGAGGGCCACGAAGGGGTCGTGCGTGTGCCAGTATTCCTTCGGCAGGCTCGGTCCGCCGGGCCACGGGCTCCGGCGGCTCTTCGGGATATGCGTGTGCTCGGGCACGAAGAGCGACTCGAACCCGCGCTGCTCGGCTGCCCGCGCCAGCTCGTCGATGCGGATCGCGAAGTCGGTCGCGAAGATGAATACGCCGTAGTGCATGACACCTCCCTCAGCGGATTGAAATGCCCGGCCGGCCGGCGCCGGGCGAGCCCATCACCCCATCTTCTGGACGGCCTCCACGATCCGCTCGACCGTCGGCACGGTCTCGCGCTCGAGCAGGTCGGCGAACGGCATCGGGATGTCGTGGGCGGCGACGCGGACGACCGGGGCGTCCAGCTCGTCGAACGCCTCCTCCATCACGGTTGCGGCGATCTCGGCGCCGGCGCCGAAGGTCTTCACCGCCTCGTGGACGACGGCGAGCCGGTGGGTGCGCCGGACCGAATCGAGCACGGCGGCCTTGTCCCAAGGCCGAATCGTTCGCAGATCCAGCACGTCGCACGAGATGCCGCGCTGCCCCAGCAGGTCCGCGGCCTCGAGACAGCGGTGCGCCATGAGGCTGTAGGACACGAGCGTGACGTCGGTCCCCTCGCGCCGGCGCGCCGCCACGCCGATCTTCTCCAGGCCCTCGCCGTCCGGCACGGCGCCCTTCACGAAGTAGAGCATCTTGTGCTCGAGGAAGATCACGGGATTCGGGTTTCGGATGGCGGCGAGCAGGAGCCCCTTGGCGTCCGCGGGCGTCGAGGGGCACACCACGATCAACCCCGGGACGTGGGCGAACCACGCCTCGAGGCTCTGCGAGTGCTGCGCGGCGAGTACCGGAGCTTCGCGGCCTGGTTGACGATCTGATCCATCGTGAGCGCGAGGAAATCGACGAAGCCGCCGCACTCGACGATCGGCCTGAGCCCGGTCGGGCCGACGGAGGCGCCGATGGCGAAGCCGACGATGGCCGCCTCCGAGATCGGCGTCTCGCGCACCCGCTCCGGACCGAACTTCTCGAGCAGCCCTCGGCTCGTCGCAAAGATCCCGCCGATCGCGCCCACATCCTCGCCCATCAGGAACACCCGGGGATCGCGCTCCATCTCCTCGCGGAACCCCTCGCAGATCGCCTCGGCCACGGTCAACGTATGCATGCTCATGATTTCTCGGAGGG
>QHRS01000171.1 GCA_003221435.1 Candidatus Rokuibacteriota bacterium
TTCGGCCACAAGGACAACTGCGACAACCTGATCGGGCCGCCGTGTCGCAACCCGTGGCGGCTCGATCGCACCTCGGGCGCGTCTTCGGGTGGCGCGGGCGCGGCCGTCGCCGCCGGGCTCGGGCCGCTCGCCCACGGCTCGGACGGTGCGGGCTCGATCCGCATCCCCTCGGCGCTCTGCGGGGTCTTCGGGCTCAAGCCCTCCTTCGGCCGTGTCCCCAATCACCCGAACGCGGATTACTGGGCGGCGCGCTCGCACGTCGGGCCGATGACCCGCACGGTCCGTGACGCGGCCCTGCTCCTCGGGGCGTTGGCAGGTCCCGACCCGCGTGACCCGCTCTCGATCGACTCACCGCCTGAAGACTACCTCGCCGCGTGCGATGGCGACCTCAAAGGCCTGCGCGTGGTGTGGAGCGCCGACCTCGGCTATGCAGCGGTCGATCCCGAGGTCAGGGCGATCGCCGAGGCCGCGGCCCGCCGCTTCGCGGACCTCGGCTGCAAGCTCGAGGAGTGCGCCCCGGGCTGGCCCGACCCCGGAGCCTTCCACAAAGTCATGTACGAGGTGAACGTCGCCGTCCGCCAGGTCGGCCGCGCGGCCGAGCATCCCGAGTGGATCGAGCCGAGCCTGATGCAGATGATCGAGAACGCACGCCGCGTGTCGGCGATCGACCACAGCAAGGCGCTCCTCGCCCGCAGCGTCTTCTACGGCGAGGTCTTCCAGTTCTTCGAGACCTGCGACCTCCTGCTGACGCCCCAGATGCCGGTCGGCGCGTGGTCGGCCGAGCCCGGCCCGAACCAGGGGCCGAAGCAGATCGGCGGCCGGCCGACGCCGACCATGTTCGACCGCCTCGCGTTCACGTTCCCGTTCAACCTGACGGGCCAGCCGGCGGCGAGTGTCCCCTGCGGCTTCACCTCCGAGGGGTTGCCCGTCGGGCTCCAGGTCGTCGGCCGCTGGCACGCCGACTCGACCGTGTTCCGGGCCGCCGCTTGCTTCGAGGCGATCCAGCCGTGGGCGAAGGCGCGGCCACCGCTGCCGTGAGCGAGGAAACTCCACTCCCCTCCACGCCCTCGGCGTCGAGCCGATCCACCCGGCCGACGGGCGCCGCACGAAGCGAGCGTGACATGCCGGAAGAGATCGACCTCAAACGGGCGCAGGCGTTCGCGCGCCAGGTCTTCGGCTTCTACACGGGCGGCGTCATCAGCCTCCTCGTCCACATCGGTTACAAGACCGGTCTCTTCGACGCGGCCGCGACGGGCCCGGGGACCAGCGAGGGGATCGCCGCGCGGGCCGGGCTCGACGAGCGCTACGTCAGGGAGTGGCTGGGTGGGATGACGACCGCCGGCATCTTCACGTACGACTCCGCCTCTCGCACCTATTCGCTCCCGCCCGAGCATGCCTTCTGCCTGACCGGCGAGAGCCGGCTCAACGTCGCGCCGGTCAGCGGGTTCATCCCCCACCTCGGGAAGATCGTTCCCAAGGTCATGGACGCCTTCCGGCACGGCGGCGGCGTCCCCTACTCAGAGTTCCGGCCCGAGTTTACCGAGCTGATGGATGACTCCTGGCGTCGCATCTACGACGACGCGCTCCTCAGCGGGTTCCTCCCGCGCGTGATGGGTCTCCCGGAACGTCTCGCGGCGGGCGTGCGCGTCGCCGACATCGGGTGCGGCACCGGTCATGCGATCAACCTGATGGCGAGGGCCTATCCGGCATCGACGTTCGTCGGGTACGAGATCGCCCAGGACGCCGTCGCGAGAGCAACCGCCGAGGCGCGGCGGATGGGATTGTCGAACGCGCGCTTCGAGGTGCTCGACATCACGCGCCTCCCTACCGATCCGAAGTTCGACGTGATCATGGCGTTCGATACCATCCACGACCAGCGGGACCCGGCGGCGGCGCTCAAGCGGGCGAGCGACGCCCTCGCGCCGGACGGTATGTTCGTGATGGTCGACGTCAAAGGCACCAGCGACGTGCAGGAGGACACGAAGAACCCGTTCGCGCCCTTCTATTACGGCGTGAGCGTCCTGCACTGCATGACGGTGTCGCTGGCCGAGCGCGGCGCCGGGCTCGGCACCATGTGGGGCGAGAAGGTCGCGCGGCGGATGCTCGGCGAGGCCGGCTTCACCCAGATCGGGGTCGTCGATGCGCCGCGCCCGCAGAACGTGATCTACGTCGCACGGAAATAGCGCCCGCCCCGCCCGTGCACTACCCGCCCCGGGTGTGCATCTCCAGGTGCGGGTCCTTCTTCAGCTCGCTGATCCGCACCAGCGGGCTGCGGTGCCGGTTCCGGAGCCGTTCCTCGGCTCCGCGGTCGGTCCGGGCACGCCACCGCCCGGTGATGAGCGCCTTCAGCTCATCGGCCGACGTGCCGCGCCGGAGCGGCCCGCGCAGATCCGTGCCCTGCAACGCGTAGAGGCACAGGTACCAGATGCCGTCGGCCGTCAGCCGGCTGCGATCGCACCTGCTGCAGAACGGCGCCGTCGTGGATGAGATGATGCCGAACACGGTCCCGTCGGGCAGCCGGTAGCGGTCGGCCGGCGCCGAGCGTTCCTCGATGACGGGCTCGACGCGGCCGTAGCGGCGCTCGAGCGCCTTCAGGATCTCGGCGCGCGACACGACGGAGTCCATGGTCCATTTCGTCGCGCCCCCCACGTCCATGTATTCGATGAAGCGCACCTCGGCGGGCAGGGGCTTGCAGAACTCGATCAGGTCGGCCAGCTCGTCATCGTTGACCCCGCGGATGACGACGGTGTCGACCTTCGTGTCGGTGAAGCCCGCCTGCGGCACGGCCAGCAGCCCCTTGATGACCTGCGCGTGCGTCGGCCGCCGCGTCAGCTTCGCGAAGCGCTCGGGCCGGAGCGTGTCGAGGCTGACGGTGACGCGGTGGAGGCCCGCCGCCTTCAGGGCGGGCGCGTGCTCGGCGAGCAGGACGCCGTTAGTCGTCATCGCGATGTCCCGGATCGCAGGCTTCTTCGCGATGAGCCGCACCAGGTCGGGAAGGTTCCGTCTCAGCAGCGGCTCGCCGCCCGTGAGGCGAACCTTGTCGGCTCCGAGGTCGGCGAAGATGTCGACGAGCGCGCTGATCTCCTCGAACTGGAGGATGTCGCCGCGCGAGAGCCAGATGTACTCCTCCTCCGGCATGCAGTACTGGCAGCGCAGATTGCACCGGTCCGTGACCGAAATCCGGAGGTTCTTCAGCGGACGGCCGAACGTGTCGGAGATTCGCATCAGATTTCGACGTAGACCTCGCCATTTTCGACCGTCACCGGATAGCACGCAAGCTTGACCGCGGGGTTGTTCGTGTTCGCCCCAGTCGTCACCTCCCAGCGCCAGCCGTGCCAGGGGCAGGTCAGGACCGTGCCGTCCAACTCTCCCTCGCCGACGGGGCCGCCCCGATGCAGGCACGTGTTGTCCACCGCGTAGAACGTCCCCTCCGCGTTTACCAGCGCGATCGGCCTCCCCGCCGTGTCGATCACCCGGGCCTCTCCGATCGGCACGTCCGCCGCCTTCGCGACTCTGACCTTCGTTGCCATGGCGATCTCTCTAGGCCGCTGAAAAAGGCCCCTCTTCAGCATCCGGTTAGCCGAGCGCGGCGAGGATCTCTTCCAGCGGCCTGCGCGCGCAGGTGTGCTGGGGGGTGTCCCGGACCGTGTAGCGGCTCGCCTCCGTCTCGCGGAGCCGCATCAGCAGCGTCACGAACTCCTTCGGATCGTCGCCTTCGAACGCGACGACGAAGTCCTGATCGTCGAGGCCGAAGGAGTAGGCGGTGTTGATCCGGATGCCGGGGAACTTGTGCCCCGTCCGAATATGCTCGGCCATCATCCGCCGGCGCTCCTCCATCGGCAGCAGGTACCATTCGCGCGTCTTGACGAACGGATAGACGAACAGATATTTCGACTGGCCGGGCTGCATCATGACCACGGCCTCGTCGTCCCCGTGCGCGCGAACGTACTGGGATTCGCGCGTCACGGCCAGATAGCTGTAGGTGTTGTCGAGATAGGGCGCCATGCACGTCCGGCGGAGCGCTTCCATCAGCTGCTGGATCGTCGGGAGCTCGTTCGCGGTCAGCCACAAGAGGAAATCCGTGTCCCGCCGGATGCCGATGGTCGAGTAGCTCCGCACCGTCAGGCGGCCCTTGAAGTCGTCCGCGGCCGCCAGGTACTCCGCGATGGCCCGGCTCTTTTCGGCCTTCGGCAGCAGCGACCACGCGGGCGTCGCCTTGAACAGCGTGTACAGCATGCACTGCCCGGGAGGGGTCTGTTCCGCCATCACTACGCTCCTAGCAGGCCGCTCCCAAAGGCCCATCTGCGTCGTTGGCTCGGTCGCTCCTCCCTGCGACGTACAACCGCGTACGTCTCAGTCGTCGCTCCTTCGCCGCCTCGCATCTGGACCTTTTTGAGCGGCCTGCGGGGGTTTTCAGCATCGTGCGAGTTCAGGGGTCATGGCCCGACTCCACTCGCGGATCAGGCCCGCTTTCCTGACGCCGACCTCGAAATGATCCCACGGCATGCGCTCGTCAAGCGAGCGCTCGCGAGTCGTGTAGAAGTCCGGGTCGCCGGACCATTCACGAAGCGCCCGCCGCCAGTCGCCGTCGAGCCGCGCGGCCAGCTCGAGGAAGTCGGCCACGCGGCGGTCGCCGCGGGCGAGGAGCGCCTGGAGCTCGGCCTCGCGGGGATTCTCGTGGAGCACCCGCACGTTGGGGAACCGCCGCACCCCGTCCTTGATGATCGAGAGCTTTTCCTGGAGCGCCTCGACGCCGTCGAACGGCGCCCACTGAAACGGCGTCCACGGCTTCGGCACATACGACGACACCGACAGGGTGAGCCGCCCAAAGGGCTTCCCTGACGGGTCGGGCACCCGGAGCCGTGAGAGCAGCCGGGACGCGAGGTCGGCGATCGCCTCCACGTCCTCCCGCGTCTCCGTCGGCTGGCCGATCATGAAGTAGCACTTGAGGTTCGGGATGCCGTAGCGGCGGACGAGGTCGCAGGCGGCGTAGAGCTGCTCGTCGGTGATGGCCTTGCGGATGACGCGGCGGAGTCGCTCGGTGCCCGCCTCCGGCGACGAGATCGAAACCTCGACGCCGTACTCGTCGAGCACCTTCATGAGATCCCCGATCCACGGATAGTCCGAGACGCACGCCCCCACGAGCCCGACCCGCCTGGACCCCTGCGCGATCTTCGCGACGGACTCGCGCAACGACTCGACGCTCCGGTGGCGGACGGGCCGATAGATTTCGCCCTCCAGACAGAAGCGGCAACCGCGCCCGCATCCCTTGCCGACCTCGAGCAGCGACATATGGCCGTACTCGGCATTGGGCGTCCTGATGGTCGAGATGGTCTCGAAGGCGTCGACGTCCTTGAGCCGCCGTTTCGCCACGATCCCAGGCGCGCTCGGCTCGGGCACCACCTCCTCCACGGTGCCGTCGGCCCCATACCGGACGTGGTAGCGATCCGGCAGGTAGATGCCCGGCAGCATCGCCAGCCGGCCGAGCAGCGCGTCGCGCTCGGTCCCGACCTCACGATACTGCTCGACGATCTCCCGGACCAGCTCCTCGCCTTCCCCGACGACGACGAAGTCCATGAAGGGCGCGATGGGCTCCGGGTTCGAGAAGGCGCAGACGCCGCCCATCAGGATCAGCGGGTGGTGCGCCTGCCGCTCCGACGGGCGGAGCGGGATCCCCGCCATGCCGAGCAGCCGCAGGACGTTGATGTAGTCGCCCTCGTACGTGACCGAGAACCCGACCAGGTGAAAGTCGGTCAGCGGGCGGAGCGACTCGAGCGAGAGCGGGGCCGTGCCGGTCCGCCGATGCTCGTCGATATCCGCAGGGTCCGGAAAGAACACCCGCTCGCAGACGACGTCCGGGATCTGATTGAGGTGCCAGTAGATGGTCTGGAACCCCAGGTTCGACATCCCGACGGCGTAGGTGTTCGGGTAGGCGAGCGCGATCCGAAGCCGCCCTCCCCAGTCCTTCCGGATCGCGCCTTCTTCCTGGGAGAGGAGCGACTGAGCTTTTCTTTTTATTGTGGAGGACATACCCGACAGAGTGTATCACACGCCCCCGGGCATGGCCGGGGCGGCGGTCAGCGCCTCACGCGACGACCTTCTCGCGCGGGCGCGTGAGGAACAGCAGGACCAGGGCGAGGCAGATCCCGACGAGGCTGGCGATCTGCGGCACGCGGAAGGGACCGAGCCAGAAACTGTCCAGGCGGATCGCTTCGATGAGAAACCGGCCGACCGAGTAGAGGGCGATGTAGAGGTAGAAGACCGCCGCCGGGCGGCCGGAGAGCCGCCGTCGGACGGAGATCAGGGCGACGAACACCGCGAGATCCCAGATCGACTCGTAGAGGAACGTCGGGTGGAAGTACTCACTCGAGGCGTACTGTAGCGGACGGTTCTGCGGCGAGATGTAGAGCTTCCAGGGCAGGCTCGTCGGCGTGCCGAAGGCTTCCTCGTTGAAGAAGTTGCCCCACCGCCCGATCGCCTGGCCGAGCGCGATGCTCGGCGCCGCCACGTCGAGCGCCTGCCGGATCGGCAGCCGCTCGCGGCTCGCGACCCAGAGGCCGACGAGAGTGCCGGCGATCAGGCCGCCGTGGATCGCGAGTCCCCCTTCCCAGACCGCGGGGATCTTGGCGAGGTGGCGGCCGTAGTAGTCCCAGTTGAAGATCACCTCGTAGATCCGGGCGCCGATGAGGCCCGCGATGATCGCCCACTGGCCGGCGTTGAGGACTTTCTCCGACGGCAGCCCCTCGCGCTTGGCCTCCCGGTCCGCGAGCCAGAAGCCCACGAGGATCGCCGTGGCCATGAGGATGCCGTACCACCGGATCGTCAGCGGCCCGACCTGGAACGCGATGGCGCCTGGAGACCGAAACATCCCTTGGAGTATACACGGCCGCTCCGCCTTGACCCCGCCGCTCTGCGCCTGTTAGCGTGCGCACGAGGAACCCGTGAAGGCGCCCGAGGTGCAGGCCGAGACCCAGCAGTTCGTCAAGAGGCTCACCGAAGACAACTGCGCCTTCTGGCGCGACCGTGACGTGCGGCTCGATCCGGGCGCGCCGCGCGAGGTCCTCGAGCGCCAGCTTCGCTACCGAATGCGCCAGGGCGTGTACAACGAGCTGCGGGCGGCCGAGCTGATCGCGGCGTGGATCCCGTCGGTTCGGGAGCGCGAGATCCGGGAACTGCTCCCCCGCCAGCTCGACGACGAGCAGCGCCACTACCAGCTCCTCCGTCGGCGCCTGCGCGAACTGGGCGACGACCCTGACGGGTACGAGGCGCTACCGGAGTGGGAAGCGCTCTTCGACTGGCTCGTGACGGCGCGCTCGCGTCCCACGATCGAGAAGCTGGCGATGTTTCAGTTCGCGGGGGAGACGCAGTCGTGCGAAGGGTTCGAGACCCTCATCCGGCTCGCCGAGCCGATCGATCCGGAGACCGCCCGACTCTACCGCACGCAAATCCTGCCCGACGAGTACCGCCACGCCGCGATCGGTCGCCACGCCTTGCTGCTCCTGGCCGACACGCCGGAGCGGCGCGCCCAGGCCGCCGCGGCCTGTCGCGAGATGAACGCGCGAGTCTTCCAGGCCTACGCCGCGCATCGCCGCCGCGCCGATCACGGCGGCTGATGCGCGCCATGCTCCTCCGCGCCCAGGCGCCGATCAGCGCGGCGCCGCTCGGCGCGGTTGAAATTCCGACTCCCGAGCCGGGCGCGGGCGAGGTGCGCGTGCGCGTCCGGGCCTGCGCGACCTGCCGGACCGACCTCCATGTGATCGAAGGCGACCTCCCTCCGCGTCGCATTCCGCTGATCCCCGGCCACCAGGCGGTCGGCCGGATCGACGCCCTCGGTGCGGGCGCCCGCCGCTTCGGCCTCGGCGATCGCGTCGGTATCGCGTGGCTACGCCACACCTGCGGCGCCTGCCGGTTCTGCACGAGCGGGAGGGAAAACCTCTGCGAGGCCTCGGCCTATACGGGCTGGACCCACGACGGCGGCTACGCTCAGTACGCGCTCGTCCCCGAGGCGTTCGCGTACGCGATCCCGCCGGGCTTCGACGACGCCGAGGCCACTCCCCTGCTCTGCGCCGGCATGATCGGCTATCGCGCGCTGCGACGCAGCGAGGTCACGCGCGGCGGGCGGCTCGCGCTCTACGGCTTCGGCTCGTCGGCCCACGTCACGCTGCAGGTCGCGCGGCACTGGGGGTGCTCGGTCTATGTCTCGACGCGGGACCCGGCCCACCGGAGGCTCGCGCTGGAACTGGGCGCCGCGTGGGCCGGTCGGCCGGGAGAGACGCTGCCCACCAGGGTCGATGCGGGCATCGTCTTCGCGCCGGCCGGCGAACTGGTTCCCGCCGCGCTGCGCGACCTCGACAAGGGCGGCACGCTCGCGCTGGCCGGAATCTACATGACCGATCTGCCCGCGATGGCGTACGCGCCGCACCTCTTCTGGGAAAGGACGCTCCGGAGCGTCACCGCGAACACGCGCGCCGACGGCGAGGCGCTGCTGGCCGAGGCCGCAGCGATCCCGATCCGCCCCCGCATTCAACGCTATGGCCTCGGGGACGCCAACCGCGCGCTTGGGGCCCTCGCCGCTGACCGCGTCGAGGGAACCGCGGTGCTGGTCGTCGACTGACGCTCCATGCTAGGCTGAGAGCGCGCTCAGCCGATTCCGGAGGTTCGCCGATGACGACGACGATCGATCTGAGGGGCATCATTCCGGCCACCGTGCTTCCGCTGACCCAGGACGGCGAGATCGACGAGCCCGAGCTGCGGAAGTACGTCCGCTGGATCGCGACTCAGGGGATCCGCGGCGTAGCCGTCAACGCCGACACCGGCGAGGGCCCGCACCTCTGGCAGGAGGAGAAGCTGCGGGTCATCCGGATCTACAAAGAGGAGCTGGCCGGAACGGGTATCCCGGTCATCACCGGCCTCGGCGCCTCGTTCACCGCCCAGGCGGTCAGGTACGGACGGGAAGCGCGCGACGCCGGCGCCGATGCGCTCCTCGTCTTCCCGATCGCGGACTACCTCGGCCAGCCGCTGTCGCCGGAGGTGCCGTACCGGTACCACAGGACGGTCGCCGACGAAGTCGGCCTGCCGATGATCATCTTCACGCTTCAGCCGGCGCTCGGCGGCACGGACTTTCGCGACGAGACACTTCTGCGCCTGATCGAGATCCCGCAGGTGTCGGGCATCAAGGAGGCGCTGTTCGACGCAAAGCGTTTCCGCGAGATCGTCGACGTGGTGCGCCGCGCCCCCCGCCGGATCACGATCCTCACCGGCAACGACAACTTCATCTGGGAGTCGTACCTCCTCGGCGCGGAGGGCGCACTGCTCGGCGCGTGCGCGGTCGCCACGCGCGCCCACGTCCGCGTCTACGAGGCCGCGATGCGCGGCGATTGGCCCGCGGCCCGCGAGATGGGCGACCGCATCCAGAGGCTGGTCGACGCGATGTTCGCCGCGCCGGTCCGCGACTACCGGGCGCGGGCCAAGGAGATCCTGGTCATGCAGGGCATCCTCAAGCACGCGTACATGCGCCCGCCCCTGCTCCCGATCAGCCCCGAGGATCGCCAGACGTTGAAGCGCGCGCTCGAGGCCGCGGGCCAGCTCTAGTCTGTCGAAGGGGGCCTCGGCGCATCTAGGCATTTTTCAGCGCCCTGCCAGAGACGTCGGGCCGGGGGCTACTGGTTCAGCTGACGGCGCAGGAAGCCGAGCAGGCCCTGCGGGAGGAAAATGACGGTGAGCATGAAGATCATCCCGACCGGGATCAGGTAGTACTCGGTGAAGTAGCGCGAGAGGCCCTCGCGCAGCAGGAAGAAGACCGCCGCGCCCAGGACCGGCCCGACCAGCGTGCCCATCCCGCCGAGCACGTTGAAGATCACGACCTCGCCCGACACGTCGAAGAACACGAAGTTCGGCGCCACGAACCTGTTCTGGACCGCGTAGAGGATGCCCGCCAGGCCGGCGCAGAGCCCGGACAGCATCACCGCGACGATCTTGTAGCGCTTGACGTCGTAGCCGATCGCCATCGTCCGCGACTCGTTTTCACGGATCGCCTGTAGCACCATGCCAAACGGCGACCGCGTGACCTGGCGGAGCGCGAGATACGTGAGCGTCACGATCGAGAGCACGAACCAGTGCAGCGTGGCCGGGGTGAACGCGCGCTGCCACCCGGGCACCGACAGCGGCGGCTGCCGGAAGACCAGCCCGTTCTCGCCCCCCGTGACCTCGGTCCAGGTAAAGATGATGACGTAGAAGATCTGAGAGAACACGAGCGTGCAGATCGAGAAATAGATGTCGCGCAGGCGCGTGGAGAAGTAGGCGACGAACGCCGCGACCGTGGCGGCGGCGAGGAGGCCGAACGCGAGCGCGAGCCAGAGGTTCGGCCGGAACCGGAGCAGTCCGAACGCGGCGCCGTACATGCCCAGGCCGAAGAACGCCGAGTGCCCGAACGACACGACCCCGGTGTATCCGATCAGGATGTCCGAGGACATCGCCAGGAGCCCCCAGATCAGGATCTCCGTGACGAAGCGGCGCCAGAATTCCGGCAGCACGAGCGGCGCCGCGCCGAGCGCTCCGAGCACGAGGAAAAAGCCGATCCAGTAGCCGCTCCGCCGCGCCATGCTACTTGGGAGTCGGCACGAACAGGCCCGTCGGCCGGAACAGCAGCGTGACGATCAGCAGCACGAACGAGACGATCACCGCCTGAGCCGGACTCATCCAGAGCGACGCGAACGACTCGAGCAGGCTGATGAAGACGGCCGCCAGCACCGAGCCGCCGAGGTTGCCCATCCCCCCGACCACCACGACCCGGGCCCGAGGGTCTGATCCACGCCCACGAGCGGGCCGTAGAGCACGCCGCTCGCCGCGGCCATGGCGCCGCCGAGACTGAAGACGGCCGTGTGGACGAGCGGGACCGGGATGCCCATCGCCGCTGCCATCGTCCGGTCCTGCGCGGTCGCGCGGATCCAGATCCCCCAGGTCGCGCGCTTCAGGAACAGCCAGAGCGCGAGCATGATCGCGGCCGAGAGCACGGCGATGATGATCCGGTACCAGGGGTACTCGAGCTGGAAGATGCGGAAATGGCCGGTGAACGGCTCCTGGATCTTCCGCGCGACCGGGCCGTACTGCCAGAGGGCGTAGTTCTGCAGCACGAGCGAGAGTCCGAAGGTCGCCAGGATCGTCGCGAGCGGGTCCCGGCCGAGCAGCGGCCGGAGCGTCACGAGCTGGATCGCGGCGCCGAGGCAGAAGATCGTGACGGACGCGACGCCGAGGGCCAGCCAGAAGCTGCCGCCGGCCGCGAGCACCGTGGTGCCGACGTAGGCGCCGAGCATGTACAGTTCGCCGTGAGCGAAGTTGACCACGTCCATGATGCCGAAGATCAGCGTGAGCCCGGACGCGACGAGCGCCAGAATCATCCCGTTGACGAGCCCGTTCAGGAGCTGGATCACGATCTGCTCCTGCACCGCTCAGACTCCGAGGTAGCGGCGGATCACGGCGTCGTCCGCGCGTAGCGCCGGTGCCGGCGCCTCGTGACGCACGACACCCTTCTCCATGATGTAGACGCGCGCGCTGACCGCGAGCGTGAGCGGCACGCTCTGCTCGACCAGCAGGATCGCGACCCCGTCCTGGCGGAGCGTCTCGATGATCTCGCGGATCTGGCCGACCATCCGCGGCATCAGCCCCTCCGTGGGCTCGTCCAGGAGGATGATCTTTGGCTCGAGCATCATCGCCCGCGCGATCGCGAGCATCTGCTGCTCGCCGCCGGACAGCGTCCGGCCCGCCTGATAGCGGCGCTCCGCCAGGAGCGGGAAGTACCGGAAGACCTTCTCGAGCAGGTCAGCGCGCTTGGCGTGCCCGACGCCCGCTCGATCGAGCCCCGTGCGGAGATTCTCCCAGACCGAGAGCGACGGAAAGATGCGGCGGTCCTCCGGCACCCATGCGAGCCCCAGCCGCGCCAGCCGGTGCGTGGCGACGCCGGTGACGTCGCGGCCGTCGAAGACGATCGCGCCCCGCGCCGGACGCACGAGGCCCATGATGGTCTTGAGCGTCGTGCTCTTCCCGACCCCGTTCCGCCCGAGCAGCCCGACGACCTCGCCTGCACGGACCTCGAGCGACACGCCGTGCAGGATGTGGCTCTTGCCATAGAACGCGTGGACGTCCCGCGCCGCGAGCATCAGGTCTTCAGGTACACTTCGAGCACGCGGGGGTCGGCCTGGATCTCGGCGGGCGAGCCCGCTGCGAGGAGCTCGCCGTAGTGCAGCACGGTGACGGTGCGCGCGAGCCCCATGACGACGTCCATGTCGTGCTCGACGATCAGGACCGTCAGGTCGCCCGCGATCCGCCGAATCAGCTCGACCGTCTGCCGGGTCTCCGCCGCGCTCATCCCCGCCGTGGGCTCGTCCAGACAGAGCAGCATCGGCTCCGTGGCGAGGGCGATCGCGATCTCGAGGGTGCGCTGCTCGCCGTGCGACAGGTTCGATGCGAGGTCCTCTTCCTTGCCGCGCAGGCCGACGGCGTCGATGACCGCCAGCGCCTGGTCGATGACCTGGTGGTAGGCGCGGTAGTGGCGGTGGAGCCGCCAGGGATGATGGCGGGACTGCGCGGCGACGCGCACGTTCTCGAGGACCGTGGCGCCGCGGAGCAGGTTCGTCACCTGGTACGACCGGGCGATCGATTTCCGGGAAATCGCGTGGGGCGGCAGACCAGCGACATCCTCGCCGTTCACGACGATGCGGCCGGCGGTCGGCTTCAGCACGCCCGTCAGGCAGTTGAAGAACGTGCTCTTGCCCGCGCCGTTCGGTCCGATGATCGCGTGCACCCCGCCCCGCTCCACCGAGAGGCTGACGTCGTTGAGGGCGGCGAGCCCCCCGAACCGCATCGTCAGGCCTTCGGTCCGCACCAGGGCGCCGCGATCGGAAGGGAACGCGTCCGCGCTCACTCCGCCGTCACGCGAACGAGCACGCCGGCGGCAGCACCGTCTTCTGCCACGGGATCGTCGTGACGATCCGGTGCGTGTGGTTATGGATCTCGAAGATGAACTCGGTGGTGAACGCCTGGTGGTCTTCCTTGCGGAGCGTCTTGTCGCCCTGCGGGTAGTCGTCGCCGGCCTTGACCTCCATGCCCTCGAGCGCCTCGATGAGCTTCGGCGTATCCTCGCGGCCCCGGAAGCCCGACTTCTGCAGGCCGAGCTTGAGAAAGTTCATGGCTTCGTAGTTCGACTGGACATACCGGTCCGGTGCGACGCCGTTCGGCTCGAACTTCTTCGTCAGCTCCACGACCTCGCGGAACCACTTCTTGTGGTGCGGCGTGTTCAGCGTGCTCTCGAAGACCGGCACGTACCGGTTGATGCCAACGAATCCTTCGATCTTGTCGCCGAGCGCCGGCAGGTTTGTCGCCTCAGCGATCGCGCCGTCGCCGGCCCACCGGTACTTCTTCGTCAGGCCCAGATCGTACGCCTGGGTGCCGACCGTCACCCCGTCCTTGCCGAAGAAGATCCCCAAGAGCCCGTCGAACTGCCCGGTGAGCTTCGACAGGAACGGCGTCATGTCGGCCGTGCCGAGAGGAATGCCGATGGTCCCGACCACTTCGGCCCCGAGCTTCCGGAGCTCGGCGGCGTAGGCGTCCCGGGTCGACTGGCCCCACGAGTAGTCCGCGTACGCGATGAACCATTTCTTCCCCATCCGGACGAGCGACGGTGCGAACGCCGCGGCCTGCGCGGGGGCGTAGTCGAAGGGCCGGAAGGTGTAGCGGCTGCATCTCGTCGTCGTGATCGTCGTGTCCAGGCACACGCCGATCATGTTGACGATTTTGTGCTCTTCCCACACCGGCATGCACGCGAGGCAGACGTTCGAGAGAAACCCGCCCTCGTGCGCGTCGACCTTGTCTTCGGTCGCGAGCTTTTCGGCCTTCCGCCGCCCGGCATCGGGCCGCGACTGGTAGTCCTCGACGATCAGCTCGACGGGGCGGCCGTTGATGCCGCCGGCGCGGTTGATCCGGCTCACGGCCAGCTCCGTGCCGACGAGCGCCATCCGCCCGCCCGCCGCCGCGGCGCCCGTCAGGGGCTGGAGTGTGCCGATCTTGTACGGCTTGGCCTGACCGAACGCTTCGCGCCAGGGAGCGGGCACCAGCATCGCCGCCCCGAGGGCTCCGCCGGCCGCGCCGAGCGCGAGGAATCGCCGCCGGGTGACTTTGCCGCTGTACCAGATATCTCTGGACCACGCCTGGTCCTGCCACCGTGTCGCCATGTCCGACTCCTTGAGCGGTGCCTTCGCCCACCCGTCACCCGCCGATCAGGGACGGGACGGTTCGACCGCCTCCGCGATGA
>QHRS01000172.1 GCA_003221435.1 Candidatus Rokuibacteriota bacterium
CAGCGATGCCGCGCTGTGGCAGAGCTCCGATGCTGGTGAAGCCTCCGCCGGCGTAGACCAAGTTCCCGCCCACCGTCAGTGTGCTGACACCGCCGTTAGGGTTTGGGTCCCAGACGCTGGCGAGCCCAGTGATGTCATCCAGGGCGGCGATATAGTTGCGTGCCTGCCCGCCGATGCTCGTGAAGGTGCCACCCGCATACACCGCCGAGCCGCTCACCGCCAGGGCATGGACAAAGAAGTCCGCGTTGGGATTCCAGGCGGTAGCGAGCCCGGTGGTGGCATCCAGCGCCGCAATATTGTTCCGCGCCTGGCCCCCGACGCTGGTGAAGAGCCCGCCCGCGTACACCGTCGTCCCGCTCACTGCCAGCGCGTCGACCTCCGCATTATGAGAGCCCCCCCTGGCGCTCGGGTTCCAGGCGGTGGCGAGCCCGGTCGTGGCATCTATGGCCGCGAGGTAGTTGCGTGCCTGCCCGCCGATGCTCGCGAAGGTGCCACCTACGTAGACCGTCGGTTCGCTCACCGACAGCGCATAGACAATTGCGCTCGCGTTGGGGTTCCAAGCGGTGGCGAGCCCGGTGGTGGCATCCAGCGCCGCGATGCGATTCCGTACCTGTCCGCCGATGCTGCTGAATTCTCCACCCGCGTACACAGTCGCGCCGCTCACCGCCAGCGCAAGGACGGCGAAATCCGCGTTCGGGTTCCAGTCGGTGGGAATCCCGGTCGTTGCATCCAGTGCCGCGATCTTGTTCCGCGCCTGCGCGCCGATGGTGGTAAATTCGCCGCCCGCGTAGACCGCCGTCCCGCTTATGGCCAGAGCATCGACTTCACGGTCCGCGTTCGGGTTCCAGCCGATGGTAATCCCGGTCGTTGCATCCAGCGCCGCGATATTGTTCCGCGCCTGCCCGCCAATGCTGCCGAAGCTGCCGCCCCCGTACACCGTCGTCCCGCTCACTGCCAGGGCAGAGACGATCCCGTCCGCGTTCGGGTTCCAGGCCGTGGCGAGCCCGGTGGTGGCATCCAGCGCGGCGATGCGATTCCGCGCCTGCCCGCCGATGCTGCTGAATTGCCCGCCCGCGTACACCGTCGTGCCGTTCACCGCCAGCGCGAGGACACCCACTGTAGGACCACAACAAGGCCCGCTCGCGTTCGGGTCCCAGGCGGTGGCGAGCCCCGTCGTTGCATCGAGCGCCGCGAGGTAGTTGCGTGCCTGTCCGCCGATGATGGCGAAAGCCCCGCCCGCATACACCGTCGTCCCGCTCACGGCCAGAGAGGAAACGTAGCCACCCGAAGGTCCGGTCGCGTTCGGGTTCCAGGCGGTGGCGAGCCCGGTCGTGGCATCCAGTGCGGCGAGGTTGTTTCTAGCCTGCCCACCGACGCTGTTGAATTGCCCGCCCGCGTACACCGTCGTGCCGCTCACCGCCAGGGTAAGGACGAGCCCGCCGGCCTCCGGGTTCCAAGGCGTGGCGAGCCCAGTGGTAGCATCCAGAGCTGCGATGGAGCTCCTTGTCTGCCCGCCGATGCTGGTGATGTCCCCGGCTGCGTAGATCGTCGTCCCGCTCACCGCCAGCGCAAGGATACCCACCTCAACACCACAACAACCACCTTTCACGTTTGGGTTCCAGGCGGCGGCGAACCCGGTGGCAGCATCCAGCGCCGCGAGGTAGTTCCGTGCCTCTCCCCCGATGCTGCCGAAGATCCCGCCCACATAGAGCGTCGTCCCCCTCACGGCTAGAGCAGAGACAGCCCCGTCCGCGTTCGGGTTCCAGGCCGAGACAGAGTGATCGGGCAGGACGTGAGCGATGTTCGACCTCGAGATTCCGCCCACCGAGGTGAAGGACCCGCCAATGTACCAGCCGCCCGAGCCGTCGGGCGCAACTGCCGCCACCGAACCCAAGACCTTTGGGAATCCGCTTACTGGCGCACCGTTTGTCGCATCGATCGGTACGCCGCCTCCAGTCGCCGGTCCCACCTGGGTGAAAGCGCCTCCAATGTACAGCGTGCCCCCGGACAGCACGGCCGCGTTGACGGTTCCGTTGGTGACGTAGAAATCTTCGCGGACGCTCTGAGCCGACGCCGCCCCGTACGCGTAGAGGCTCGCCGCAACCGCGCTCAGTAGGATCATCGCCGACCTAGACGTCTGGCGGTGGTACGTCTGGTGCCCGCGACGGGCAGCTTCGGGCCGTGCTTGATTTTCAATCATTGGGGATCCTCCTCTTTCGGCGTCAGCGCGCCATCTGGTGGCGCCTGCCGAGCGGCATTGCAGTCATTTCATCGTCGCGTATAACGTCTTCACCCGTTCCTAGGTGGTCTTGCTCACCGCTGTCGTAGGTTGCCGAACTTCTGCACGCGGTAATTCAAAAGATCCGCGACATAGAAGTTTCCCGTCGTATCCATGAAACTTCCAAGCGTTCGAGGCGCGTTGCGTCATCGGTGGCGAAACTTCTGGCAAGCGCTGCCTTACGGATCTGCGCGTCCTCTAAGGAAGCGCAAGCTATCCCCAGTCGATCCGCGCCACCGCATCAGCTCGTCGAGGGCCAGCACGCCTTCTGGATCGATCGCGAGAACCATAGGGTCGCGCACTCTGCCACGGGCCGTCCCCGACGTTTGGGGCCAGAAAGAGAAACGCCAGTGATTGAGCTTCGCCACTCCCCACGTCACCAGCGGCACGGCATTCAGCGCGATCATGTTGCCCCGGAAGATCTCGGGGCCATCGGCTTGGTTCTTGTGAAGGTAGAGGTTGTAGGCGCCCGCCCCAATGAGCGCCACGCATGCGACGGCGAGAGTGTAGGACCCTTCGCGCTCCTCGACAGTGTTTGCGTCCGCCGACGCCCAGAGCATCATCATCGCAGCGAAGCCCCCGAGCCCGACGAGTCCGCCCCCCAGCACCATGGCCCCAGACTCCGGCGGCTGCCCGACCCCGTCCGAAATGTGTCCGGCCGAGGACAGGGCGACGATCGAGCCCTCGGCGACCAGCAACTTGAGCGGCAGCGGCCAGCCCCTCCGCTTCTCACTACCGCCGTCGCCGGCCGCCGGTGCGATGACCAGCACCGAGGGGACGAGGCCCGGTGACAGGAGACCCACCTGGTACGGGGCGGAGGCGGTAGCCACTTCGGCCTCGGCCGCACCGGCTCCGTTGCCGGGCGTTGCCGGCAGCATCAAGGCGAGCAGCAGAACTCCACCGAGCGTCATGTCGGCCTGCCTTTCGTGAGTTTCAGGGGCCTGCTTCTCAGCCTGAGCCAGAATCGCAGGCTCGTCTACCGGCGTTGATACTTCAATGGATCCCCGACTCCGTTGGTGCCACGTGGGTCATGCCCCACCCAAGCGGCGAACCCGGTCTTCCGAAGACCTCCATCTCGCAGGCAGCCGTTCTATCGGACCAGCGCCGCCCGGGTCGTGAGACTCCGTCCGTCCTGGGTCAGACGGATGACGTAGAGGCCTGCCGGCAGGTTGCTCCGCCCGCCGAGCGTCACCGTGTGCCAGCCCGGGCCCATTCCATCGACGCGGCGCGTCTCCATCTGACGGCCGCTCACGTCGAAGAGCGTCAAGGTCGCCGCCTTCGAATCTCTGATGCTGAAGCTCGCCCGCAGCGCATCCTGCGCTGGATTGGGCGTGACGCCTCGCAGCGCAAGTTGTGCAGGTCCTCGATCACCCACGCCAACCTGGGCCTCAATGGAAAACGCCTGGCTGACACCGAGCACGCCGTCCACGATGTCGCCGGTATCGTCCGCGGATTCGACCAGCACGACCGCCACCTTCGCCCGGTTGGTCACGACGTTCGGCACCGTCCAATCGTAGCTCCCGCTGTTGGGCTGCCCGCGGGCGATCAGGCTCCACCTGCTGCCGCCGTCGATCGAGTAGAGCAGGGCCACCGACTCGACCGCGACCCCGCTCGGCGTCTGCCAGCGCACCTGGGTCACGGACCCTGCTGCAAGGTGGCTTCCGGCCGCCGGGGCCGATACCGCGGCGCGGATCACGCGAATGTGATCGGTGCCGGTGAAGGACTGACTCCCGAGCGTGCCGGTGACGATGACCGGAACGCTGTCGCCCCCGGACACGGTCAGCTCCACCGCCGCCCGGTTGAACTTCACCATCAGGTCGGGGACGCCGTTGCCGTCGTGGTCCCCGAGCGCAGTTGGGGCCGCCGGGTCCACCGAAACCGTGCCGTTCAGCCGGATCGACGCGATGTCGATGTCGCTGGCGGCGAAGGGCGAGGGCGGCTCGAGGAAGCCCGTCACCCAGAGGCCCTGGGACGTTAGGTTGAGGGTGTTGGGCGTGAAGTCGAAGGCCATCGCGATCGAGGTCGGCGCGGGGCCGAACTTCTGGATGCGGTGGTTGC
Source organism: Candidatus Rokuibacteriota bacterium (assembly GCA_003221435.1). Lineage (GTDB taxonomy): Bacteria > Methylomirabilota > Methylomirabilia > Rokubacteriales > CSP1-6 > AR9. The sequence goes on from QHRS01000172.1 coordinate 4,337, forward strand.
TGAAGTCCGTGACGTAGACGTTGCCGGCGACGTCCGTCGCCACACCGAAGGGACCATTGAACTGACCGTCGCCGCTGCCGTACGAGCCCCACTGGATGAGGTAGGTGCCCGTATTGGTGAACTTCTGGATGCGGTTATTGCTATTGTCTGTGACGTAGACGTTGCCGGCGGCGTCCGTCGCCACACCAAAGGGATATCTGAACTGCCCGTTGCCGCTGCCGTGCGATCCCCACTGGGTCAGATAGGCGCCCGTATTGGTGAACTTCTGGATGCGGTGGTTGTAGGAATCCGCGACGTAGACGTTGCCGGCATCGTCCGTCGCCACCGCGTAGGGATAGTAGAACTGCCCGTCGCCACTGCCGTACGAGCCCCACTGGATCAGGTAGGTGCCCGTATTGGTGAACTTCTGGATGCGGTGATTGCCGCGGGTCGCGATGTAGTCGAAGCCATCCGCGACATAGATGTTGCCGGCGGCGTCCGTCGCCACGCCGACGGGACCATTGAACTGCCCGTCGCCGCTGCCGTACGAGCCCCACTGGGTGAGGTAGGTGCCCATATTCGTGAACTTCTGGATGCGGTGATTATTCTGGTCCGCGACATAAACGTTGCCGGCGACATCCGTCGCCACGCCGACGGGATAGTTGAACTGCCCGTCGCCGCTGCCGTACGAGCCCCACTGGGTGAGGTAGGTGCCCGTATTGGTGAACTTCTGGATGCGGTTATTGCTATTGTCTGTAACGTAGACGTTGCCGGCGGCGTCCGTCGCCACGCCGACGGGATAGTTGAACTGCCCATTGCCGCTGCCGTATGAGCCCCACTGCGTGAGGTAGACGGGAGGTTGTGCTCCGACTGCCGAGGGAAGGATGGATGCGAAGCCAAAGAAGGCGAACGTGATCCCGAAACGTCGAAGGCAAGAAGTCATGTAGCCATCTCCCTTCTGGATGGTCATCGCGACGGCAACAGGCCAATCGTGGCACGGGCTCGACCCGATGAAAGCGTCAGGGGAAGCGGCGTGGGACGGCCTATCTCGCGAAGCCGTTATGCTACCACCTTGAGATCCCGGCTTCATGAGTTCACTGAACAGCGGCCATGCACTGGCGGCCGCCTAAGCGAACTCAAGCGCCCGCCAGTGCTGTCCCTTTCTACCGAATAACGGCCGCCCGGGTCGCGAGGCTCCGCCCATCCTGGGTCAGTCGGATGACGTAGAGCCCTGCGGGCAGGTCGCTGCCCCCGCCCAGCGTCATCGTGTGTCAGCCCGGA
>QHRS01000173.1 GCA_003221435.1 Candidatus Rokuibacteriota bacterium
CACCGCGCCCCGCACCTCGAGCGACGCGTCCAGCACCACGCCGAACGCGGGGCGTGGCTCGGGGCTCGCCCGGTTCTCGCGCAGGCGCCGGAAGATGTTCTCGACGTCGATGATCGAGTCGTCGACCACCTCGCCGATCGCGATCGCGAGACCGCCGAGCGTGAGCGTGTTGAGCGTCACGCCCAGGCGGTCGAGGACGATGACCGCCGTCAGCAGCGAGAGCGGGATCGCCGTCAGCGAGATGAACGCCGTGCGCAGGTTGAAGAGGAAGAGGAACAGCACGACCGCGACGAGCACGCCGCCCAGGAGCAGCGAGAAGTTGACGTTCTCGATCGCGGTCTGGACGAAGCTCGCAGGGCGGAACAGCGCCGGGTGCAGCGTGACGCGCTCGGCCTCGCGCGCCGGCCTCATCTCGTCCAGGGCGCGCTCCGCCGCCTCCGTGACCTCCTCCGTGTTCTCCCCGTACTGGCTCGAGACCACGAGGAGCACGCCGGGACGGCCGTTGATCGCCGCGTCGCCGACCTTCGGCTCCGGCGCCTCGAGCACGTGGGCCACATCCCGCAGCCGGACGGTGCTCGCGCCACGATGCGCGAGCACCACCTCGCCGAGCGTGTCGGGCGTCAGGACCTGCCCCTCGGTCCGGAGCACGATCCGCTGCGCCGGGGTCTCGACGAAGCCGGCGCCGCGCACCCCCGTCGCGCGGCGGGCAGCCGCGAGCACGTCGTCGATCGCGAGGCCATACCCGATCAGCCGCTCGGGTCTCACCTGGACCTGGATCTGCCGCACCTCGCCTCCGAAGACCGCCACCTTGGCGACGCCGGGCACCCCGAGCAAACGCGGCCTCACAGTCCAGTCGGCGAACGTCCGGACATCCATGAGCGACCGCGTCTGCGACGTGAGCCCGATGACGAGCACCATGCTGGCCGCCGAGGTGAGCGGCACCATGGTCGGCGAACGAACGCCCTGCGGCATCTGTGCGGCGATCGCCACGAGGCGCTCGCCGACCATCTGCCGCGCCTGCAGGATGTTGGTCCCTTCCCGAAAAATCGCGGTCACGACGGAAAGCCCCTGGATCGACTCCGACCGGATCGACTCCAGGTTGCCCGCGCCGTTGACCGCGGCCTCGATCGGCCCGGTCACGAGCGCCTCCACCTCCTCGGGCGAGAGCCCGGGCGCTTCGGTCTGGATGACGACCTGGGGCGGCGCGAACTCGGGAAAGACGTCGCGCTTGGCGTTTGAGGCGACGTAGAGGCCGTAGCCGGTGACGACGAAGGCGAGCGCGATCACGGTGCCGCGGAAGCGGAGCGACAGCTCGACGATGGCCTTGAGCATCTGTCAGGCGCTTACTTGTCGTCTCCTGCGTCGCCGATCGGGATCTGCGACTTGAGCTCTTCGGAGAGCAACGTCTGCGCGCCATCGACCACGATCCGCTCGCCGACCTTGAAGCCCGACGCCATGAACCAGCCGTCCCCCGCGGGGCTGTCGAGGACGACCTCCCGCCGCGTGAAGCCCTGTTCCCCTACCTGGACGTACGCCCACGCCTTCCCCTCGGACCGGACGAGCGCCGCCCGCGGAACCACGACGCCCGCCCGAGCCTGCCCCGCGACAGCCAGGTATGCGGTCACCGAGGCGCCAGGGCGCAGCGGAAACCCGGACTGGGCAACCCGGAAGAGATACGTCTGGCCCCGCGTGGTGGGATCCACGGTCGGGCCGAGGGCGATCCGCTCACCGCGGAGCGAGTGACCCTCGTGGCCGAAGACGACGATCCGCGCGGTCGCGAGCGGCTCTGCGGTGTTCTGGCCCGCGGGCAGATGCACGCTCGCCACGAGCCGGTCGAACCGCGCCAGGCGCAGGATCGGCTGCCCGCTCTCGATCGTCTCGCCCGGCTGAGCGAGCAGCTCGACGACCTCGCCCCCGCGCTCGACAGCGAGCGGTTTCGTCAGGCCCGTGGCCGCCCCGAGCGATGCGTCGATCAGGCGGGCGGTTTCGGTCAGCGCCTTGAGCCGGGCCTCCTCGCCCTTGACGCGGGCCTCCGCCTCCTGAACGGCGCGGTCGGAGACGATCTTGTCGTCGGCGTTCAAGAGCCTCGCGCGTTCGAGTGCCGCCCGCGCGACGGCGAGCGACGCGGTGACCGCCTCGATATCGGCGCGGGCAGTGGCCAGGCGTGAGGCCAGGTCGACCCGTTCGGCGGGAGCGAATCGAGGTTCGATCAGACCCACCTCGGCGCCGTCGCCGAGCGTCGCGCCGAGGCGCGGCCACTCGCGGTCCGGCGCGGGGAGCAGACGGCCCGCTGTCGGCGCCCGGAGCGTGAACGAGCGGGACGGGTCCTCCTGCAGCGAGCCGAAGACGGCGATCTCGGGTAGGAGCGTCTCCGGCGCGAGCGTCTCGGTCCCGAGCGCGATCCGCTTCTGCGTCTCGCCGTCGAGCCTGACGACCGGCTCGCCACCCGCGGCGCGCGAGATCCGTGGCGGCACCTTGACCGCTCGCTCACGCTCACGCTCCTTCGCCAGCTCCTGCCGGCCACCGATGAAGGCCGACACGAGCAGCGTGCCGACGCCCGCGACGACGGCGCCGGCAACGAGCCATTTGAGCAGCGCGCGAAACACCATCCCGCCTCACCGGCCAGCGCGCGGGCCCGCCGGCCCGACGTCGGGAGCGACGGCGTTGCCGCCGAGGGGTCGCTGCACGGCGTCCTCGAGGGCTCCGAGGGCCCCGCGCGCCTTCCCGAGGGACTCGAGGCGCTCCCGCGCAGCGAGCGCCCGCTGGAGCTGGACGCCCACGAGGGACAAGCGGTCCGCCTCGCCCAGCGCGAGCGCGCGCACCGTCGCGCGCTCGCGCTCCTCGAGGGCGCGGAGCGCCGCCTCCGCCTCGGTCACCTCCGACAGCACCGCGCGGTACCGCATGAGGGCCCTGTCGATCTCACCGATCACCCCTGACTGCAGCGCGAGGAAGCGGGCGGAGAGCTCCCGGCGTCGGGCCTCGGCCTCGGCGATGGGCCCTTCGTTCCGGTTGAAGACCGGGAGCGTGACGGAAAACCCGAGCGAGAACTTGTCTTCACCCTGATCCCATTTGTAGCCGGGCCCGATCTGGACATCAGGATACTGGCGCGCGATTTCGAGCCGGAGGAGCGCTTCAGCGGCGGCGTACTCCGCGAGCGCCCGCCGGACGTCCGTTCGATTCGCGAGACCGGCGCGCTGAAGCGCCGGGGGCGAGAGCACGTCGTCCCCCGGGGCGCGAGTCAGCTCGGGCCAGGCGAAGCTCGCTCCGTCGAGCGCCGAGACAGGGATGCCGAGCGCGATGGCCAACGCCGCCAGGCTCTCCACGACCCGGGTTGCCGCCGAGCGGGCCGCGAGCCGAGTCCTGGCCACCTCCGCGCGCGCGGTGTCGACGTCGGGGCGCGACACGTCGCCGATGGCCAGCCGCTTTTCCATCACGACCGCGGATTCCGATCTGATTCGCTCCTCGGCGTCGAGCAGCTGCAGCTCCTGCCGCGCGAGGAGATGCTCGGCGAGGGCCGCGCGCACGCGGCTCTGCACCCGCCAGGCGACCGCGGCCAAGTCCAGGCGCGCCGCCTCGGTGAGGTGCTCGGCTCGCGCGATGCGGTAGCCTCGCTTGCCCGCGGTCTCAACCGGAATCTGGAACGAGAACCCAAGGATCCACGGCGAGACGCCCGTGAGGGCGTCGGCGTTGTATTCGGGGGTGAGCGCGACCCCAGGGTTCGGCCGGCCACCGGCGGTGACGATCCCCGCCGTCGCCACTCCGACGCGCGCCCGCGCCACGTCGAGGTCGGGGTGGTAGTAGAAGGCGATCAGCGTCAGCTCGACCAGGTCGAGCGTTCCCGGTGGCGGTGTCTCCCGCCGGCCAGGCCGATTCGCCTCGATGAAGGCGCGCAACCCGGGGTCGGACAGCGCGCGCCCGCGAAATTCGGCCTCGACCTTCGCCGGGTCGAGAGGGCGCGGCTCGAACACCGCGCATCCGGAGAGAAGCCCTGCCAGGAGGAGCGCTACCCACCCCTTCACGCCGAGCGCGGGGAGCGGCATCGTCAGCGGATCGGCGCGCCTCTACACCGCGTCGATCGGCGGGGCGGCCGTGATCGCCCCCGCGCGGTGCGCCCGGGTGAAGAGGTGCTCGAGTGCCTGCCGTCCCTCCGGGACGAGGGTCAGCGTGTACTCGTTGACATACATCAGCACGAAGCGACGGCAGGTCTCCCGGTCGATCCCGCGCCCGTACTCCATCGCGTACTCGAGCGCCTCGTCGACATGGGCATGCGCGTACGTGATCGCGTCCCGCAGGCCCTGTGAGAGCGCGCGGTGCATCGCCTCGCCCAGGTCGCGCCGCATCACGTTGACGCCGAGAGGCAGCGGAAGGCTCGTCTCGCGCTGCCAGGACTGCCCGAGATCGAGCACCTTGTGGAGGCCCATCGCCCGGTAGGTGATCTGGCCTTCGTGGATCAGGAGCCCGAGGTCCGCCCGACCCTCGAGCACGGCCTGGGGGATCTTGTCGAACGGGACGACCGTCGTCGGCGGCGTGCCGCAGTAGAGCCGGAGGAGCAATGCGGCCGTAGTCTGGGCGCCGGGAATCGCCACCACCCGATCACCGATCTCGCACGGGTCGATCGCGTCGCGGGCGACCAGGATCGGGCCATAACCCTTGCCCATCGACGCCCCCGGATCCATCAGCCGGTAGCGATCCGCGATGAGGGCATAGGTTGCGGCGGAGACCGCCGTCACCTCGAGCTCGGCCGTCCGGGCGCGCCGGTTCAGCGACTCGATGTCCTCGAGCACGTGCGTGATCTCGACGCCGGGCACCCGCACCTTGCCCGCCGTCAGCGCGTAGAACATGGACGCGTCGTCGGGGTCGGGGCTGTGACCGATTCGAATCAACCGCATGAACGCTCCTCGTGGACACAGACACGGCCGCGCGGGCGCCGGAGCGCTCCGGGCCGGCCGGGCTGTCCGAGAAGGCTATCACGTTTCCCAGCAGTGTGGCGTTGTGCGAGGCGCCCCGAGCAGCTAGGATGCCGACTCAGACCGAGC
>QHRS01000174.1 GCA_003221435.1 Candidatus Rokuibacteriota bacterium
CTCGTCGAGTGTCACGCGGCGGGATTATCGCAGGCGCCGGGTTTGACGGGCAAGGTGCACGCGCGCGGCGCCGCCCGGCGGCGACGGTGATCCCCGATTGACGCGGTCTCCCCGGGCGTGTTATTGCAGGGCGGCCTGATCCCGGCCGTCGAGGTGCCATGCTGCGTGAGCTAGCCCGGAAGATCGATGCCTTTCAGGAGCGCCTCGGCCAGGGCGTCTCCTGGTTGATGTTCGGTATGGTCGTGGTGGTCTTCAGCGACGTCATCTTCCGTTACCTCTTCAACCGTAGCTGGGTCTTCATTCAGGAGCTCGAGTGGCACCTCTTCGGTGTCGTGTACCTCCTGGCGGCGGGCTACACGATGCTCTACAACGAGCACGTGCGCGTCGACATCGTGTACGCGAAGCTCCCGTCCCGGAAGAAAGCGTGGATCGACTTCGTCCTCCTCTTCGTCTTCTTCTTCCCCTCCTGCCTCCTGATCGTCTACACCACGTGGCCGTTCTTCCGGGACTCGTTTCGCGTGAACGAGGGCTCGCCCGATCCCGGCGGCATTCCGGCGCGCTGGGCGCTGAAGTCCATCATCATCATCGGGTTCCTGCTGCTGATCCTCCAGGGCATCTCCCAGGCGATCAAGAACTTCTACTGGGCGATGGGCTGGGAGGAACGGGAACAACGCGTCCAGGAGATCCACTGACCCCGTTCGGGATTCCCTGGGACCAGACCCTCGGCGCGCTGATGTTCGCCGGGATGATCGCCTTCCTCTTCTTCGGCTTCCCGGTCGCCTTCAGCCTCACGTTCACCGGGCTCTTCTTTGGCCTGATCGGCTTCGGACTGCCGTTCTTCCAGCTCCTCCCGCTGCGCATCTGGGGGACGATGACGAACTTCACGCTCCTCGCGGTGCCCCTCTTCGTCTTCATGGGCGTGGCGCTCGAGAAATCGGGACTCGCCGAGGAGCTCCTCGAGACCATGGCGCTCCTGTTCGGTCGTCTCCGTGGCGGCATCGCGATCTCCGTCGTGATCGTCGGCGCGATCCTCGCGGCGTCCACCGGGATCGTCGGGGCGAGCGTCATCACCATGGGGCTCGTGTCGCTGCCGACGATGCTCCGGCGCGGCTACAGCAAGGAGCTGATCACGGGGACCATCTGCGCGTCGGGAACGCTCGGCCAGATCATCCCGCCGAGCGTCATCCTGATCCTGCTCGGCGACATCATGGGGGTCTCCGTCGGTGACCTGTACATCGGCGCGTTCCTCCCCGGATTCGTCCTGGTCGGGCTGTACATCGCCTATCTCGCGCTCCTCGGCCAGTGGAAGCCTCACCTCGCCCCGCCGATCCCCCGGGAAGAGATCGTGGCGTTTCAGGCGGAGGCGATCAAGCGCGTGTCGATCGCGCTCGCCCCCGCGTTCATCCTGATCGTCGCCGTCCTCGGCTCGATCTTCTGGGGGATCGCGTCCCCGACGGAGGGTGCGGCGGTGGGCGCCGCGGGCGGGCTGATCCTCACCCTCACGAAGGGCCGCTTCTCGATGCAAATGCTCAAGGGCGTGATGCGCACGACGACGCGCATCACGAGCCTGTCGTTCATCATCCTGATCGGCGCCAACACGTTCGGCCTCGTCTTCAGGGGCCTGAACGGCGACAAGCTGATCCAGCAGATCCTGCTGAACCTGCCGTTCGGCCGGTACGGTGTCCTGGCCGTCGTGATGGCGGTGATCTTCTTCCTCGGCTTCTTCATCGACTTCTTCGAGATCTGCTTCATCCACGTGCCGATCCTGACGCCCGTGCTCGTCACGCACTTCGGCTTCGACCCGGTGTGGCTCGGCGTCGTCATCGGCGTGAACCTCCAGACCTCCTTCCTGACGCCGCCCTTCGGCTTCGCGCTCTTCTACCTGCGCGGCGTGGCGCCGCCGGAGATCACCACCGGCGATATCTACCGGGGCGTCGTCCCCTTCATCGGCCTCCAGCTCATCGGGCTCATGCTCGTCATCGCGTTCCCCGGCATCGTCTACCTGCTGCTCGGCTTCTTCCGCGGCTGAGCGCCCCACCGGGTCGGCACGAAAAGAAAAACGGCGGAGCCGGACGGCTCCGCCGTCGTCCCGGCGTCGAGGGCGTCAGCCGGCGAGGAGACTGTGGTACGCGGCCTCCGACATGATGTGCCAGGGATGGAGGCCGGCGGCGAACTCGTTATACGATTCGTAGACCTTTTTCGCCATCGGGCTTTTCTCGGACTCTTCCTTGTTGGCTTCGAGGGCGAGCTTCTTCAGCTCCCGCATCACCTCCGCCGGGAACGGCAGGATCTCGACCTTCGACTTGAACTCGGTGCGGAGCCGCTGGAGCGCGATGATGTTCTTCGCGTCGTACTCCCCGAACTCGAGCGTGTGCATCGCCGTCGCCGCGTGGTCGAGGATCCGCTGGATGTCGACAGGCAACGCGTCGTACGCCTTCTTGTTGAAGACGAACTCGCCCGTCGTCCCGGGCTCGTGCCAGCCGGGATAGTAGTAATAGCGGGCGGTCCGGTGGAGGCCGAGCTTCATGTCGTCGTGCGGCCCGACCCACTCCGAGCCGTCAATGACCCCGCGCTCGAGCGCGGTGTAGATCTCGCCGCCGGGCGTGAGCACGACCGTCGCCCCGGCCCGTGTGATGGCCTTCCCGCCGAGGGCGGGGATCCGGAACTTGAGGCCCTTGTAGTCCGCGATGGTGTTGATCTTCCGCCTGAACCAGCCGCCCATCTGGACCCCGGTCGACGCCGACGGCCGCGGCACCAGGTTGAAGGGCCTATAGGTCTCCTCCCAGAGCTTGAGACCGTCGCCATAGTAGTACCAGTCGTACTGGCCTTGCGGGTTCATGCCGAACGGGACCGTCGTGAACCAGTTGCAGGCCGGCTCCTTGCCCACCCAGTAGTAGGAGGCGGAGTTGTACATGTCGAGCGTGCCCTGCGAGCAGGCGTCGAAGACGCCGAAGGCCGGGATCAGCTCGCCGGCGGCGAAGACCTGGATCTTGAGCCGCCCGCCGCTCATGTCGTCGACCATCCTGGCGAACCGGTGCGCGCCGCCCTGCAGGATGTCGAGCGCCGGCGTCCAGCTCGTCGCCATCCGCCACTGGACCTTCGGCTGCGCGATGACGTTCGGGGCGTCGATCACCGCCGTCGCCCCGGCCGCCGCCAGCACGCCGCCGGCCCTCACGAGAAATCTGCGTCGCTCCATCCCAGGATCCTCCTGTCAAAGGAAGTGGTCCTATTAAAGGTGGCCGAAGAATAGCATCAACGACGCGACGGTACCTTTGAGGAGTTCGTACGGGATCGTGTCGTCGACACGGGAATCGTCTTGACAACGTTCTCGTGTGAGGGCAGGTTACAGCCGGCTACGCGAGGGCCTTCGTCGTCTCGACGCTCGAACGCACGAGGAGGGTGAGCATGGCTCAGTTAACAATCAACGGTCAGAGCTATTTCGCCGACGCGCCCCCCGACACGCCATTGCTCTGGGTGATTCGGGAGGAGCTCCAGCTGACGGGCACCAAGTACGGATGCGGGATGGCCCTGTGCGGCGCCTGCACCGTGCACATCAACGGCGAGGCAGTCCGGTCCTGTCAGGTCCCCGTAGGGGAGGTCGAGGGCGCGCTGATCACGACGATCGAGGGCCTGCACCCCGGGAACAGCCATGCGGTCCAGCAGGCATGGGTCGAGCACCAGGTGCCCCAGTGCGGGTACTGTCAGTCGGGTCAGATCATGCAGGCTGCGGCGTTCCTCGCCCGCACCCCGAACCCGACCGAGGAACAGATCGTGGGCGCCATGGACGGCAATCTGTGCCGATGCGCGACCTACGCGCGCATCGTCGGCGCAGTCAAGCGCGCGGCCGAGATCATGAGGGAGGGCGTGAGGAATGGCTGACACAACCCGAAAGATCACGACAGCGGACGGCGCGGCCGCGCAAGACCTGACGCGGCGTGAGTTCCTCGTGCGCTCGGCGACCACGGGCGCGGGTGTGATGCTCGGGATCGCCTTCGGTTCCGGGCGGCTCGGCACCGTGGCTCCGGCCGGGGCCGCCGAGGGCATGGACGCGTTTACCCCCTCGATCTGGTTCACGATCACGCCCGATGGCAAGACCACGGTCCACGTCGTCAAGGCCGAGATGGGGCAGCATGTCGGAACCGCGCTCGCGCAGATCATCGCCGAAGAGCTCGAGGTGAAGTGGGACGACGTCAGGCTCGACATGCCGCTGGAAGGCGTCGAGAACTTCGCGGTCTACGGCCTGGCGTACACGGTGAACAGCGGCAGCGTGACGACCGAGTTCGACCGTCTGGCTCGTGCCGGAGCCGCCGGCCGCATCGCGATGGTTGAGGCCGGCGCGAGGCTCCTGCGGGCGCACGAGGCAGACTGCCACGCCGAAGACAGCCGTGTCACCGACCGGGTGTCGGGGCGCTCCATCACCTACGGCGAGATCTTGCAGAAGACGAAGATCGACCGGAAGTTTTCCTACCCGGACGACTTCAAGAAGGTGCCGCTCAAGCCGCGCGGCCAGTACAAGATCATCGGCAGATCCGTCCCGGCCCTCGACATCCCCGCGAAGACGACCGGCCAGGCGAAGTACGGCATCGACGTCTTCCTGCCTGGCATGGTCTACGGGGCGCTGGTGATTCCGCGCACCCGCTACGCGTCCAAGGTGCTCAGCGTCGATGACGGGGAGGCGCGGAAGATCCCCGGCTTCGTCAGGGCGGTCACGGTCGACGACTCGACGGGCAAGTGCACCGGCTGGGTCGTGGCGTTGGCCGAGAAGTTCCCGGCGGCGATCAAGGCCGCCAAGGCCCTCAAGGTCAGGTGGGACGCTGGCCCCTACGCCACCCTCAGCAGTGCCGACCTGTTGCGCGAGTACAAGAAGCTCGCGCGGGACACGGCGGCCAGCGCGGCCTGGGTGCTCGAGGGCGACGTCGACCAGGCCCTCCGCCAGGCGGACAAGGTTCTTGAGGTGGAGTACA
>QHRS01000175.1 GCA_003221435.1 Candidatus Rokuibacteriota bacterium
AAGAAGTCGCCGGGAGGATAGCTGGGGTATGTGATCCATGGCGGCTCGATTTCCTGGCGAGGCTCTTGGGACGGATCCGTGCTCATGTCTGGAGGTCAATTCTCATGAATGTAGTCGGCGATCCAATCGAAGCTGAAGTACCCGGCGACACCGCCGATGAGGCCGCCGACCGCGGCCGTGACGACCGCCCCGGGCCCCGTCTCGATCCCGAACAGGCCTCCGGTCGCGGCACCCAATTTGAGGCCGACAATCGCCGAGGCCCACCCGCCGACTTGGCGGATGGATTCGGCGGCGATGGGCCGTACTGAGCCTTGCTGATGGGACTGCACGCCGGCCCTACCCAGATCGTACGCGCTCATGACGATGCCGACGCCTTGAACGACCTGCAACCCACGGGTTAAGGCCATCGCCGTGGCCCCCTTGACGGCCGCCGCCGGCACCCAGCCTTCGATCACGACCTCCTTGTCGATGATGAGGGACCGGTGGCGGATGTCCTCGATGTAGTGAAGGAACTTCGCATCTTTGGCCTTGGCCGCGATACGCTCGAGGTCGCGCGCGATTTCGTCGGCCTCATGAATGATGCCGCCGGACCGCCTCACCTTCTCGATGTCGATCCAGAACCGTGGCGCCTCGATGCGCGGCGATCCGAGCGGCCGTTCACCGGCCGAGATGTACTTGCTGTCGGTCCTACCTAGGACGTGGCGCCCAAGGGAGACTTTGGATAGAGGATCTCGCGGACTGAAGCCGTACCGCTCCGGATCGAGGATCCGTTTGAGGAGTTCTGGGTTGTCCTGAAGATGCTTGGGGAAGACGACCTTCCGCACGACTGTCCGCGTGAAGGGGTTGATCTCGTCGGCGAGAACGAAGAGAAAGGCTCGGGCCGGGACAGCCGTGGCCGGGCGCTGCTCCGCAGGCGTTCCGAGAGACAGCAGCGGCTGCTGTTGCTGCACGATCCTCAGCTGCGCCACGGGCGGGAGCTTCGCACCCGCCGGCAGCTGGAGGCGCTGGCCGATGAGCAGAATGTCGGGGTCCCTGAGCCAATTGAGCCGTGCGATTTCCCGCCACCGCGTTGGGTTAGCCAGGAACTTTTCGGCGATTTCCCAGAGCGTATCTCCGTACTGAACGGTGTACTCCATAGGCACCTTCCTTATCTGTCATCGAAAATCTCTATCTGGGACTGTTGAGAGACAGAAAGGTTTCAGCATCATAGCCGAAAATACGGATCGCCGGTGCCGGGGGTGTCAGCGGTCGCCCCATAGTGAGCCACCCGGGTCGGCAAGCAGAGCCACCCAGGGTCACCCATATGGAGCCAGGAGCAATCCCTCGTCGAGCCGTTTCGCGAGCGCGTCAAGGCGCTGCACGAGCGGGGCGTCGCGGGCCAAGCGATCTGGCAACTGCTGGTCGACGAACACGACTTCGCCGGCAGCTACTCCTCGATCAAGCGCTTCCTGCGGCGAGTGGCCCTACCCGAGACTGGCCGAGTGGAAGAAGGCCAAGCTCCACCCCGACTGCCACGTCGTCTTCGCCGGCGCCTACTACTCGGCCCCGCATCGGCTCATCGGGCAGCGCCTGTAGGTGCGCGCCCCCGCCTGGAAGGTCGTGCTGTTTCACGAGCACACCCTCCTCGCCACTCATCGCGGCGCGCGGCCTGGCCAGCACCGAACGCGCACTGATCATCTGCCGCCGAACAAGGTCCCCTTCCTCACCTGCTCATGGAGGCGGCTCGCGGGGTGTAACGGCGGCGGCTGCGCCCGGCGCTCCCCGACGCGCGGCGCGATGGTGGTCGAGCCACGACTGCGCCCGTGACCTCAGGGCCTCCCGCTCCCCTGCGCTGATTCCCTGCGGGTCGAATCGGTAGCGGCAATGGAGTGAGACGATCTCGGGCAGCGAGTCCGCCGACACGAGGCCCGTCGCCGTGATCCGGTCGATCCAGCGTGCGAGCGGCTCCCACGCATGCCGCTCGAGCCCGAGGGCGCCGAGGGTCCCCTCGATCGCGTAGAACTCGGAATCCGCGCCGGGACGCGGACGCGCCGCCAGCACGCGCGTCGCGGAAGTCCCCACGTGGGCCAGGCGTTTCCTGCCGTACGATCTCCACGCGAGAATCGCGACGAGCGGCAGGAGCAGCCATCCGATGTACCGCGTGAGCCCGGGGCCGCCCTCGCTCCACCGCCATTGCGAGAACAGGAACGCGCCCCACGACCACAGGTCGGACACGGGGCTCCAGAGCGACGCGTTCGCCTGCTCGACGTCGGCCCACGCAGGGGGAGTGGTGTCGAAGTCGCGCCAGGCGCCCTCGACGTACACGAGCGCCCAGGAATGGGCGTGGCGGGCTCGCACGACGTAGGCCTGCTCGAGCCGGCTCCACTCCTGGACCGAGTAGCCCGTCGCGTAGCGCGCGGGAAGCCCCGCCGCGCGGAGGAGGAGCACGGTGGCGGTGGCGAAATACTCGCAGTGCCCGGCGCGGGACGACGTTAAGAAGTCGCCGACGGGGGTGGATCCGAGCGGCCGGTCCCCGAGGGACGTCGAGTAGCGGAAGTCGTCCCGGAAGAACGCAGCGACGGCCTCGAGGATCCCCCGCGGTGGCCGGGACGCGAGCCCGAGCTCGGCGGCGACCCGGGTGAGGACAGGTGTCTCCCGCGCCGGGAGCCGGAGGTCGATCTCGCTCGGTGGTCCGTCGGACGATGCCGTGGAGCCGGCGACCACGCCGTAGCTGATCAGGCCGGGGCCCTCTTCGACCTTGACGGCGCCCAGGCGGTTGCGGCTCAACCCGACGACGGTCAACCGGTCGATCGCGACCGCGCCGCTCGGGAGCGCGAGCATTCCCGTTCCACGCTTGAGGTACGCCGAGACGGCCACGCGCCGGTTCGCTGCCGGCCCCGCTTCGAGCTTCCACGTCGCTCCGTCGGGCTCGGGCTGGACCGCCTCGAAGGCCGAGTCGGTCGCCACCCACGTGGGGGAGTTGTACAGGTTGTAGCTCGCATCGCGCAGGAGGATCGGCGGCCGCGCGCCCGCCTCCGGCCTCACGCGCAGGATGATTCGATCGGAGAGCTTGAGGCTCCCGATGGAGCCGAGCCGCGTGCTGGTTCGATACGGATCCCGGTCGGTCTGGATGAGCTCGAAGAACCAGTCGAGGACGGTCGCCTCGAGGGCGGTCTGCAGCCGATGGAGAACGATCTGGCCGCCGTACCCGAGGAGCGCGACGGCGAGGAACAGGCCGCCGCACAGGAGCGGCGAGAACCGCTTCGATCGCCAGAACCCGAGCGCCCAGGTCGAGAGCGCGCAGAGCCCGACGTAGAACCAGACCGTCCGCACGTTCGCGCGGCTCGCCGTGAGCAGGCAGAGCGCGAAATAGGGGTAGGTCAGGTCGATCGACGGCAGCGGCGCCGGCCCCTCCCGCGCGGCCCGCTTCCTGAGACTCCAGAAGAACGAGCTGATCTCGACCCGGTCCGCGGTGCTGTAGGACTGCGCGG
>QHRS01000083.1:0-16199 GCA_003221435.1 Candidatus Rokuibacteriota bacterium
CTCACAACATACAGCGTTGTCCAACCGGAACGGAGCTGGCGGAGAAGGGGACTGTCATGGGCATGTGGGTTGGGCGTGGACGCAAGGCCCGGGTCGCATACGGATTCGATGACATCGCGCTCGTCCCCGGAGTCGTGACGATCAATCCGAACGAAGTCGACATTTCCTGGGAGCTGTGCGGTCGTCGATTCGAGCTCCCGATCATCGCCGCCGCGATGGACGGCGTGGTCGGGCCCCGGCTGGCGATCGAGATGGGCCGCCTGGGCGGGCTCGCCGTGCTGAACCTGGAGGGCATCTTCTCGCGCTACGAGACCCCCGACGAGGTGCTCGATCGCATCGTGTCCGCCAGTCAGGAAGAGGCCACGAAGATCATCCAGTCGCTCTACGGCGAGCCGATCAAGGAAGAGCTGATTCACCGCCGCATCACCGAGATCAAGAAGGGCGGGGGCGCCGTGGCGGTGTCCTCCATCCCGCAGCGCGCGGAACGGTTCGCGCAGATCGCGCAGGAAGCCGGCGCCGACGTCTTCGTCGTGCAGTCGACCGTGACCACGGCGCGCCACGTCGCGACCGAGTACGTGCCGGTCGACCTCAGGAAGCTGAAGAAGCAGCTCGCGATCCCCTTCATCGTCGGCAACGTCGTCACCTACGAGGCCTGCCTCGAGCTGGTGGAGTGCGGGGTCGACGCGCTGCTGATCGGCGTGGGTCCGGGCGCGGCATGCACGAGCCGCGAGGTGCTCGGTGTCGGCGTGCCCCAGGTGACCGCGACGGCGGACTCGGCCGCGGCGCGCGATCTGTACTACAAGAGGACCGGCCGGTACGTGCCGATCATCACCGACGGCGGCATGACGACGGGCGGCGACGTGTGCAAGGCGCTGGCCTCGGGTGCCGACGCCGTGATGATCGGGTCGGCGTTCGCCCGGGCAACGGAGGCGCCGGGCCGGGGCTATCACTGGGGGATGGCGACGCCGCACCAGAACCTGCCGCGCGGGACCCGCATCCGGGTGGGCGTGGCCGGCTCGCTCGAGCAGATCCTGTTCGGCCCGGCCTTCACCGAGGACGGCTCGGTGAACCTCGTCGGCGCCGTCCGCACCTGCATGGGCTCGGTCGGGGCGCGGAACATCCGCGAGCTCCAGATGACCGAGCTGATCATCGCTCCCGCGATCAAGACGGAAGGCAAGATTTTCCAGCAGGCGCAGAAGCTCGGCCGCCCGCAGTAATGCGGTCGCGCCCGGATGGCTTCGCCGTCGCTGCGCGCGGTTCGAGCGGAGCGGCGGGCCGCAGCCGGGAGTTCGAGTCGAACAACGTGACTCTTGATGCACGTCTCGGCACGCAATGCTGACCCACGGTAACGCCGACACGATCGCGGTCCTCGACTTCGGCTCGCAGTACACACAGCTCATCGCCCGCCGGATCCGGGAGATGTCGGTCTACTCCGAGATCTTCCCGTGCACCCATCCGATCGACGAGATCCTGAAGGGCGGCTACGGGGGCATCATCCTCTCGGGCGGGCCGTCGAGCGTCTACGACGAGAATGCCCCGCTGCCCCCGAAGAAGCTGTTCGAGGCGGGCGTGCCCGTCCTCGGCATCTGCTACGGAATGCAGGCCATGGGATACCTGCTCGGTGGGCACGTCGTTCCGGCGGAGCGGGCGGAGTACGGCCGCGCCGACCTCCGGCTGACCCGGACCGAGGGCCTCTTCGCCGGGGTCCGGCCCGATGGTCAGCACGGCATGACGGTCTGGATGAGCCATGGGGACACGGTCATGCGCCCGCCGAAGGGATTCACGTCGCTCGGCTCGACCGAGAGCTGTCCCGTCGCGGCGATGGCAGACGAGGGGCGCCGGCTCTACGCGGTTCAGTTCCATCCCGAGGTGGCGCACACGCCCCAGGGGAAGATCATCCTTGAGAACTTCCTTGAGGTCTGCGGGGTCAAGCGCCAATGGTCGATGACTTCGTTTGTCGACGCATCGGTCGAGGCGATCCACGCCCAGGTCGGTGGCGACCGCGTGCTCTGCGCGCTCTCGGGCGGAGTGGACTCGTCGGTCGTCGCCGTGCTCGTGCACCGCGCGGTCGGCGATCAGCTCACCTGCGTCTTCGTCGACAACGGCATGCTGCGAAAGGGGGAAGCCGCCTCGGTCGTCCGTACCTTTCGCGACGCGTTCAACATCAACCTGGTGCACGTGGATGCCTCGAAGCGCTTCCTCGATGCGCTCAGGGGGGTCACCGACCCCGAGCTGAAGCGCAAGCGCATCGGCGCCGAGTTCATCGCCGTGTTCGAGGACGAGGCGCGCCGGCTCGGGGAGATCCCGTGGCTCGCGCAGGGCACGCTCTACCCGGACGTGATCGAGTCAGGGTCGTTCCGCGGCCCGTCGGCGACGATCAAGACCCACCACAACGTCGGCGGCCTGCCGACCCGCATGCAGTTCAAGCTCGTCGAGCCGCTGCGCGAGCTGTTCAAGGACGAGGTCCGTCAACTCGGCGAATTGCTCGGGCTCCCGCAGGACATCGTCTGGCGCCAGCCGTTTCCGGGCCCCGGCCTCGCCATCCGGGTGCTGGGCGAAGTGACCGAGGAGCGGCTCGGCCTCCTCCGCGCAGCCGACGCGATCGTGCAGGAGGAGGTGCGCGCCGCGGGGCTCGAGCGCGAGCTGTGGCAGGCCTTCGCGGTGCTGCTGCCGGTGCGCACCGTGGGTGTCATGGGGGATTTCCGGACCTACTCCCAGGTGATCGCGCTCCGCGCCGTCATGTCGCAGGACGCGATGACCGCGGACTGGGCGCGCCTGCCGTACGAGCTGCTCGGGAAGATCAGCAACCGCATCATCAACGAGGTGCCCGGCGTCAACCGCGTCGTCTTCGACATCTCCTCGAAGCCACCGAGCACGATCGAGTGGGAATAGCGCAATCATGACCATGACCGTATGGAGCGCGTAGAAGATGCAACACGCCGACTTCGTCCACCTGCACGTGCACTCGGAGTACAGCCTGCTCGACGGCGCCGCTCAGCTCGACAAGCTCGTCAAGAGGGCCGGGGAGCTGAGGTTCCCCGCGCTCGCCCTGACCGACCACGGCAACATGTTCGGCGCGATCGATTTCTCCCTCGCGGCCCAGAAGGAAGGTATCAAGCCGATCCTCGGGTGCGAGCTGTACGTGGCGCCGGGCAAGCGCACCGAGCGCGGCTCGCAGGACGGCGCGTACGAGGGCGCGAACCATCTCACGGTGCTCGTGCGGGACCTGACCGGCTACCGGAACCTGATCCAGCTCGTGTCCAAGGCCTACCTCGAGGGCTACTACTACAAGCCGCGCGTCGACCGTGAGCTGCTCGCCGCCCACGCCGAGGGGCTACTCGTGCTCTCCGGATGCCTGAACTCGGAGGTGTCGCGGTTCCTCAGCGCCGGCGAGCCCGATCGCGCCCGCGCCGCGGCCGGCTGGTATCAGGAGGTCTTCGGGCGGGACAACTATTTCATGGAAGTCCAGGCGCACGGCCTCGAGGAGCAGGCGAAGGTGACCGCCGCCACGCTCCTGATCGCCCGGGCGATCGGCGCGCCGATCGCCGGCACGAACGACTCGCACTACCTCGAGGCGCGCCACGCGCGGGCCCACGAGGCGCTGCTCTGCATCCAGACCGGCTCGGCGATGAACGATCCGAAGCATTGGAGGTTCTCGACGGACGAGTTCTACGTCAAGTCGGCGGACGAGATGCGGCGCGTCTTCGCCGAGGTGCCGGCGGCCTACACGAACACGCTCGCGGTCGCGGAGCGCTGCAATCTGACGCTCGAGTTCGGGCGCTTCCATCTGCCCCGCTACACCGTGCCCGAGGGCCACACGCTCGAGACGTACCTGCAGCACCTGGCGTGGGAGGGGCTCGCGCGGCGCTACGGGCCGGCCCCCGGCGACGCGATCGAGAGCCAGCTGCGCCACGAGCTGGCGGTGATCGAGAAGATGGGCTTCGCCGGCTACTTCCTCGTCGTCTGGGATTTCATCGTGTACGCCCGGTCTCGCGGCATCGCGGTCGGGCCGGGGCGCGGGTCGTCCGCGGGATCGCTCGTGGCGTACTGCCTCGGAATCACGAACGTCGACCCGATCCGCTACGGCCTGCTCTTCGAGCGCTTCCTGAACCCCGAGCGCGTCTCGATGCCCGATATGGACGTCGACTTCGCCGACGACCGGCGGGACGAGGTCATCCGCTACGTCGCCGAGAAGTACGGGCGCGACCGCGTCGCCCACATCATCACCTTCGGCACGATGGGGGCGAAGGCCGCGATCCGCGACGTCGGGCGTGTGCTCAGTATGCCGTACACCGACGTCGACCGGATCGCCAAGCTCGTGCCGAACTTCCCCCTGAACATCACGCTGGACGAGGCGCTCGGCAAGAGCCCGCAGCTCGCGGAAGCGGTCCACACGCAGGGGGAGGTGCGGGCGCTCTGGGAGGTCGCCAAGGCGCTCGAAGGCTGCACCCGGCACGCCTCGGTCCACGCCTCGGCGGTGGTCATCTCCGACGAGCCGCTCGAGGCCCACATCCCGCTCTACCGGGATCCCAAGCGGCCGGAGCTGATCACCGGTTACGCGATGGGCCCGATCGAGAAGCTCGGCCTGCTCAAGATGGATTTCCTCGGGCTCCGGACGCTGACGGTGCTCGCCAACACGGTGGCGCTCATCGCCGAGTCGCGCGGCGGGCGGGTCGACTTGGAGGCGATCCCGTTCGACGACCCGAAAACGTACGCGCTCCTCGCCGAGGCGAAGACCTTCGGCGTGTTTCAGCTGGAGTCGGCCGGCATGCGGGACGCGCTGCGCGGCCTCAGGCCCGAGCGCCTGGAGGACGTGATCGCGATCGTGTCGCTCTACCGGCCCGGCCCGATGGACCTGGTCGCCGACTTCATCGCGCGCAAGCATGGTCGCGCGAAGATCTCGTACGAGCATCCCGCGATGGAGAAGTTCACGCGCGAGACGTACGGGATCATGGTGTACCAGGAGCAGATCATGCAGATCGCGTCCGAGCTGGCGGGGTTCACGATGGGCGAGGCCGACCTGCTCCGGCGCGCGATGGGCAAGAAGGACCGCGAGCTGATGGCGCAGCAGCGGGAGAAGTTCATCGAGCGCTGTGTCGAGCGGGAGGTGGAGAAGGCCAAGGCCGAGACGGTCTGGGACCTGATGGCGCCGTTCGCGGGCTACGCCTTCAACAAGTCGCACGCCGCGGCCTACGCGGTTGTGGCGTACCAGACGGCCTACTTCAAGGCGAACTACCCGGTCGAGTTCATGGCGGCGCTCCTGACCTCGGAAATGGGCGACACGGACAAGATCGTGAAGTACGTCGACGAGTGCCGGGCGATGGGTATCCAGATAGAGCCGCCCGATGTGAACGTGTCCGCCGTGCAGTTCAGCGTGGCCGGCGACACGATCCGGTTCGGCCTGGCGGCGATCAAGAACGTCGGCGAGGCGGCGATCGAGGCCATTCTCAGGGTGCGCATCGAGGAGGGCCGCTTCCAGTCGCTCGCCGACTTCTGCGCGCGGGTGGATCTCCGGCTGGTCAACCGGCGCGTGATCGAAAGCCTGATCAAGGCGGGGGCGTTCAACTCGATCGGCCTGTCGCGCGCACATCTGCTCGCCACCCTCGACGCCGCGATGGAGAGCGGGCAGCGACGGCAGCGGGACCGCGACGAGGGCCAGGTGTCGCTCTTCGACCTGGGCCCGGCGCCGCCGCCCGCCGCAGCCGACGCACCGCCGCTCCCCGAGTGGGACGGAGACCAGCTCCTGGCGTACGAAAAGGAGGTGCTCGGGTTCTACATCTCCGGCCATCCGCTCGCGCGCTACCGGTCGATGATCGAGCGGCTTGGCCTGACCTCCACCGGCGACCTGCCCGCCAGGACCACCGGAAGCCGCGTCACGCTCCTCGGACAGGTCGCCGCGATGAAGGAGATCCCCACCAAGAGCGGGGACCGGATGGCGTTCGTGACGTTCGAGGACATGGACGGGACGATCGAGCTCACGGTGTTCCCGGCGCCCTTCAGGGCGGCGGCCGCGCTCCTTCGCTCGCGCGAGCCGATACTGGTCCGCGGCCGCGTCGACGACACGGATAAGGGGCGGGTCATCCTGGCGGAAGAGATCCGCCCGCTCGCCGAAGCGGTGACGGGCTCGGCCGCGCCTCCCACGGCCGGCGGCGGGCCGCACACGTGCCGCATCAGGGTCACGGCCGACAACGACCCGGCGGCGCGCCTGACGGAGGTTCGGCGCGTCTGCGCCGAGCATCCCGGCGGCGTCCCCGTTTTCCTCCACCTGCGGTTGCCCGAGCAGGAGGTCGTGATCCGCGCCGCGCGGGTCACGGTCGACGGGGGCGCGGCGCTCGTGGCGAAACTGGAATCGCTCCTCGGTCCGGAAGCTATACTTCTTGAGTATGCCCGACGGGCTTGACTTCGAACGTCCGCTGCTCGACCTGGAAAACCGCATCGCGGAGCTGCGGGCGGACGCTGATCCACTCGGCCGGAGCGACGAGATCGCCAAGCTCGAGGACCGCCTCGCGCGCTTGCGTCAGCGGACGTATTCGACGCTCACGGCGTGGCAGCGCACGCAGCTCGCGCGGCACCCGCGGCGCCCGCGGACGCTCGACTACATCCGGCTCCTGACCGAGGACTTCGTCGAGCTGCACGGGGACCGCGTCTTCGGCGACGACAAGGCGATCGTCGGCGGCCTCGGGCGGCTCGACGGTGAGTCGGTCGTCGTGATCGGCCACCAGAAGGGGCGCGATACGCGCGAGAACCTCGCGCGAAACTTCGGCATGCCGCACCCCGAGGGCTACCGGAAGGCGCTGCGCCTGATGGAGCTCGCCGAGAGATTCGGCAAGCCGATCCTGACGTTCATCGACACCCCGGGCGCGTACCCGGGCGTGGGAGCCGAGGAGCGAGGCCAGGCGGGAGCCATCGCCCGGAACCTCCGGGAGATGGCCGGGCTGCGTACGCCGATCATCGCGGTGGTGATCGGCGAGGGCGGCAGCGGCGGCGCCCTCGCGATCGGCGTCGGTAACCGCGTGCTGATGCTCGAGTACGCGATCTACTCGGTGATCTCGCCGGAGGGGTGCGCCGCGATCCTGTGGGGCGACCGCGCGAAAGCGCCGGAGGCGTCGGAACTGATGCGCATCACCGCGCCCGACCTGCTCCGTCTCGGCGTGATCGATGCCATCATTCCCGAGCCGGTCGGGGGCGCGCACCGCGACTGGGAGGGCGCCGCGGCGAACGTGCGCGCGGGGGTCCGCGATCACCTCTGGCAGATCCGGTCGAAGTCGGGCGATGAGTTGGTCCGCGAACGCTACGAGAAATTCCGGAAGATCGGCGCCTGGGAGGAAGAGAGCCTACCGGCCGGTCAGCGCTGACGCGACGTCGGCGTCCGTCACGAGCACGTTCATGAAGCGGCCACAGAGCGCGCCGCGCACCGCCTCGATCTTCGATCGCCCGCCGGCGATCGCGATGACCCGCCGATCGCGGCGCTTCGACAGCGCCTGCAGCCGGTCGGCCTGAACCGAGAGAATGCGCCGCATCAGCGCACGCAGCTCGGGCTCGTCGACGATCTTGCCCTCGGCGTTGAAGGGCTGGTAATTGATCTCGCCGACCACGCCGAGCTGGCGCAGGCGCTTGACGCTCACCCCGTACGACTCCGCGAGCGAGCAGAAGCCGGGTGTCTGCTCGGCGATCATGCCGATGCCGACGAGCGCGATGTCGACATCCTGGGCCGCCTCGTAGATCCGCCGGATCTCCGGATCGCGCACGAGCCGCCGGCGGAGCCGTTCGATCTCGCCGAGCGAAGCGAGGTGCTGGACGGGCAGGGCGTGCGCCGTGACGTGGGGGCGGTACTTGGCCGCCATCATGCCGACCAGCGTGTTCGGAAACAGGTCGACCAGCCTGAGCGTGCTCTCGCCCGAGAGGGGGTAGAGCGAAAGGCCGCGGAAGCGGCGGTCCCGCAGGTAGCGGATCATCTGATACAGCGTGAAGCCACAGCTGAGGCCGATCCGCATGCCGTCCGTGGCCACCTCCTCGAAGTAGGCGGCTGCCGCCAGGCCGATCTCCTCACGGATATCGCCGCGCCCTCCACTCGCGACCACCACGGCCTCGCGCAACCCGTAGCTGTTCACGAGCGCCGCCTCGAGCCGGGGGGTCCGGGGCAGATCCAGCTCGACCCGAACCAGGCCTTCGGCGAACGCCCGCTTCAGCCACCGCGAGACCGTGGCCGCGGACACGCCGAGGGCCTTGGCGATGTCCTTCTGGCTGCGCTGCTGCCGGTAGTAGAGTTCGAGGCACCGGACCATCTGCCTCAGCTCGGTCGAGGTCTCAGAAAGAAATTTCATCGCGATAAGGATCTTGCGTCACCCTCCAGTCTAGCTTATTCTCACAACGACGCACACTTCTCCGCGACTCGAGCCACTCATCGCACGGACGTCAGAGGAGGCCACGGCATGGCGAGTGTCAAGCGGTACGGCCCGGGTGACGACAAGGGTCGGATCACCCTCTCGGACTACCACCAATCGAAAGACGCGTTGAGCGGTCTGCCCCAGACGACCGCCGAGCGCATCCCCGTCACGAGCACGCCGAACATCTTTTCGTACAAATCGTACGTCTTTGCGAAGAACCCGGCGCTCATCCAACGCTTCGTCAAGGCGACCAAGGCCGACGTCGGCGGCGTCGGCGGGCACGTCGTCGCGGCGGACGAGGTGAAGTCCGGCATCACCAAGTTCGTGCTCGAGAACAACTCGTTTCAGGGCGAGCCGATCTTCACGTCGCTGATCGTCACCCACACTGGGGACGACGTGGCGGTGACGGGCATCATGTCCGAGAAGATCGACATGGCGGTGGTCGACGAGCTGATGTGGGACGCGCTCCAGTTCGGGGCCGAGAAAGCCACCGAGCTCGGCCTGTACGGGCCGGGCCAGGATCTGGTGGCCGACGCCTTTACCGGCAATCTCCGGGGCGCCGGCCCGGCGACCGTGACGCTCCCGCTGCCGGTGCGGCAGGACAATCCCTCCCAGACCACGCTGGTCTCCTTCGCCGACAAGACCGAGCCGATGGCGTTCAACTACTATGCGACCGGGGCCTACCTGCTGCCGCGGTTCAACACCGGGCTCATTATCGCCGCGTCCAAGATGAAGCGCGGCTACATCATGGACATCGTGGACCTCGATACCAAGGCCCAGGCCATCGAGGCCGGCGCGCACCCGCGCGACCAGAAGGCCCTCGAGGGCAAAATGGAAGAGCTGGCCAAAGGGCTGCAGGAGAAGGTCATCTCGCTGCGCTCCCCCGAGGACCTCTTCGACATCGAGGGCCTGTGTCGGTCGTCGCGCTTCGTCGTCGCGCGCATCTGGAGCCGCAACGAGAAGGGCGAGAAGGATAGCCTCGGGTACGTCTGCTCCGCCGAGCGCCTGCACAACATCAAGACGAAGAAGGGCTTCACCTATGGCGGCAAGGACGATCCGGTCGTGCTGGCCTTCGCCCAGGGCGACTGGCCCGCGCCCGGCGAGCTGACCTCGCCGTGGGCCGCGTGCCCGATGGTGGCAGGCGATTGCCGCGGCAGCCACAACCTCCACATCCTGCCGATGCCGATCAACTCGCAAACCTCATACTGGTCGGGCCCGATCATCTCGGCGATCACCCTGTCCTGCAACATCCACACGGGGCGCATCGGCGCGATCTCGGATCAGTTCGCCCTCGGCACGCCGTGGGACCAGGTGCGGGCGAGGGCCTCCGAGCTGGCGGTGCAGTTCAGGACCGCGCACGGGGTCAAGCAGCCAGCGACGCTCCACGAGGACGAACTGGAGTACCAGGAGGGCTGGAGGGAGCGCCGCGCCCGGCTCGAGAAAGAGTTCCGGACGCAGCCGCCGCTCACATTCGGCGGCACGACGAACGGCCACAAGCCCGCCGCGCGACCCGCGCTGAAGAAGGCGCGACGCGCGGACGAGGTCCGGTAGCGCGCTCGCCCGAGCCTCCCGGCCCGGAGGATGCGGGGGCGAGCACGGCGCGCCCGCGACGGCACCGTCCAGTAGCGGCTGCTGCGCCGCAGGCCGGGTCCCGGGGAGGTTTTGTGCTATGCTACGGGAAGTAATTTGCGGAAGCCTTCTCAGCACTTATGCCGAAGCTACACGTCATCACGTACGGCTGCCAGATGAACGAGTACGACTCGGAGCGTGCGGCCGGGCTGCTCACGCAGGGGAGTGAGTACGAGCTGACCGACACGCCGGCGGACGCCGATCTGATCCTCCTGAACACGTGCGCCATTCGCGAGAAGGCCGAAGAGAAGGTCTTCTCGAAGCTCGGCCAGCTCCGCGCGCTCAAGCAGCAGAATCCCGGGCTCATGATCGGCGTGATGGGCTGCATGGCGCAGCTCCAGAAGGACGCGATCCAGAAGCGGGCGCCCATCGTGGATCTCGTCTTCGGCTCGCCTGCGATCGCGCGGGTGGGCGAGCTGGTCGAGCGCGTCCGGCGCGAGCGCCGGCCGATCCTCAGCGTGGGGGAAGCGCCGCTGGTGAAGCTCTCGACCATGCGGGCGCGCCCCGGGCTCAAGGCGTTCGTGACGGTCATGGAGGGGTGCGAGAAGCACTGCACGTTCTGCGTCGTGCCCGTGACGCGGGGACGGGAGCGGAGCCATTCCCCGGCCTCGATCCTGGGCGAGATCCGCGAGCTCGCACGCGCGGGCGTCCGCGAGGTCACGCTGCTCGGGCAGACCGTCAACGCGTACGGGCGCGACCTGACACCGCCCACGGACCTCGCCGCGTTGCTCGAGATGGTGAACGGGATCGACGGGATCCGGCGGATCCGCTTCGTGACGTCGAATCCATACAACCTGACGAGCCGCCTGATCCGGGCGCTGCGCGACATCCCCAAGGTCTGCGAAGCGCTGCACCTGCCGCTCCAGTCCGGCTCGAACCGCATATTGATGCTGATGAACCGCGGCTACACCCGCGAGCGTTACCTCGAGCTGATCGCCGAGCTCCGGGAGACGGTGCCCGGGCTCGCGCTCACGACGGACCTGATCGTCGGCTTCCCGGGCGAGACCGACGAGGACTTCGACCAGACGGTCGACATGGTCGAGCGCGTGGGGTACGAGGGCCTGTTCGCGTTCCGGTACTCGCGCCGTCCGGGCACCCCCGCTGCCGCGATGCCGGGGCAGGTCCCCGAGGACGTCAAGGCGCGGCGAAACACGCGGGTTCTCGAGGTCGCGGAGCGCGTGAGCGCGGCGAAGAGCCGTCCCCTCGAAGGACGCGAGATGGAGATCATGGTCGACGGGGCCTCGAAGCGGGATCCGCGAGAGCTGTCGGGGCGGACACGATGCAACCGCGTGGTCAATTTCGACGGCCAGGGAAAGGTCGGCGTCGGCGATGTCGTTCACGTTTGCATCACGCAGGCGATGCCCCACAGTCTTCGCGGAGCGCTCGTCGGGGAGGGTGCGCATGTTTGTTGAAATGAAAGTTCGCGGACTCGCGTTGGACCCGCTCTCCAACATGCCGATCATCATCCTGCGCGATGAGGAAGACAAGCGGTCGCTCCCGATCTGGGTCGGCATCTTCGAGGCCAATGCGATCGCGCTCGAGCTGGAAAAGATCGCCACGCCCCGTCCGATGACGCACGATCTCTTGAAGAACATTCTCGAGTCGCTCGACGCGCACGTGGCGAAGATCGTCGTCAACGATCTCAAGGAAAACACCTTCTTCGCGGTCATCCATCTCAAGGTGGGCGAGTCCGAGATCACCGTGGACTCGCGCCCGTCCGACGCCATCGCGCTGGCGTTGCGGGTCGCCGCGCCGATCTTCGTCGAAGAGGAAGTTGTTCGGAAAGCGAAGAGCGTGGAAGTGACCAAAGAGACGGAAGGCGTCAAAACCGACGACCCCGAGCGCCTCCGCGAGTGGCTGGAGAATATCAAGCCGGAGGATTTCGGGAAGTTCAACAAGACGTAGTTCATTCACCGTGCGGATCGGCCTCTTCACGAACAATTACCTGCCGTTCTGCGGCGGCGTGTCCGTCTCCGTCGAGACCCTGCGTCGCGGTCTCGTGGCCCGCGGGCACGCGGTGTGGATCATCGCGCCGGGCGCGCGACAGGCGAGGCCGGACCCGGCGGTGGTCCGCTATCCCTCGGTCCCCGCGGCGACCTATCCCGAGTTCTCACTGCCGCTGCCGATCGCGCCACGCGTCTCTCGGCGGGTCCGCGCGCTCGGGCTCGACGTCTTCCACGCGCACCACCCGTTCCTGCTCGGGCCGGTGGCGCGCCGGCTCGCGCGCCGGGCCGGCCGGCCGCTCGTCTTCACGTATCACACGCGCTACGAGAAGTACGCCCACTACGTCCCGCTCCAGCGCTGGCTCGTCGAGGCGGCGGCCATCCGGCTGAGCACCGAGTTCGCCGCGTCGGCTGACGCGGTGATCGCCCCGTCGCAGGCGGTCCGGCAGACGCTGGCCGCCCGCGGCGTCGCCACGCCGGTGGAGGTGATTCCGACGGGGGTCGACGTGAAGCGCTTTTGCCCGGGTGGCGCGCGGGCCGCCCGCCTGGCGCTCGGGCTCGCGCCAGAGGATCCGCTCTTGCTCTACGTCGGACGGCTCGACCGGGAAAAGAGCATCGAGCGGATCCTGACGGCGTTCACCCATGTCCAGAGCACCGTCCCGCATGCGCGCCTGGCGCTCGTCGGTCACGGGACGGAATCCGGACGGCTCCAGGCGATGGCACGAGCCCTGCCGGCCGCTGACCGGATCACGTTCTTGTCCGCACGCCCCCACGACACGCTGCCCGTCTGCTACCAGGCGGCGGACGTCTTCCTGTTCGCGTCGGAGACGGAGACCCAGGGGCTGGTGCTCGCGGAGGCCGCGGCCTGCGGCGTCGCAGCGGTGTCGGTGACCGGGCCCGGGTGCGACGAGGTCGTGCGGGACGGGGAGAGCGGTGTCCTGACGAAGCCGGAGCCCGCGGCGCTCGCCGACGCGGCCATCAGCCTGCTGGTCGACGGCCAGCGGCGTCGGCGCATGGGCGCGCGGGCGCGTGAGATCGCCGAGCGCGAGTTTGACGCGCGGCTGCAGATCGACCGCACGCTGGCACTCTACGAGCGCGCATGCCGGCCGCGCTAGATGCCCGCGCCGCGCGGGATCCGGATCAGATTTCAGCCGGGATGGAGCGCCACGGCCGACACGGGCCTGCTGGGCAGAGATCCGCGGGTGCGCACGCTCCGCCGGATCCTCGTCACGTACCCTGACGTCCGCCACATCCTGCCGGACCGGATCAGCTTCGAGTCGACGGCCGACCCGCGCCTGCTCGAGACCGTCGCCAGGTTCCTGGAGCGCCAGCAGTGGCTGGTCAGATCGGTCGAGGTCGAGTAGCCCGCCGAGAAAACCTTCCGGGTCGGCGCACGGGGATGAGAAACTAGAATCTCTCGGTCGGAGGTGGGCGAGATGACCCATCAGCAACCGCCGCATCGACGGAGGTCGATCCGCTAGATGGCCGTCCGCATCATTCTCGGCGACACGCGACCCGAAAGCCGTGGGGTGCTCCAGCCACTGTGCGACGAGCAGGGCTGGCAGCTCCTGGCCGTCGAATCGAGCTTTCAGGTTCTGCGAATGCTTCGCGACACCTCGGAGATCGGTTTGGTTTTGATCAACCCGGCGCTCCCTGGCTCTGGCGTCTCCGGCAGGGACGTCGCACGAACGATCAAGGCCAGCGCGCAGTACGGCGCCCTGCCGGTCATGTTTGTCCTGTATGCGGGCGACACGGCTCCCGAGGGGCTTTCGGTGAACGGGGTCCTCGAGATCGACCGCTCGAGCCCGGGCCGCCTGCTCGAAACCATGCGCACCGTGATGGGTATCGGGGCCGGCGACGAACATCCGACGCCCGCCGACCACGCGGCGCTCGTCGCGGATGCGCCGCGTGCCCCGGCCACGGTGGGAGCCGCGGCCCTCAAGGCCGTCGAGCCGCGCCCGGCGGAGCCGGCCGTCGCCCGACGATCCGCGCGCATCATCGTCGCGGACACCGTCGAGACGAGCCGCGCGGTGCTGCAGCCGCTCTTCGAGCGGCAGGGCTGGGAGCTGATCGCTGCCGAATCGGGGTTTCAGGTGCTCCGCAGCGTCCGCGACACCGAAGTCGATTTGGTCCTGATCAACCCGTATCTCCACGCGTCGGGGGTGTCGGGCGCCGACATCGCGCGGACGATCAAGGGGGCCCCGCAGTTCAGGAAGCTCCCCGTGCTGTTCCTCATGCACCCGGGCCAGGCGCCGCCGCAGGGCGGAATCGCCGACGGGGCCATCGAGGTGGACGCGTGGCCGGCCGAGCGAATCACGGGCGTCTTGAACACGGCGCTCGGTGGCCCCGCCGACGCGGCCGTCGAGGACACGGTGGCGGACGGCTCGCCGACAACGCCCGCGCCGACAGCCGCCGAGCCTCGCGAGTCGGCGGCGCGAAAGCCGGCAGCCGCGCCGACGGTTCGTTCAGCTCCGTCCTCGATCCCGGCCGAGCAGTTCGCCCAGTTCAGGGACGAGATGCTCGGCGAAGTTCGGCACGCCGTGGACACGGCCGTCGGAAGCTTCGTCCAGACTGTCGAGGACGCGCTTCGCCGGCTGGAGCAGCACGAGCAGACCCTCGCCGAGATGGCGGGCGAGATCGCCGAGGCACGCCGCGCCCTCGACGCCATCAGTGCGCAGCCCACCGCCGAGATCGGCCAGCGCGACGCCATCGAGGCGGCGGTTCGCGAGTACGTCCTCGCCGAAGGGCGGAGCCTCGCCGAGCAGTTGGTCACCGAGGCGGCCGGCGCCATCGTCCCGGCGGTCGCCGAGAGCGTCGTGCGGCGGCATCTCGAGCAAGCCCCGAACCCCGCGAGCGTGATCGACGAGCTGCTGCCGCAGGTCAGGGAGCGGCTCCTGGAGGACGCGCGCCATGCCGCGGACGTCGTGCGGCCCGCGGACGCCGACGTCCGTGCGGCGATGGAGGGCGCGATCCGCCAGTACGTGACGGGCGAGGGACGGAGCGCCGCCGAGCAAGTGATTGCCGCGCTGGCCGGGGAGATCGTGCCAGCGGTCGCCGAGCGCCTGGTGCGGCTCGAGATCTCGAGGCTGCCGACGCCTGCGGGGAAGGTCGACGAGATGCTCGTCCAGATCCGCGAGGAGCTCCTGCAAGAGGGGCGGCGCGCCGTCGAGACCCTCGCCCGGCAGTATGCCGAGACCGACGGCCGCGCGACCGTCGAGAGCGTCACGCGCCAGTACGCGGCGACCCAGGGAGTCGGGGTCGCCGAGGAACTGCTGCGCGCCGTGGCCCGGGAGATCGTCCCCACGGTCGCCGAGCGTCTGATTCGCGACGAGATCGCGCGCCTGCGGCGAGAGTATCGGCTGGGATAGGTCGCCGCCGCGCTCCAGCACGTCCCGCCGCCCTCACCGCGTCGCGCGAGCGCGAGTCCGACCCCGCGGATGGCGTATTATAGGAGCGTGAGCCGCCCGGACGCCTGCCTGGACAAGATCACCCGCGGCGAGCGGATCGAGTCGTCCGAGGAGATGACCGAGGAATACCGCGCCAGCCTCATTCACCTGATGACGATGCAGGCGGACTCGGAGCTCGCGGGCGGCTACGGCTACGTGCCCTGGATCACGAAGGCGCCGACCGTCGAGGAAAAGCACGTGGTCGCGCAGATCGTGAAGGACGAGCTGCGCCACGCGACGGTCATGTACGGGCTCCTGGGCGACCTCGGCGTCGACGTCGAGAGCCATGTGCGCGCCCACGACTCGACCTTCACGCTGCGTATCGCGTCCGATGCCGATATCGGCACGTCCCGGATCACGTCGGACAAGCGCGTCAACATCTTCTACTATCCGATCGACACGTGGGCGGACTTCGTCTTCTTCAACTTCTGCATGGACCGCGGCGCGGGACACCAGCTCGAGGACGTCCGGAGCTCCTCGTACGGACCGTGGGCGCGCGCGATCGAGGGAATCTTCAAGGAGGAGAAGTTCCACATCCGCCATGGCGAGGTCTGGGTCAAGCGCCTCGCCCAGGATCCGGCCGCGCACGACCTCGCCCAGCGGACGTTCGACAAGTGGTACATCCGCACGATGAACATTTTCGGCCGGCCGGGTTCGCCGAAGAATTCGCTCTACCGGCGGTTCCGGCTCAAGCTCCGCGACAACGACGAGGTCCGCCAGGGGTTCGCCGAGGAGGTGGCCGCGCTCTGTCGAACCTTCGGCCTCACGGTGCCCCCGTGGCAGCCGGTCTGGGA
>QHRS01000083.1:16254-22679 GCA_003221435.1 Candidatus Rokuibacteriota bacterium
GGCGCAAGCCTCCCGGAACGTCAAGGTCACCATCCAGTTCGAGAGCGCGTCGACCGGCAGCGCCCAGGCCGTCGAACCCTCGGGCCGCGTGATCATCACCGAGCGCGGCACGGTCCGCAACCGTGGCCGGGTCACCCTCGACAACACGACCACGCGCGTGCGACAGACCTCGAGCCTGTTCACGGTCGCACAGGACGGCGGCGAGGGGCGGCTCTCCGTCGCGACCGAGGTGCCGTCCTCCCAGGTTGCGGCCCTATACGACTATACGACCGCCCACGGCTACCTGACTGCGGGCGTGGTGTTCCGTTTGGTGGGGACCTCGCTCGTCGTCCGTCCCGTGATCCTGCCCAACGGGTCGATCCGCGTGCGGCTGACGCCGCACATCACGTACCTCACGGCGACTGGTGGGGGCGAGGTGGAGTTCGCCGAGGCGACGACCGAGCTGATCGTCCCGAA
This sequence comes from Candidatus Rokuibacteriota bacterium, assembly GCA_003221435.1. Lineage (GTDB taxonomy): Bacteria > Methylomirabilota > Methylomirabilia > Rokubacteriales > CSP1-6 > AR9. The sequence goes on from QHRS01000083.1 coordinate 16,711, forward strand.
CGGCGCGCCGGTGTCGCTCGGCGGCGCCGTGCAGGAGCTCCACGCGCTGACGCGTCAGCTCCTGGGCTACCGCGCGGCCCAGGCGGGCCGCGACGTGTCGATGGTGCTCATCGCGTCCGTCCAGTAACGCCGCGGGGACCCCGTCAGCGGCGCCGCGCGCCGCGCACGGCCGCCAGGTTCTCCCGCACCTCGACGCTGTCCGGCCTGAGCGCCAGCGCCTCCTCGAGCGCGGTCTCCGCGTCGGCGAGCCGGCCCGCGCGGGCGCGCTCGATCGCGAGCCCGTTGAGCGCCCGCACCAGGTGCGGCGTGACCGGCAGCATCGGCGTGAGCGCGCGCGCCGCCCGCAGCTCGCGGGCCGCGTCCTCGAACCGGCCCCGTCCCGCTAGCGCGATGCCAAGCGCTCGGCGGGCCTCGACCGCGTAGCGTGGATGGAGGCGGCCCGCGGTTGCCCACGAGCGGGCGGCCTCGTCGAGCCGCTCCCGGCCCTCGAGCACCGAGGCCAAGACCGCGTGATGGTCGGCGCGGTCGGGACGCAGCAGCACAGCGACCGTGCTCTCTCGCTCGGCGTCCTCGAGCCGGCCCGCCGCGAGCAGCGCGATGCCGAGCCCCGCGTGGCACTGCGCGCAGTCCGGGTCCGCCGCCACCGCGGCCGTCCAGAGGCTCTCGGCGTCGCGCCAGACATAGACCTGCGCGCGGGTGAGGTATCCCCAGACGCCAAGGAGCAGCAGCACGCCGGCGAGGCCGGCCGCGACGAACGCGCGCCGGCTCGTCGCGCCGAGGAGCGCCGCGACCCCGCCGCCCAGCACGAGCGCCCAGCTGAGCGTGGTGAGATAGCTGTAGCGATCCGCCGCCAGGATCGTGCTGACATGGGCGAGCCCGCTCACAGGCAGGATCGTGAGCACCGAGTACGCCCACGCCGCGGCGAACCAGGGGAGAGCCCGGCGCGCGGCGATCGCCACCACGGTGACGCCGGCGGCGCCGGCCAGGCTCGCGAGGAACCGCGGCGCGAGTGGGTCGACGTGGAGCGGGAACTCGTGCAGCGGCGCGACGCCGAACGGCAGGAACGTCTGCAATGGATAGAACACCGCGCTGTACGCGACGAGCGCGAGCCGGGCCGGGACGCCGAGCCGGCCGAGCCCCGTGAAGCCGATGTCGGTCGCGACGCTGATCGCCGACACCGCGGCTCCGGCCGCGCCCACGAGCACGAACGGGATCTTCTCGACGAGCGTCTCGGGCCACCGGAGGCGCCTCAGCGGATAGATGTCGAGGAGCACGAGGACGAGCGGCAGCGTCATCGTGATCTCCTTTGAGAGCAGTGCGCCGGTGAACGCGAGCAGCGACAGGCCGAGCCATCGGCGGTCCGGCCGTACGTCGCGCCCGACGGCGCGCAGATACGCCAGCACCGCCAAGAGGAAGAACGCGCCCGACAGCACGTCGCGGCGCTCGGTCACCCAGGCGACACTCTCCACGCGGAGCGGATGGACCGCGAACGCCAGCGCGGCGGCGAGCGCGCCCGCCTGGACCGCCGCGGGGCGGGCTCCCGGCGCCGCCAGCCCGAGCAGGCGCCGGGCCACGACGTACCAGAGCAGCGCGTTCAGCACGTGGAGCGCGACGTTCGTGGCGTGGTAGCCGCGCGGCTCTCGGCCCCAGAACGCGTAATCGACGGCGAAGCTGAGCCACGTCACGGGGATCCAGTGGCCGACCACCCGCGTGGTCAGGATCCATGAGACATCGGATGAGCCGCCTCCATGGAACCTCGGATTCGTATTGAGATTCTGATAATCATCGAAAGGCAGAAAGCCGAACCAGAGGGAGGGGAGAAACACCGCCGCCGTCACGACCGCGATGAGCAGCGGAGCCGCGAGGCGCCTCACAGACTTCATTCTATCCGAGGCGTCGTCGAGCCCTCCGGTCGCCCGAGGATGACATAATCCCCCTTATCGGAAGTTCTGGAGCCGCGTCCGAGAATGACCCGGGCGCGCCGGCGAGGTTCGCTACGGCTCGGACGCGACGCCGAGCGCGGCGAGCCGAGCGCGGACCACGTCGCTCCGGCGTGCCCTGGGAAGGTCCTGCAGCAGGCCCCGGTACGTCGCGACCGCGGCCTCCTTCTGGCCGCTCAGCTCCTGGTTGCGAGCGAGGCCGAGTACGAGCTCCTCGTACAGGAAGTCCTGTGGCCGGAGGCCCTCGAGGGCTGCGCGGAACGCCGCGCTCGCCTTGGCGAAGTCCCGCTCGGACTCCCACGTGTACGCGATGCCGGCGCGACTGAGGGTCCGCAGCGCGCCTTTGGCGCCCTTCGCGAGCGCGACCTCGAAGGCGCCGCGGGCAGCCGGATACTCGCGGTTGAGGTAGCGAAGATTGCCGAGCTCGTACGCGGCCTGCCCGGCGGCCACATTCGACGGATACTGGGCCAGCACCGCTTCCAACTCGCGAATCGCCCGGGCCCGGGCGTCACCCGACCCCTGGGCCTGGCTCGCCTGGGCGTGCGTCATTGCTTCGGCGTACGCCGAAAGGCCACGCGTCTGCACGGCGCTGTACCAGAGCCAGCCACCGAAGAGGATCAGCCCGCCTGCCGCCGCGCAGGCCGCGGCGACGATCAGCGGGCGCCGGTATCGGGCGACATCGATGTTCAACGAGACACCGTTCTAGCTCAGTCGGAGGGGGCCTCGACGGCCCCCTCCGAGACCTCCCCCGGGAAAGGGGTGCGCCGGCGGAGCCGGCGCTCGAAACGGCGAGCAGTGGCCGCGGACTCGCACCATTCCTCGACAGGTTTCTACCGGAGTCGCAGTCCGCGGCGATACTGCCGTCCGCAACGGCCGCAGCGGAGCCAACCCCGGTACACGCGTCGGACGAGACTGCCGCAGTGCGGACAGAGCTGAAAGGTTCGCCAGCCGTACACGAGGCCGACGCCTACGACCAGGGCCGCGCCCGCGATCACGAGCGGCGGCAGCGAGAGGACGGCCTCCACGGCTGATCATGCTAGGCATTCGAGAAAACAGTGTCAAGCGCGCGCGGCCGCCGGGCCCTACTCGAGCGCTTCGACCATGATCCCTTCGCGCAGCTCGAACTCGCTGACCCCCGGGCCGTCCGCATCAACGACCAGCAGGCGGACGGTGTTGGTTCCCAGATCGATCGCGGCGAGGCGCACCAAGGAAGATCAGCGGGAGCTGCGCAGGGCCAGCGCGTCGTCGAGGACGGCGAGGACGCGCTCCATCTTGAACGGCTTCACGAGCATCAAATCGACACCGCTGTCCCCCATCCGCTCGGGGTTCATGACGTCGCCCCAGCCCGTGATCATCACGACCGGGGTCTCCGGGCGCATCTTCTTGACCGCGCGGGCGACGTCGAGCCCCGAACACTCCGGCATCGAGAGGTCGGTGATCACGACATCGAACGCGCCGCGCTGGAAGCGGGCCAGCCCCTCGAGGCCGTTCGCCGCGCCTTCGACGCTGTGTCCGGCTCCGGCGAGGGTCTCGAGGAGCATCCGCCGGAGATGCTCTTCGTCTTCGATCACGAGCACGGTGCCGGTAGCCCGGCGGCCGGCGGGAGCGGACGGCATCGAGTACGCGCCGGAGGCCGCGGGGGCCTCCGGCAGGACAAGCGTAAGCGTCGTGCCCCGCCCCTCCTCGCTCCGCACCTCGATCCGGCCCCGATGACGTCCAATGATGCCGTGAACGACGGAGAGCCCGAGGCCGGCGCGCTGGGGGGAGCGCGTCGTGAAGAACGGATCGAAGATGCGGCTCTGGACGTCCCGCGGCATGCCGTCGCCGGTGTCGCTCACCGTCAGCTCCACCCAGGGGTCGCGCCGACATGTGCGGATGGTAATGCGCCCGCCCCGGGCCATCGCGTCGATCGCGTTGAGGATCACGTTGGTGAGGGCCTCGCGCAGCTCGGTCGCGATCCCCCGCACCGTGACGACATCGGCCAGCTCCATCACCACCTCGATCTTGACGCCGCGCGCCTCGGCGTCGTCCTTCCAGAGCGCCCGCGTGAACGTCACGACGTCCTGCGTGAGGGCGTTGAGATCGACCGGCGCCATCTCCTCATCGCCGCGCGTGGCGACGAAGGCCAGCAGGCGCCGGACCGTGTCGGCGGCGCGCCACGCCGTCTCTTCGATCACGGTGAGGTCGTCGCGCACGCCGGCCCCGTCGGCGCGCTCGAGCGCGAGCTGCGTCTTGCCCAGGATGATCGCCAGGAGGTTGTTGAACTCGTGCGCGATGCCGCCGGCGACATCGGCGAGCGCCCGGGCCTTCTCGGCCTGGATGAGCTGCTCCTGAGCGGCCGAGAGCTGCTGCAGCGCCGCGCGGGTCTCCTCGAAGGCGCGTGCGTTCTCGACCGCGGCGGCCATCAGGGCCCCGACCACCTCGCCCGCGCGGATCTCGTCCGGGGTGAACCGGCGCTCGGTGCGATCGAGGAAATACGCCGCGCCGAGCGTACGATCCCGCATGCGGATCGGCACGGTCAGTATCGCCAGCGCGCCGAGCGCGCCCACGGAAGGATGATCGACGGTCAGCGCCTGGTCGGACCGAACCGGCCAGCCGGCCAGCGCCGCCGCGTCGAGGCCATGACATGCGCGCACGACCTCGTCGCCCTCGCCGACGACGACCACGGCCGCCGCGACGCCCAGGACCAGGCAGCCCGCCTCGCACGTCTGTGCGAGCGTCAGAGCCAGGGGCTCGCGCACGCCCGCCGCCGGGACCGCCATCAACTGGTGGAGCCGCTCGGTCTGGCGGCCGAGCCGCGCCAGGAGCCGCTGATACACGAGCGCCGTGTTGCAACGATCGACCAGCAGATGGAGGAGCCGGAACTCCTCGGCGCTGAGCGGCCTGGCGGTCCGCCGCCCGAGGTAGAGGACTCCGATCGCTTCACCGTCCACACGGAGCGGCGTCGCGGTCTCGAAGGCGGCCGGAAAGCGCGCGAGCAACGGGTGATCGTCGGTCGCGTTCGCGACGGAGAGTGTCCGGTTATCCTGAAACGCCTTGCCGATCAGCCCCTCGCCTGGAGTGACGGTCCAGCCCGCCGCCTCATCGTGCGGGAACCCCCGGGAGGTCTTCAGGATGAGCGTGCCGGAGGGGCGATCGAACTCGAAAACCGCGGCGCGGTCTGCGGAGAGCACGCGATGGACGCGATCGACGACAAGCCCGTACAGCTCGGCGACCTCGATGCCGCATGCGGGGATGGTCAGGACCGCGTCGAGATCCGAGAGGGCGGACCGCTCGATGTCGGGGACCGGCCACTGCTCCACGTGCGCGCTCAGCGTCCGTGACGCGCGCGCGACGAGGACCGCGGCCAGGCGCGTGGGCCGTCGAGCAAGCGTGCCCAACGGGCAGACCGCGCGCAGGCCGAGGGCGGATTCAGCATTTGGGGAATTATAAGAGGGTGGGCTGGACCCGTCAATTGCCCGCGTCGCCATGGGCGTGCGCGCGCGCGCCCCCGCCGGCTCGGGCGGGGGCGCGGGGCGTGAATCTGAGTCGCGCTACTTCTTGAGCGACCGGATGTAGCTGACCAGCTCCCAGCGTTCCTTTTCCGGGAGCGATTTCCACGGCGGCATCGCGCCGCGGCCGTTGGAGAGCTTCCAGAAGATCTCGCCGTCCGTCTGCTTCTGGACCTTCTCCGAGGTCCAGTCCGCCGGCTTCGTCGGCAGCACGGCGGCGGCCGGCCCATCGCCCTTCCCCGTTACGCCGTGGCAGGGAACGCAGTTGGTCTCGACGATGTTCTTGGCGTCGGCCTTCGCTTTCGCATCGAACTTCGTGATCGGGTTCTTGAGGCTGTGTGCTTCGGGAGGCGCCTTCCACTCGCCCTGCGCCCAGGCGACGGCGCCGAAGGCCAAGCCAGCTGCGAGCGCCACTGCTGCGGTGGCCATCCTCAGGACTCCCCGGTGCAGGCTCATCGAAGCCTCCTCTTCTCCGATCATCGTGATGATAGTCACAATTTCGGTCGCCGTATTTAACACCGCAGGGCACGCGCCGGTC
>QHRS01000182.1 GCA_003221435.1 Candidatus Rokuibacteriota bacterium
AAGCAAAACAGCCACTTGCCCCCATTTCCCCATCCACTTGAGCGTCTCGCGTCTCATAAGAACCCTCCAGCGCATCATTAGAAAGACCACTTGTTGTGTGGCGTCACCCGAGAAGAAGGACGGCAGGGGGTCGCGTAGACACCCGGTCTGCCCGCTGCCATCTGCATGGCCAGCGAGGGCTTCGAAAGGTTGTCCGAAAACCCAATCCCGGAGCACCGCGCTCCCCCCCTGAGAGCCGGACCGTCACAGCGACGGAAGTAGCGGGAGTGTAGGTCGGCCCGAGCCCGGAGTCAAGGACAACAAGCGGAGGATAACCCGCACTTATAAGTCACAGGGCAACACTCACTTATAGGTCACTACGGGGCCCGCGGGGTAACCCTGGCTCACGGGTTCTGCCTGACGGGGAGCGAGGCGCGGCGGCCTCCCTGCAGCCCTGCCCTCTTGCGGTTCAGGGTCGGGGCCTGGGTCCTCCAGTTCCGAGCCGGCCTCCCGACGCGCTCGCGTCCGGCCCAGTCAGGAGTCGCCGGACGTCGTCGGCGTATTTCACCTCGGCGTCGTCCTCCGGCCGGTAGCCGAGAAGCCGGCGGGCGCTCTCGAGGGACCAGAAGGCGCGGGTGTTGTCGCTGATGCCGTAGACCACCAGCCATGGCACGCCGTGCTCGTTCTCGATGTTGGGCGTCTCGATGCCAAGCCGGAGGAGCTGGCAGAGGTCGCGCTCGCTGATGTACGCGCCCAGGTCGCGCTTGAAGTTGGCAAGGCCGGAGCCATCGGGCCCGACATGCTGCTCCGCGAGCGCACCCTCGTAGTGCTTGCCCGAGACGTCCCGCGGCGCGCCGATGCGCACCTGCACCACCTCGAGCTTGCGGCCGAAGGCACCGCATGCGTAGACGAACCCCAGGAGCTCGTAGCTCGCTTTTGCCCAGCCGTAGAAGTTGTCCGATAGGGGCAGGTCGGCCGGCGACACCGTCTCCAGCTTGCGGGTGTGAATCAGGTTGTGCTCGTACCAGTCGGCGGCGTGGTTCGAGCTGGCCATCACGACGCGCCGCACGCCGGCGTCGTAGGCGCAGCGGTAGACGTTCTGGGCCATCTGGACATTGGCGAACTCGGAGTCGAACCGGTCGATCGGCGGCACGTCTCCGCCCCAGGCTTGCTTGCCCGGATGCCGGTATCCGAGGTGCACGACGGTGTCGACACCGCCAAACAGGTGCTGGTAGCGCGCTCGGTCGGGATCGGCGAGATCCGTAACGACGACGCCGGGGACCGGCTGGCCGTTCCGGTCAACGTCCTTGACGTCCACGAGCCGCAGGTCGTAGTCCCGGCGGAACTGGCCGAGGAGCTGGGCCGCCACGTAGCCGCTCGCGCCCGTCAGCAACACCGCCCGTTTGACAGCCACGTCAGTCCTCCTCTGCGATGTCCGTCCACAAAAAGCCGCGCGGCCGGCCAGGCTCGGAACCGCGTGGACCCGAGTATAGTGCGGTGGGAGCAACTCGAGTCGACAATCCGCAACCCCGAGGCAGGCGACTCGAACCGCCTTGACAACCTCCCGGTCTGAGCGCAAATTTCCACCACTTCTGACGCGCCTGATCCGCCGCGCGACGGATGTCTCCGGGGTCAGGCGTCGAAGGGGGGAGGCGAATATGGGCGAATTCGAGGACGAATACTCGGAATCGTTGGAGACCGGGTTTCGAAAGCTCGACGAAGCGCTTCTCAGCGATACGGTCAAGCTTCTCGCGCCCAGCGAGCCGATCCGGCTGTCGCCGGACGCGACGGTGGACGAAGCCGTGACGAAGATGGTGGACAACCGGCGAGCGGCCGTCGTGATCGTCGATGGCGCGGGGCGTCTTATCGGGATCTTCACCGAGCGCGACGTTCTGACGCGCGTCGTGCGCCGGCAGCTGGATCCAGAGCGGACCAGACTGGCGGACGTGATGACGCCGGACCCGGAGGTACTCGCGCCTGGGGACCGGATCTGCTACGCGATCAACCGGATGCACAGCGCCGGCTACCGCTCGGTTCCCCTCGTCGACGCGGACCGGCGTCCGATGGGGATCGTCACGGTCAATGATGTGGTCAAATGGCTGGCGGAGATCTTCCCCGAGGCCGTGCTGAACCTGCGGCCCGGTGACAGGATCAAACGTCCGCTCCAGATCGACGCCGGCTAGGGTTCACACCGCGCCTCAGCGGGCCCGGACGCGCCGGTGAGGCGGGGATGCCTCAACGGCCGGGCAGCCGCTGCCTGACAGAAGTCTCAGAAATGTCACGAGTCCCCTGTGGCACTGCGGTTGCAAAGTCCAGGGGAGCGCAGGAGACCGGGTGGGGCGCTACACGTTTCTGGAGGATGTCGCGCTGGCTGATTGCGCGGTCGAGATCGAGGCGAAGGATCCGGCCGACCTCTTCGAGACCGCCGCGGCCGCGCTGGCCGCGCTGATGGTCGATCCCGGGACCATGCGGCTCTCGGTTGAGCGAACGATAACGCTCACGGCGCGCGAGCTCGATCTCCTCCTCTATGACTGGCTCTCGGAGCTGATCTACCGGAAAGATCGCGACCGCGAGGTCTTCACGCGCGTGGCGGCGCGCGTGAGCGGGACCGGGCCGTTCGAGTTGACAGCGCAGGCGCACGGCGGTGTCATCGATCCTACGGTGACCGCCCTCGGGGCCGACCCGAAGGCGGTGACCTTCCATCAGTTTGCGGTGACATCCGCCGAGGGCGTGTGGCGGGCGCGGGTCGTGATCGACATTTGAGGGGCGGGATGGGCCGACCGAGCATCGGGACTGCGGCGGTGACCGGCGCGGACGGGCAGATCGGGCTGAGTCCCCCGGCGATGCGGTCATGGCGCTGATCGCGCCCATGAGCGAAGGATCGCCTCGGACCTGCGAGCTGACGTCGCTGCGCACGATCCGGACACGACGAGAGGCGCGGCCGCGGGCCGCCGGGGCGAGGGGCCGGTGAGCCGCGACATCACCCTGAGCACGACCATGAAGGTCAGCTCGATCGCCGACTGCGTGTGGGAGATCCCGCCGAGCGAGAAGCCGGGGATGCGGGTGCCCGCGCGGATCTACGCCTCCGAGGCGCTCATCGCCCAGATGGACCAGGGCGTCTTCGAACAGGTCACCAACGTCGCCTGCCTCCCCGGAATCGTCCGCGCCGCGCTCTGCATGCCCGACGGCCACTGGGGGTACGGGTTCCCGATCGGCGGCGTCGCGGCGTTCCGCACCGACAACGGCATCATCTCTCCGGGCGGGATCGGCTTCGACATCAACTGCGGGATGCGGCTGCTGCGGACGCGCCTCGGCGAGGACGAGGTCCGGCCGAAGCTCCGCGAGCTGGTCGCGGCCCTCTTCGCCGCGGTCCCGTCCGGCGTCGGCGCCAAGGGCTTCGTCCACCTGTCAGAAGCCGAGTTCCGCCGGGTCATGATCGAGGGCGCGGGCTGGTGCATCGCGCGCGGGTATGGATGGCCGGAGGATCTGGATCGAATGGAAGGCCGCGGGTGCCTGCCGGGCGCGGACCCCGCCCATGTGAGCCACCGCGCGGTCTCGAGAGGATCGGATCAGCTCGGGACGCTCGGCTCGGGCAACCATTACCTCGAAATCCAGATCGTGCCCCCCGGCGGGCTCCACGATCCCCGTGCGGGGAAGGCCCTGGGCGTCGACGGGCCCGGGCAGGTGCTCGTGATGCTCCACTGCGGCTCGCGCGGCTTCGGCCACCAGATCGGCACCGACTATCTGAGGATGTTCGATCAGGTGATGCGGCGCTACGGCATCACCGTGAACGACCGCGAGCTGGCGTGTGCGCCGTTCCGCTCACCAGAGGGGCAGGCGTACTTCGCCGCGATGACCGCGGCGGCGAACACCGCGTTCGCCAACCGTCAGGTCATCACGCATCGCGTGCGCGAGGTGTTCGCGTCGGTCTTCGGCAAGGACCCGCGCGAGCTCGGACTCTCGGTCATCTACGATGTCTGCCACAACACGGCGAAGGTCGAGCGCCACGAGGTCGACGGCCAGCTCCTCGAGCTGCTGGTCCACCGCAAGGGCGCGACCCGGGCCTTTGGTCCCGGCGCCGCCGACGTGCCGGAGGCGTATCGGGGGGTCGGACAGCCCGTGGTGATCGGCGGCTCCATGGAGACGGGCTCGGCCTTGCTCCTCGGCACGGCGCACGCGATGGTGGAGACGTTCGGCTCGACGGCGCACGGCGCCGGGCGCACGATGTCGCGCGCCGAGGCCAAGCGCCGGGTGGGGGGGGAGACGTTGCTCAGGGACATGGAGGCCCGCGGCATCATCGTCCGCGCCGCGTCCAAGTCCGGCGTCGCGGAGGAGGCGGGCTTCGCGTACAAGGATCTCGCGGCGGTCGTGGATGTCCTCGAGCGACTCGACATCTCCCGCAAGGTCGCGTCATTTAGCCCGATCGGCAATATCAAGGGGTAGGAGCGGGAGGCGGCCGATGAAGCGAAGACGCGAAGCGGCGGCGCAACCGCGGAGAGGGATGGGATGAGCGCGAACTTCGTCGTTGACGAGGCCCGCGTCTGCGGGTAGGACTGTGCGCATAATCGGGGGAGCGGGCCGGGTCGGGGGTGTGCGCAGAAGTCTTTGCGAAGGAGTATAAATATCTTGAGCGCGTTCGCGTCGATGATAATCGAACGAGGGCTCATATTGCGCTACGGTGCGGCGGTTGGGTGTAGCGTGGTTGCTTTGATCCTGACCGCCGCCCTGCCGGATCGACTCGAGGGTACCGTGGCTTCGTTCTTCTTCGGTGCCGTGATGCTTAGCGCGTGGTTCGGTGGCTTCGGGCCCGGTCTGCTGGC
>QHRS01000183.1 GCA_003221435.1 Candidatus Rokuibacteriota bacterium
AGATGAGGGATTCCCGGATGATCAGCCGGGAGCCAAGCTCGAGCCGGCGCAGATTCCTGCGCACGGTCCTCGTTGCGCCCATCGTGCTCGCCTCGGGGGCCTGGTTCCGCTGGCTCGACGGTCTCGCCGCGGCCGGAACGCTGGCCGCGGCCTCGGCTCCCGGCGGCGCCCGCTGGGTCGCTCCCACCCCCGATTGCGGGGATGATGACGAGCCGACTCCGGCCGAGACCGAGGGCCCGTTCTTCAAGCCGCGCTCGCCGCAGCGCAGGTCGCTGCTCGAGCGGGGAATCTCGGGCACGAAGATCGTTCTCGAGGGCCGCGTGTTCTCGCGGGGGTGCAGACCGATCGCTGGCGCATTGCTCGACTCCCCCACGCTTCTTTTGCATGGCGGCGCCGGTTTCACCAGACCGGCGCCGCTCATGTTTTCCTGCGAGTCTCCGGATCAATCGACGTCGAGCACGAAGTGGAAGCGCACCTGCTTCGCTGCCGGTGCGCTCCTCACCGACAGCAGGAGATCCGAGCGGAACAGCTCGTCCTCGTGGTTGCGCGGCTCGCCGGGGAAGTAGAGCTGCGTCGTGAGCACGCGGCCGTGCGGGGCCTGAACCTTCACGTGAATGTGACGTGTTCGGCCCGGGTACAGGCCGGGCACGATGGTCTCGAGCCGGTAGCGGCCGGCGGCATCGGCGAACTGGTGCCCGCGCAGCTTGAAACCGGCGTTGTCGTAGTGGCCAGAATCGTCGGCATGCCAGAAGTCGAGCAATGCGCCGGCGATCGGTCTGCACCCCCGCGAGAACACGCGGCCCTCGAGAACGATCTTCGTGCCCGAGATTCCCGGCTCGAGCAGCGACCTGCGCTGCGGCGAGCGCGGCTTGAAGAACGGGCCTTCGGTCTCGGCCGGAGTCGGCTCGTCGTCATCCCCGCAATCCGGGGTGGGAGCGACCCGGCGGGCGCCGCCGGGAGCCGAGGCCGCGGCCAGCGATCCGGCCGCGGCGAGACCGTCGAGCCAGCGGAACCAGGCCCCCGAGGCGAGCACGATGGGCGCAACGAGGACCGTGCGCAGGAATCTGCGCCGGCTCGAGCTTGGCTCCCGGCTGATCATCCGGGAATCCCTCATCTGGAACCTCTCTTGGATCGGCCCGGTTCGTCCGCTACCGAATCACGAACGCCTTCGTCGATCGAGCTTCTGGTCCCACTTGGAGTCGCAGGAAATAGAGCCCGCTCGGGCTTTCGACTCCGGCGGCGTCACGCTCGTCCCAGTGGACGGCGTGCCGGCCAGGGCCGAGCCGTCCCGACAGGAGCTCGCGGACCCGCCTGCCGTCCACATCATACACATCGAGCGCTGCGTCGGTGGAGGCCGGCAGCGTGAACTGCACGTCGCAGCCCCCGCGCCCGGGATCCGGCGAGATCGGCAACAGCTGCAAGCGCGCCGCTGGTTCGGAACGCTTGAGCCCGCCGGCCGCCAGGATCGTTCGTGGCGGCGTCGTCAGGGTCCCGGGCTCGTCTCGGGCCGGCGTCCCTACCGAACGCGAGGTGGCGTCGCAGGTGATCGACGGGTCCGCGCCGGCGATGAGAAGGCTGTCGACGGCGGTCCAGCGCCGCGCTGGCGCCGCGGCGCCGTCCTCGGGAGCCAGGCGGAGGCCATCCGGCACCGTGCGCGCGCCGGCAAGCGGGGAGGGCTCCAGGCCGCGTGATCTAGTGGCCAGCAGCGTGCCGTCCGATCCGTCCGCCTCGTCCTCGTCGTCGGCCAGCAGCGCGTATTCGGCCGAGGCCCCCGCCGCCCGGCGCGCGCTCACGATGCTCGACAGCGACCAGAAGATGACGCTCATGTTGACGACGGAGGTGTCGCTCACCGTCCACGGATAGTAGGGATCGTCCGGCGGCGGCCAGAAGTCCCACTTGTCGGCGAACGTGCCGCGGTTCTCGAGCGAGCGCAGGAATCGCATCACCGTGAAGTACTTGGGCGAGTGGAAGTGGTCGAACAGGAGTGCCGAGTAGCCCAGCTCGTTCGTGAACGCCCGCGTGTCGTAGTCGATCGAGCAGCCGGTCGCGATGCTGTAGTAGTAGGTGGTGCAGCCGGGGTAGTCCGGGCAAGGCTCCTGGTAGCGGGTGTTTCCGCTCGCGTCCACGCGGCCTTCCATGAAGGCCTGAGTGCCCTCCAGGATTGGCTCGATGGCGGGGTCGTCCAGCATCCGCTGGATGAGGATCAGCTCCATGGACATCCAGTCGGTGTAGTGGACGTCCTTCGAGCAGGAGCACCAGTGCGGGAAGCCGCCATCCTGGTGCTGGTACGCCGGGAGCGTCCCGACGACGTCTCGCGCACGCTGCGCCGCGGCGTCGTCCCCCGTCAGCCGGTGGTATTTCGCGAACGCCATCGCCGCCATCAGCCCGCCGTTCAGGATGATCTGGTCGCCGCTCAAGCCCTCGAGTTGCTCGACCAGGACCCTTCCCTTGTCGAGATAGCTGGGATCCCGAGTCGCGTCGTACGCCTCGAGAAAGCTGTAGGCGAGCATGCCGTCGAACGCGGTCCGCGACGAGACCTCGTCGAACCGGGCGGCCAGGTAATCGGCGCGCTCGACGATGTCCTGGCGAAACGTTTGGCTCGGAACGGCCTTGTAGAGCTCGGCGTAACCCAGGAGCTGAGAAACGACCGACAGGCGGACGACCTCGGTGGGGTTGATGGCGTACCGCGAATCCAGCGTGACCCCGTCGACCTCGTGGCCGTGGAAGTAGCGGTTCATGCGGTGCACGATCCGGAGCAACGGGTCGTTGGGGAGGGCCGCGGCCGCGGGCGGCTGCAAAGCCGCCAGCGCGAGCCCCGCCGCCAGCGCCAGACGGGCGGGAGTGACGAATCCGCGCATGCGCACCGGCCACCTCCTCAGGTTCGTCAGGAATCGCCCGAAGCCGCAGCGAGCGTCGTCATGGTAGGCAACGGCGAACGGCTTGGCCAGCAAGATCGGCGCTCCGGCGCGGATTTTCGGCAAAACCCCTCGAGGCCGGCGCCGCATCGGGTACAATATGAGGTGTTCGAAGCTGTCTAGTTCGCGTCTGTCCCACAACCCCGTAGCTTGAGAATCGTCAGGTTTTTCGCCCTCTATCGCCACCACTTCCGTGATCACCGCCGGGAGCGGATGTTCCTTGCGTCGATTTGCTTCTTCTTTACGTTCAGCGTGGCGCGCTTCGCCACCCACGTTGCCCGCGGCAGCGAGAACGCGTTCCAGCTCGTCATCGGCGGCGTCCACGTGCACCACCTGGTGTGGGGCATTCTGCTGCTGCTCATCGTCGGCTATATGTGGCTGATCCAGGCCGACGGCGGCTCGAAGGGCTCTTCGTACCGAGTCGGACGGCTCACCGCCGTGCTGTACGGAGTGGGAGCGGCGCTGACCCTGGACGAGTTCGCGCTGTGGCTCAGGCTCGACGACGTCTACTGGGATCGGGCTGGCCGCGCCAGCATCGACGCCGTCGTGTCGTTCGGCGCGCTCGTTTCCGCGGGGTTGTGGGGCGGTCCGTTCCTGCGTGCCCTCACGCGCCAGGCGGCGCGCCTGTTTCGCAGGCACGCTCCGCAGTGGCGCGGCGACCCGCCGGCGGTCCTGCCCGCCCCCGAGCACATCCCGGTCGAGCCCCCGACCGACGGCATTTGATTCCGCGAGCGAACAAGCGTTTGCTCACGCCGTCGAACGACGTTTTTCCCCCGGAGCCGGGTCACCTGCGACCGCGACGGCGCCGGCCACCACCCAGCTCGACCCGGACCCATCGCGACCCCGCGACGACCGAAAACATCGCAGCCAGGGAGGGGAGAGCCTTGAATCCGATGCGCAGCCTGCTGCTCGCGGCATCGAACAACGCATGGATGGCGCGCCAGGCGACCCGCCGCCGTTTCGTGCGGCGCGCCGTGTCACGCTTCATGCCGGGCGAGTCGCTCGAGGATGCGCTGGCCGCGGCTCGCCGGCTTCGCGACATGCGCATCGGCGCGATCCTCACGTACCTGGGCGAGAACATCACCGACGAATCCGAGGCGCAGGCCGTGGTCCGCCGTTACTTTGAGGCGATCGACCGCATCCAGGCGGAGCGGCTCGACGCCGAGGTGTCGGTCAAGTTCACCCAGCTCGGCCTGGACCTCCGCGCGGATCTCGCGCTTGAGCACACCCGTTGCATCGCCCGGCGCGCCGCCGCCTGCGGGCAGCGGCTGTGGATCGACATGGAGTCCACCGCGTACACGGATGTCACGCTGGATCTGTTTCGGCGGCTGCGCGCCGATGGCGCGGACGTCGGCGTGGCGCTGCAGGCCTATCTCAAGCGTACGCGCGACGACCTGGAGTCGCTGCTGCCGCTCGGCGGCTCGGTCCGGATCGTGAAAGGCGCCTACCGGGAGCCCGGCGACCGGATCCTGACTCGCAAGCGCGACGTGGACGAGAACTTCTACGCCCTGTGCGGCCGAATGCTCGAGGAGGCGGTTCGCAGGTCCGGTGCCCGGCTCACGATCGCCACCCACGATCGCCGTCTCATCCGGCGGATCGAGGCGGACGCCGCGTCGCGATCGATCCCGCGCGACGCGTTCGAATTCGCGATGCTGTACGGGATCCAGAGCGCCGAGCAGGCCCGGCTCGCGGCGGACGGATACCGGGTGCGCGTCCTGATCAGCTACGGCTCACACTGGTTCGCCTGGTACATGCGGCGACTGGCCGAGCGGCCGGCGAACGTGTGGTTCGTGGTCCGGAATGCGCTCGGCGGCTGACGGGAGAGCTGCTCCGCACGACTCCGACGGATCGGCGCCACTCGACAGGTTCTTTGCCGTCCCCGCATCCCACGTGCTCCATCACTCTTTGTCAGGAGACGGAAGTAGCGAGTCGCGCCCCGGCGCTTCGCGCCGGAGCGATCACGCCGCAGCATGGCCACCCCCCGTGCCGCCGCGAGCGGCGTCGCTCACGTCTTGGCCATCCAGAACGATCCCAGTGATCGTGCCGCAGAAAGTTGAGCGCGCCGAACACGCGGAACCCGCGATTGCCGCTCAACAGCGCCTCGAGCAGGTATTGCTCGTTCCAGAAGCGGACCTCGGCCAACAGCCTGCGCTCCGGATAGTCCCGCGGCGTGTAGATGTCGTGCACGTGGATGAGCACTCCCGCCCTCAGCGCGGGCAGGATCTCAAGATACTCCCGGAGCACGTCGCCCTGCGGGCGCACGACATGCGAGGAGTCGATGAACAGCACGTCGTTCGCCTGTAGCTCGCAGAAGATCGCGAGATCGAGGTCCTCGACGCGGCGCCGGATGACGTGAACCCCCACGCTCTCGAGCCACGGCATCTCGTACGGCTCGATGCAGGTGTGTTCGCACACATAGTCGGGCACCTCGGCCTGGTTCCGGCAAATCGCGTTTCGGGCCATGAGCGTCGAATTTCCGCTCCCGATCTCGATTATCCGTCGTGGGCGAAAGTGGCGGATGGCGAGATACAGGTATTCGGCGTCGCCAGGCCCGAACGAGCGATTGAGATACCCGAACTCGTGCGGCGCGGGCGGCCGCAGCGGGAACTCCAGCAGTTCGGCCTCGCCGCGGAACGATTCGAGCAGCGCCAGCTGCCCCGCCGGGTCGAGGTCAACGCCTGGGAGATTGCGCGGCCGATCGAGCGGCTGTCGAAGGTGCCGGGGGTGAAACGCCGTTCGACGGGACACGGGGAGTCGTTGAACGCCAGAACGACGGACGAGCTTCATCCATAGCCCCGCCAGCAGGGTTAGCGGCGCTCCCACGACATCGGCGGCCGGCACGAGCCATGCGAACAGTGCCCTCACGAATCAACCTCCCTGCCGTGCAGAGCGGAGCATTTCGACTCGGTCGCGAATCGGTCGGTACGACCTCTCTAAGCACCCTCCCGTGCCCGGATCCTGCTGAGGGCAGCGCGGCGCGTCAAGCGGCCGACGAAGGTTAAGGGGGCCGCGACGGCGCGGGACGCACTGCGGTCGAGCCCGAGTCGCCAGGCGCCGGGGCCATGGTGGCCCGGCGGTGCGCCTACGCCGCGCGCGCCTGTGCCGGCCTCATCCGACTCGAGCGTGTAGGTCCGCCGCCGCCAGCGTGGCGAATAGGTGATGCGGCCGTGCTCGCTGGTCCTATGATCGACACGCGCGCAACAACACGCCGGCGGGAGCCTCGCGAAGTGGGCGCGATCGACGCCTGGCGCGACTCCTGGTGGTGGACCACTGCGTGGTCCAGAGGTTCGGCCGCGTCCGGAGCCTCGCGTTCGGAGTTCGATGTCGTCGGTTAGAACGTCGGGCAGACGAGGCCTTCGAGGCCTGTTTCACGTCCGACCATCGAACACGAACCTGAGCACGCGGCTGGCGCGGCGGGCGCGTTCCGGCCGCAGCGGCCCACGCTCGAATCGCATCGGGTGATTGCCCGCCAGCATGTTCAGGGCTTCTCCCGAACTCCACCCAAAACCTGTGCGGCATCAAAACCTGGACGGCGGGAGACATGCCGGACCGCGGGGAGAGAAGAGGTGGTGCGCCGGCCCGGCCGTGGCGGAGGTGGCGGTATGAAGCTCCACTTCATACGGTCGTCGAAAGAGCGGAGCTGCGTGCTGGAGGACCTCTATTCCTACTTGGTCGAGCGTGGATTCGAGGTGACCGAAGGCATCCCGGACCGAACCGCGCACGACCTGGACCTGACTCCCCGGCACGACCTGTACATCCTCAAGGCGCGCACGGAGCTTCCGGTCAGTATCGCAGGAGTTCTGCATCAGCGCGGGGCGAGGATTCTCAATCCGTATCCGTCCTGCGTGATGATCCTCAACAAGATCGTGGCCACGGCGATGATGCGGCACGCCGGCATCCCCGCGCCGCGCTCGTGGGCCACGGCGGATCCATCGCTGCTGCATTTCGTCGCCGCTGCTGAACGAAAACCCCTCGTCATCAAGCCGTTCAACGGGATCCACAGCCAGAACGTCATGGTGGCGAACAGCTCCGATGAGCTCGAGGACTGGCCCGTGACGGTCGGACCCATGCTCGTCCAGGAATTCATCGAAGGCTGCGCTCAGCGATTCAAGGTTCATTGCGTGGGCGAACAGGTGTTCGCGACGTGCAAGCCGTTCTCGCTGGGAGGCCATCACGAGCCCGGACGGCCGCTCGAGGTCAGCGATGCGGTGCGGGACATCGCGGTGCGCTGCGGCAAGCTGTTTGGACTGGGTCTCTATGGACTCGACGTCCTGATCGCCGCGGGCGGGCCGGTCGTCGTGGACGTGAACCCGTTCCCGGGATACAAGGGCGTGCCGGGTATCGCGAAGGTGATCGGCGACTACATCGCAGCCTACGCCCGCGGCCGCGTATCGCTGATGCCCGGCGAATATCCGCGGGCGGAAGACTAGGAAGACGCGAGTGAAGAAAGCGAACCCCGCCCTGCTCGCTCTCGTCGCGGAAGGCTTCCTCATGCGGCTGGGGTACGGCATCATCGCCTTCGCCCTGCCGCTGTACGCGCGCCACCTCGGCCTGAACCTGGCGGAGACGGGCGCGTTGCTGGCCCTGACCGGGGTCGTGAAGGTTGCGCTGAAGCCGCTGACGGGGTGGCTCGCCGACCGCGTTGGACCGAAGCGCGGGCTCGTCACGGCCCTCGGGCTTCGCAGCCTGGTGTCGTTGCTATTCGTCTTCGCATCGGCGCCGTGGCAGCTCTACTCCATCCGGACGATCCATGGTCTTTCCACGTCGGTCCGGGATCCTGCGCTGAACGCTCTCATCGCCGAGAACGGCGACGAGAAGGAGATGGCGTCAGCGTTTGCCTGGTACTTCACCGCGAAGTCGCTCGCGAATTCCCTGGGCAAGGCGGTGGCCGGCGTCCTGTTGACGCTGACCGGCTCGAATTTCTCCGCGGTGTTCCTGGTGACGTGGGTCATCTCCAGCTTGACGCTGCCGGCGGTCATCCTGTTCGTGCCGGAGGTGGATCGCAAACGACTGGCCGAACAGCTGAAGGAGATGCGAGACCGTGCCCCCGCAGGCGGAGAGCGCCGGGACAACGAGACGGCGGGCGTGGGGTTGGGGTTCCTCATCAGTGTGACGGGCTCGATGATCGATCGGTTCTATCCGATCCTGGCCACGGAATATGCGGGAATGACGGATGCACAGGCGGGAATGGTCTACGTGGCTTCGGCGCTCGTCGCGCTCGTCGCCGGTCCGCTGTTCGGGTGGATGTCGGATCAAGTCGGCAGGAAGCCCACGGTGGCCGTGCGCAGCATGGCGAATGCGATGTCGTCGCTGCTGTACTTGTTCGTGCCGAGCGGCGCGGGCTTCACGGTGGGCAAGCTGTTGGACGACGGAGGCAGGGCCGGGTTCCGGCCCGCGTGGGGCGCGGTGAAGGCGGACGTGTCCGGCGTCGACAGGAGCCAGCGCGCGAGGATGATGGGGATCATGGACGTCGGCGACGATGCCGGCGATGTGGTGGGCCCGATCGGCGGCGGATTCCTGTGGGAGACGTGGGGGATCGTGGGGCTCGTGAGCACGCGCATCGCGCTGGCGGGTCTCACCGAGGTGTACGCCGCGGCGGTCATGTGGCGGCGGCCGAAAGGTCGCAGGGCAACGACTCGGCGCGGGAGGGATCGCATGCGAGCGCTGCGGCACGCGCGGTGGCTTCGCTGGCGGCGGCGGCTTGGGCGAGAGCCGGCAGCCGAAGCAAGCCCGCACGATCGAGCCTTGCTGTGAGGCGATCGGCGCAGGCGAACAGCATCCGGGGCGCGCGGCCGCGTCGGTCCAGGACGCAGTGAGATCCGACTCGGGGATCGTCCCGGGTAGGTGAGGAGATCGCCGAATCGAGACGGGCCGCTCCGGTAAAGACCGGGAGATAGTTTCAGGGAATTTCCGGCAATGGGTCGGGCATCCATGCTTGCTACTGACTCATCCCAAAAATCATGACACCCCGCCCCTCGCTTCCGCTCCTCGCATGGGATGTCCAGCTCTCCCTGCTGCTGGCGCTGTTCGCGCCCGCGCTCGGCCGAGCCGACCCGGTGACGCTCCATATCCCGCACGTCTCCGAGCCGCCCGACTTGGGACAGCTCGCGAGCGCGCGTGCGACGGCGCAAGATCAGGGTCCCGTCGTCATCACCGATTTCCGCCAGCGCGAACCCGGCGACGGCGCGCCCTGCAGCCGCAAGACCACGGCCGCGGTGTCCTACGACGATAACAACCTCTATGCGCTGTTCGTGTGCCAGGACGATCCGCGCCGGGCGCGGGCGCACCTGGCGCCGCGCGAGATGATCGACGAGGACGATCAGGTGCTCGTCTACCTGGACACGTTCCAGGATGGGCATCGCGCCTACATGTTCGCCTGCAATCCGCTCGGCGTTCAGCAGGACGCGATCCTGGCCGAGGGCCAGGATACGGACTACACGTTCGACACCCTCTGGTACTCGGACGGCAAGCTCACGGACGACGGATATGTGGTGCGGATGACGATCCCGTTCCGGAGCCTGCGATTCTCCCACGCCGAGGTCCAGACCTGGGGGATCGCGCTGGGACGGATCATGCCCCGCAGCAGCGAGGAGTCGTACTGGCCCTGGATCACGAAGCGCGTGCAGAGTTTCGTCCCTCAGTTCGCGACGGCCACCGGCCTCAGGGGAATCGCTCCGGGACAGAATCTGCAGTTCATTCCCCACGCCGTCTCCACCCGCGCGCGCTTCCTCGACATGAGCGCCGCGGTGCCGGGTCTGAACAACCAGGCGGAGACGCGCGGCGGGCTCGATCCGAAGATCGTGTTGCACGACGCGTTCACGCTCGATGCCGCACTCAACCCCGATTTCAGCCAGGTCGAATCCGACGAGCCCCAGGTCACGATCAACCAGCGCTACGAGGTGGTCTACCCCGAGCGGCGCCCGTTCTTCATCGAGAATGCGAACTTCTTCACGACGCCAACGGACCTGTTCTTCTCGCGCCGGATCGTGGACCCGCAGTACGGCTTGCGACTCACCGGCAAGACGGGCCCGTGGGCGGTGGGCGGACTCATCGCGGACGATCGCGCCCCGGGCCGGCTGCTATCGCCTCGCGATGCGCTCTACGCGAAGCGCGCAACCGACGAAGTCGTCGGCCTGCAGCGCGAGCTCGGCCAGGAATCGAGCGTGGGCGTGCTCGCCACGAGCCGGGACTTCGGCCCCTCCTCCAATCGCGCGTTCTCGCTTCACACGCATCTGAAGCTCACCCCGACCTGGTCGTTCGCGGCGCAGGGCATGCACTCCTACACCCGCCCGCTGGACGGCGGCGGCCAGAACGGGACCGGCGCGCTGGCGGAGCTCAATCGCAACGGCCGGCACTTCGACGTGCTCGCGCGCTACACCGACCTGGGCCCCAACTTCGGCGCCGGGCTCGGGCACATCAAGCGAGTGGACATCCGCCGCATCGAGGAGGAAGTCGGATACGTTTGGCTACCGGAGCGCGCGGTCGTGAAGTTCGGCCCCTCGGTGTCGGGTATGTACAACTGGGATCACGACGGCCGGGTCCAGGACTGGAACGTTGACGGCGAGTTCAAGGTCGATTTCACCGGGAAGACGAAGGTCAAGTACCACCATGTCGAGGCGTTCGAGCGATTCGAGGGCCTCGAGTTCCGCAAGCGCTCCATGGTCGCGGAGTTCTCCAGCGAGTGGCTGAGGTGGCTCGCGACGTCCGCGACCTACCAGCGCGGAACCGAGATCAATTACGACCCCGCTCCGGGGCTGGCACCGTTCCTGGCGAACGCCGAGCAAGCCACGGTCTCGCTCACCCTGCGGCCGCTGCCTCGGGTCCGCCTGGACCATACCTACATCTATAACCGCCTGAGCGCGCGGCCGGGGTCGTTTCCGGGGGCCGACTCCACGTCGAGCCACATCTTCGAGAACCCGATTCTGCGCTGGAAGCTCAACTACCAGTTCAGCCGCCCGCTCTCGGTGCGGGCGATCTTCGACGTCGCGAACGTGCTGCCCAACCCGTCGTTCGTCGACCTGGAACGCGAGCGGCGGCTCGCGGGCGACGTGTTGCTCACCTATCTGCTCAACCCGGGGACCGCCCTCTACCTTGGTTACGCGGATCACTGGGAAAACCTGGCGATCGATCCGGCGACGCCGTCAATTCTGCACCGGACCGAGTCGCCGGAGCTGTCCACCGGCCGGCAGTTCTTCGTCAAAGTCAGCTACCTGATCCGGCGCTAGCCCGGCAAGCCGGAGGTGGCGAATGACCATTCGCAACGTGAACGCTTCTCCAGGCCAGCTCGTCGCGAGCCGGACTCGGATATCACGGAGCGGCGAGCCGGGACGCGAGCCGAACGGCGCGCCTTCGCGCGGGGCTCGCTTCGGTCTGCTCGCCGAGCCGCGGTATCTCGTTCAGGCCCAGCCCATGGGGCTCGCCGCGGCGCTGCGGGCGAGAGGTCACGTCGTGACGCTGCTGGATCCGGAGGCGGTCTACCGGCTAGGGGACGAGCGTTGGGTGCGCGACCTGGACGCCGTCGTGGCGCGGGGCAGGAGCTGGCAGCTCTTGTGCCTGCTGTCGTGGGCGGAGGCGCGCGGCGTGCCGACCGTCAACCGCCACGCGTCGGTGGCGGCCGTGCACAACAAGGCGGAGATGGGATCGCAGTTCGCGGCGGCCGGAATTCCGACGCCGCGAACCTTCCTGGGGCCGGTGCCGCTCCTCGCCGCGGGCCTGAGCGATCTGGGAGCGAACTTCCCGATCGTGCTCAAGCCCCTGTTCGGCGACAACGCGAGAGGCATTCGCGTCGTCCGTGATCCCGCGGAACTCCGGAGCCTCGAGTGGCCGGAGCCCGTGGCGCTCGCGCAGGAGTTCGTGGCGGGCGACGGGTACGAGCGAAAGGTGTACGGCGTGGGCGATCACTTGTGGACCGTTCGCCGGCGCTGCTTGCTTGGCGAGCCGGGAACCCTCGGGGAGCCTCCGGCGTCGGGCGAGCCTCCGCCCTCGGAGCCGGTGCCGGTGCTCCCCGAGGAGCGGGAGCTGGCGCGGCGCTGCCGGCGTCTGTTCGGGCTCGAGCTGTACGGCCTGGACTGCATCCAGACGCCACGCGGAACGGTCGTGCTCGAGGTGAACGAGTTCCCCAACTACACGGGCGTGCCGGATGCGAGCGAACGCCTGGCCGACCACGTGCTGAGCTCGGCTCGGGCCGCGCGGGAATGGGCGAGGTCATGATGCGCATCGCATTTCTCGCCCTCGCGCCGCCGCAGCGGCGTGTGAGCCCGATCCTCGGGGAGGTCGTCCGGCTCTTGTCCGAATGGGGAGCGAAGGTGGACATCGTCCACCCCGGCGACCAGCTCCTCGACGTTAGTCCAAGACCGACCTGACGCTGAGCATCGCGGGCGCCCTGCACGCGGCCGGGGCCGCGATCCTCAACCCCTATCCGGTCTCGATGACGCTTCGCAACAAGATCGTCACGTTCCAAATCTTGCAGGCGGCGGACGTGCCGACTCCGAAGACCTGCGTCGCGTCGAAGCCCGAAGATCTCGCGGTACTGCTCGGGGACGGGCCGCTGGTGGTCAAGCCGTTCCGCGGGTCCGGGGGCGAAGGCGTGCGTGTCATCTGGGACGCCGAGGAGCTGGACAACTTGCCCGCGGACCACGAGCCCATCTTCGCCCAGCGCTACCACAGGCCGGACGGCCTCGACCTCAAGATCTACTGCATCGAGGGGCAGGTGTTCGGGGTGCGGCGGATTTGGCCGGCGCGCACGTACACCGAAAAGCTCGGGGAACCGTTCACGATCACCCCGGAGCTGCGCAAGATCGCGCTGAGCTGCGGCGAAGCGTTCGGGATCGACCTCTACGGCATCGACATCATCGAGAGCTCCGGCCATCCGTACGTCGTGGACATGTCGAGCTTTCCCGGCTTCAAGGGCGTCCCGGACGCGGCGCTTCGTCTGGCCGACTACATCTACTGGGCGGCCGACCATGCCGTGGGGGGCCAAGGGCCGCTGGCCGCCTCGCGCAGAAAGGTGGGCGCATGAAAGCCGTTGTGATCGGACCGGGCCGAATTGGCTGCGGCTTCGCGGGGCACGTGTTGCGAGAGTCGGGCTTCGATGTGGTGTTCCTCGCGCGCAACCGGGTGATGGCCGATCACCTCAACCGCGTGGGTCGCTACCAGGTATGCCTGTGCGATGGTCGCAGCGCAAGCATGGCCACCGTCGACGGGATCCGCGCCGTGTGGCTCTCCGACCGCGACCGCGCGGTGGCCGAGATCGCCGAAGCCGACGTCGTCATCACCGCCGTTGGAGCTGGCGCGCTGCCCGAGCTCGTCCCGCGGATCGCCGCGGGCCTGGGAGCGCGAAGCACCGCCGCCAACGTGATCGCGTTCGAGAACATGCGCCAGGCTTCGGAGCGCCTCCGGGCGCTGGTCATGCGGCAGCTTCCGGAGGAGTGGTGGAGCGTCCGGCATGGATTCTCGGGCGGGCTGGTCGAGCGCGTCGTCTCGAAACGGCTGGGAGATCCCTCGGAAGACGAGCCCCTGGTGTTCGTGGGCGACTCCTGCTCCACGCTCCGCGTGGACCGGCGCGGGCTCGTGGAGCCGTTCCCCGCCATTCGCGGCATGATCGCCGCCGATCAGTTCGAAGCCTGGGTGGAGCGCAAGCTCTACACCTACAGCGCCGGCCACGCTGCGGCGGCCTACCTCGGGCACCTCAAGGGGTACCGCTATGTCCATACCGCGATCCGCGATCCGGAGATCCGCGGCGCCGTGCTCCAGGCCATGCGCGAAGGCCAGCGCGGGCTCGCGGCACGCTACGGTCGCGAGATCAGCGGGGGCGAGGGGCTGCTTCGCAAGATCCTGCATCGCTTCGAGAACGCCGCGCTGGCGGACCCGATCGAGCGCGTGGGCCGCGATCCGTGCCGGAAACTCGGCGTCGACGAGCGGCTGGTGGGCGCTGCGCGGCTCGCGGCGCAGGCCGGGATCGCGCCGCGAAATCTCGCGCTCGCGGCGGCCGCGGCGCTGTGCTTCTTCGAGCCCGCCGATCCTTCCGCGCCGGCGATGCGCAGTGAGATCGACCGCGTCGGAACCGGAGAGATCATTCAGCGCGTGTGCGGCCTCCGGCCCGACCGCGGCCTGGGGAAGCTCGTGAGCGACGACTGCGGGTCCTTGCTCAACGGTCACGACTCGAACAGCCTGCTGCTGAAGCTGCGGCCGTACCTGTGGAGCTGATGAAGATCTACTTCCTGCTCGTGCGCCGCATTCCCCCGGTCGCGAGCCCGGTGCTGCTCGAGGTGTTCGCGCGCCTGCGGGGGCGCGGCTTCGACGTCAAGCACGGGATCCCCGAGGAGATGGTCCTGCGCCCCGCCGAGCTGACCGTCACGCGCGACCTTTACGTCCTCAAATCGCACACCGAGCTGTCGCTCAGTCTCGCGGGCGTGCTCCACCACCAGGGCGCGCGCCTGCTGAATCCGTACCCGAACTGTCTCGCGGTCCAGAACAAGATCGTCGCGTCACGGATCCTGAGATCGTGCGAGGTTCCAACTCCCGACTGCTGGGTGACGGGCGACCTGCGGCTCCTGTTGCCGGTCGTCCGGCGGCGGCCGCTGATCCTCAAGCCCTACCTGGGGCACCGAGGCCAGGGTCTCCACATCGTGCGCAACGCTTCGGAGCTGGAGTCGCTGCCGCCCCCGCAGTCGCCGGTCCTGATCCAGGAATACGTCGAGAGCACGAGCGGGGACCTCAAGGTGTATGTGGTCGGCGAGCAGGTGTTCGCCGTCCGAAAGAAGTTCTCACCCAGCAGTTTCACCGAGAGCGGCGCGCCGTGCGCGGTATCCGCGGAGGTGCGCGACGTCGCGCTCCGCTGCGGCCGGGCGCTGGGCCTCGGCCTCTATGGCGTGGACTTGGTGGAGGGCAGGGACCGCCCGTGGGTGGTGGACGTCAACACGTTCCCCGGCTACAAGGGCGTGCCGGACGTCGCTCCGCTGATCGCCGACTACATCGCCGCCTACGCCACGGGCGAGCTGACCCTGCCCCTGGTGTCCTTGGCGTCGCGCAGCGTTCCGCGCGAGCGGCATGGCGCCGGGGATCGCGTCTCGAGCCCCGGCGCTCCGCTCGGGATCGCGTCGCGGGGCATGGAGTGGGAGTAGCCGGCCGGCCGCGGCCGGCCGGGCCGGCATCAGAACGCAGACGCCGTGATCTTCACGTCGGCCTTCGCCCACGCCCGCTTGAATCGGGCCTCGGCATCGGCGGCCTCGGCCGTCTTTCCCTGCGCGCTCAAGCTCCGGGCGAGTCCGTAGAGTGACCAGCCGTTCTCCGGATAGCGCTTCAAATCCTCCCGGTAGACGGCCTCCGCCTCCGCCGCGCGCCCAGCCGCCAGCAGCGCCTTTCCCAGGTGGTGCCTCGCCGGGTACAGCCAGTCTGCCGCTTCGGAATAGTGCGAGGCATCCTCGCCCTTCACCGCTTCCTCGAGGTGCTTCACGGCTTCGGCGTTGTCGCCGCGCTTGAGGGCGGTCTCGCCCGCGAGCACCTCGAGCGCGATCGACAGCAGCGCCTTGGCCGAGTTGAGATCCTCGACGGCGTCCTCGGGCGTGGCGTCCCGGATCGCGGCGAGGCTGTCGCGCGAACGCTGCGCCTCCTCGAGGCGCCCGGTGGCCGCGAACGCGAGCCCCCTCGTGTAGTGCCAGATCCCGCGCATGTAGGGAAGCCCCCCGGGCGGCGCCGGCTCCTTCAAGAGGTCGTCCCACTTGCCGAAGCGCGCCATGGCGAACATCGGCTCGGCGATGAAGAAGTCGGTTCCCGCCATGGCGCGCGCCATCTCCGGNNNATCGCCTCCGCGCTGCGTCCCTGCACCATGTAGGTCCAGCACAGGAAGTGGCTGTTGTGCGACATGTACATGTGATAGAAGCCCTGCGGCTTGGCGACGGCGGCGTAGGCCTTATCCGAGTCCACGGCCTTCCTGTTCGCAGCATTGGCGTCGTCGTAGCGCCCGACGCGCTGGTAGATGTGCGCCGGCATGTGCACCATGTGCCCGGCGCCCGGCATCATGTCGCGCAGCCGGTCGGCGCACGGCAGCGCCTTTTCGGGGTGCGGCGAGGCCTCGACGGCATGGATGTAGTAATGGTTGGCGCCGGGGTGACGGGGATCGCGCGCCAGGATCTGCTCCAGGCCGCCGACGATCTCGCCGGTCCAGGGCTGCTCCTTCCCGTCGCTCGTCCAGTAGTCCCAAGGATGCAGGTCCATCAGCGCTTCCATGGACAGCGCCTGGACGTCATTGTCGTCCGGGAAGCGCCGGGCGACCTCGCGCATCGCGGCGGCGTACGACGAGTCCAGCGCGAACTGCCCCCGGGGATCGGCGGGAGGCGGGTCGGAGTAGCGCTTCACCATCGCCTCGATCAGCGCGCGCTCGACGTCGCTCGCTCCCGACTCGAGCGCGAGCGCCCGCTCGGCCGCGTGGTAGGCGGGCTTGGTGCGCTCCGGGATGCCGGGCAGGTTGATATGGGGCCCGAGACTGAACGCCACGCCCCAGGAGCAACTGGCGCAGGTCGTGTCCAGCCGGGCCGCTTCCTCGAACGACCGCTGCGCCTCTTCGAGGTTGAAGCCCCACATCAGGCGGAGACCCTGGTCGAAATACCGCTGCGCTTGCGGGGACTTGGTCGTGATGGCGCGGTGGAAGTTGCCGAGGTTGTTGAAC
>QHRS01000084.1:0-539 GCA_003221435.1 Candidatus Rokuibacteriota bacterium
CCCCTGATCAGGTGCACATCGTTTTCCAGGACGTGGAGAAACCGAACTGGGGCGTGAACGGCAGGCTTGCAAGCGACCCGTCCTGACTTCCGCCACGCGAGAGGCGGCCGTGACGACGGCCTCCGGGTCGCAGGTCAGGGGAACTCGCGTCAGTGCTTCTCGGCCTTTTCTTTCTCCGCCCTGGCCTCCTTGACCACCTTGTCCGCGAGGAACGCGGGCACTTCCTCGTAGTACGAGAACTCCATCGAGTACCCGCCGCGGCCGCCGGTCATCGAGCGGAGGCTCGGCTCGTAGTTCAGCATCTCCGCCATCGGTACCTGCGCGCGCACCAGCGCGGTCTCGCCGGCCGGCTCCATGCCGACGATGCGGCCCCGGCGGCCGTTGATGTCGCCGATCACGTCGCCGGCCTGCTCGGCGGGGCACGTGACTTCCACGTTCATGATCGGCTCGAGCAGGATCGGATGAGCCTCCATGAAGCCCTTTTGCAGCGCCAGGGAGCCGGCGATCTGGAACGCCATGTCCGAGGAGTCGACCTCGTG
>QHRS01000084.1:668-16687 GCA_003221435.1 Candidatus Rokuibacteriota bacterium
TACTTGCCTTGCACCTCCGCGCGACCTTTCACGGTCTCCTTGTATGGGACGCGCGGCGCCAGCAGGTTGACGTCCACGTTGTACTTGCGCTTCATGCGCTCCACGGCCACCTCGACGTGCATCTGCCCCACGCCCGAGACGAGCAGCTGCTTCGTCTCCGGGTCGAAGTGGTAGTGCAGCGTCGGGTCCTCCTCGACCATCTTGCGAAGCGCGCTGCTGATCTTGTCTTCGTCGCCGCGGGCCTTGGGCTGGATCGCGAACGACATCGAGGGCTCGGGGAAGTTGATCCTCGGGAGCACGAACGGCTGTGTGTCATCGGAGAGGGTGTCGCCCGTGAGCGTCTCTTTCAGCTTGGCCACCACGCCGAGCTCACCCGGGCCGAGCGCCTCGACGCTCTTCTGGCTCTTGCCCTGCATCCACGCGATGTGGCCCATGCGCTCCCGCAATCCGCGGGACGCGTTGAGGAGCGGCGAGTCCGCGCCGATCGTGCCGGAGTAGACGCGAAAGAGCGAGAGCTTGCCGACGTGGGGATCCGACAGCGTCTTGAAGACGAGGGCGGCGGCGGGAGCCTTGGGGTCGGGCGCGCGGCGGGCGCCCTGCCCCGTCTTCTGATCGGTCCCGTCCACGTCGCCGCGATCGAGCGGCGACGGGAACGACTCGACGATCAGGTCGAGCAGGTCCTGGCCGCCGATGTTCCGGCTCGCCGAGGCGCACAGCACCGGCATGATCTTGCCCTGGGCGATGCCCGCGCGGAGGGCGCGCACCATCTCCGCTTCGTCGATCGACCCTTCCTCGAGATACTTGTTGAGGAGCTCGTCGTCGGTCTCCGCGGCGGCCTCGATGAGCTTCTCGCGGTACTCCTTCGCCTGGCCGGCCAGCTCGGCGGGCACGTTCTTCATGCGGACCAGGTCGACCACGCCCGTGAACGCCTGCTCGGCGCCGATGGGAATCTGCAGCGGGACGAGCCGCCCCTTGAGCCGCTTGGTCAGCGATTCGAGCGTCCGGAAAAAGTCGGCGCGCTCGCGGTCGAGCCGGTTGATGACGACGGCACGGGGCAGATCGTACTCGGTCGCGAACTTCCACACGCGCTCGGTCTGCACCTGCACGCCGGCGACCGCGTCCACGACGACCACGGCGCCCTCGACGACGCGCAACCCGGCGCGCGCCTCGGCGATGAAGTCGCCGTATCCGGGCATGTCGACGAGGTTGATCCGGTGGTTCTTGTAGTCGCAGTACGCGAGCGCGATGTTGAGCGAGATCTTCCGCTTGATCTCGTCGGGGTCGAAGTCGGTGGTCGTCGTGCCGTCGTCGACACGGCCGAGCCGGGTCACCGCACCGGCCGCGAAGAGCAGCGCCTCGACCAGGGAGGTCTTGCCGACGCCGCCGTGGCCGACGAAGCCGACGTTGCGGATCCTGGCGATGTCCAGGGCCATGCCCTACCTCCTGACGGCAGGCCGCTCACACAGGGCCCATCGGCCTGGCTGGGGACCCGTTTGAGCGGCCTCGGCCTGCGGATCGTTCCGCATCGAGCGTCGAGCGCGAAAGTGCGGCCATGCTATCACAGCGGACTCGGAGGGGCTACGGATCGGAGCCGAGCCGGCGGCGGCGGGACGGCGGCAGGCCGCGACGGCTCAGCGGCCTTGGCGGACGACGGCACTGCGCGGCGGAAGCGTCTTGGCGTTCTCGCGCGCGATCTGCTCGAGCTCGCTCGGCAGCGCGAACCGGACGTCTTCTTCGACGACGTGCACCTCGCGGACGCTGATCTCGCCCGACCTGCGGAGCGCTTCGACCGCCTCGGTGACGAGGACCTCGGGCGTGGAGGCACCCGCGGTGATGCCGATCCGGCGCACGCCCTCGAGCCATTCTGAGTGGATGTCGCGCGCGTCGTTGATCAGGTAGGCGCGCGTGCCGTTCACCTCCGAGACCTCGCGGAGTCGGTTGGCATTCGAGCTGTTCGCGGCGCCGATCACGAGCACCACGTCCACGTCGCCGGCCAGCGTCTTGACCGCCGCCTGGCGGTTCTGCGTGGCGTAGCAGATGTCGTCCTTCGCGGGGCCGACGATCTTGGGGAAACGACGCCGCAGCGCCTCGATGCACTCGCGCGTGTCGTCGACGGAGAGCGTCGTCTGCGTGAGGTACGCGACCTTGCTCGGATCGGGCACCTGGAGGTCGACGACCTGGTCGGGATGCTCGATGAGCATCATCCGGTCGGGCGCCTCGCCCATCGTCCCGATCACCTCGTCGTGATCCTCGTGCCCGACGAGGATGATCGTGTATCCCTCGCGCGCGTAGCGGATCGCCTCGAGATGCACCTTCGTCACGAGCGGGCAGGTCGCGTCGATGACCCGGAGGCCCCGGCGCTTGGCCTCCAGGCGCACCTCGGGCGAGATCCCGTGAGCGCTGAAGATGACGGTCGCGTCGTCGGGGACCTCGTGCAGCTCGTCGACGAAGATCGCGCCTTTCTCCCGCAACTCGTCAACCACGTGGCGGTTGTGCACGATTTCCTTCCGCACGTAGACGGGCGGCGGACACACCGCCAGCGCCAGCTCGACGATGTCGATCGCGCGCTCGACCCCCGCGCAGAAGCCGCGGGGTCCCGCCAGGACGATCTCATCCAGCTTGTTCGTCATGAAAGTTCTCGCCGAGTATACCATCCGTCACGGTTCGATCAGCACCTTCAAGGCGTCGCCGCGGGCCATCAGCTCGAGCGCGAGACGCACCTCCGCGAGCCCCATACGGTGAGTGATCAACCCGTCGGGCACGACCATCTCCGACTCGAGCAGGTCGACCGCCTTCCGGATCAGCTCGGGCGTGTGGTGGAATGCGCCGAGGAGCGTCAGCTCGTCGTAATGCGCGCGGCGGGTGTCGAGCCGCACCGCGGTCCCCGGCGCGCAGCCGCCGAAGAACAGGACCGTGCCCCCCTTGCCCACGGCCGCGATCGCCTGCTCCCACACCTCGGGGCGACCGGTCGCATCCACGGTGACGTCGGCGCCGCGGCCAGCGGTCAGTACGCGGACCCCGTCAACGATGTCGGGGAGCTCCAGCGTGTCGACGATCTCGGCGAGGCCGAGCTCACGGACTCGCTCGAAGCGCCAGCCGCGCTTGCCGAGGAGGATGACGCGCGCCTTGCGCGCGGTGGCGAGCAGCGCGATCAAGCACCCGAGCGGGCCGTGACCGAAGATTGCCACGGTCTGTCCGGCCTCGACGCGCGCCCGCTCGACGCCGAGCAAGGCGCACGCGAGGGGCTCGGCGAAGGCCGCGCGCGCGGCCGGCGTCCCCTGCATCAGCCGGACGACGTTCTTCTCGACCAGGCGCGGCGGCAACGCGATGTACTCGCCGTACGCGCCGTTGACGAAGAGCAGGTCCTCGCAGAGGTTCGGCCGGCCCGCGCGGCAGAGGGCGCACCAACCGCACGGCGCCGAGTTGGCCGCGACGACCCGGTCCCCCTCGCGGAGCCCCCGCGCGCCTTCCCCGACGGCGATCACGGTCCCGGCCAGCTCGTGGCCGAACACGGTCGGCACATGCGGGATCATGACCGGGTGGCCGCGCCGGAGCGTCTTCACGTCGGTGCCGCACGTGAGCGCGGCCTCGACGCGGACGACGACCTCGCCGCGGGACGGCGCGGGTGTCGGCACCCGCTCGTACCGGAGGTCGTTCGGGCCGTAGAACACCGCCGCTCTCATAGAGCCTCGGCAGGGGGCGCGGCCCCTGCGTCGTACCAACCCGTATCCGGATGGCGTTCCGGGCGCCGGCTCTGCCGGCGCAAGCTTTCGGGGGGAGGTTCGGAAGGGGGGCAGCGCCCCCCTCCGAGGAAGCCGGCGGCCTTCACGGCGCCATCCCGAGGCGCACCGCGGCCCACGTCCGGAGGGCGATCCCGAGCTTCCGCCGTGCGGACAGCGCCACGTGCCGGCCGAAGATGCGGAAGCGCCGCGCCTCGAGCTCCCGGAGCAGCGCAAAGTAGATTCGGCCCATGATCTGGGCGGCGACGAGCGCGCGGGCGTCGGCCGCGGGGAACGCCCGCTGCGCCGCCTCGTAGAAATGCCGCGCCCTGCGCGCCTGGTGCTCCATGAGCGCGACGAACGCGTCGGTGTAGCGACCCGCGCGAAGGTCGTCGGACGTCACGCCGAAGCGCCGCAGGTCCTCCTGCGGGATATAGACCCGCCCCGCCCGCGCGTCGGTCTCGACGTCCCGCATGATGTTCGTGAGCTGGAGCGCGATGCCGAGGTTCACCGCGTAGTCGCGGGTGTGGGACTCAGCGTAGCCGAAGATCTCGATGCAGCAGAGCCCGACCGCCGACGCGACGCGATAGCAGTACGGATACAGCTCCTCGAACGTCTCGTAGGTGGCGCGGTCGAGGTCCATCTCGACGCCGTCGATGATCGACTCGAGCGCCGTGCGTGGGATGGGGTAGGCGCGCACCGCGTCCGCCAGCCGGCGCGCCACCGGGGTCTGCAGCGCGCGGCCGGCGTAGCACCGCGCCACCTCGGCGCGCCAGTCGTTCAGCGCGGCACGCTGCCGCGCCGGGTTGCTGCCCAGGTCGGCGACATCGTCCACGATGCGGCAGAAGGCGTACACGGCGTAGAGCGCCTCGCGCCGCGGGCGGGGCAGGAAGAGGAACGCGTAGTAGAAGCTCGACCGGCTCTTCCGAGTCAGCGTGGAAACGAATTGTATGCCGTTCATGCGGTCGGCGCAGGCGCGACCCCGGGGATTATGCCATAGCCCCGCGCCGCGAACCATTCGACGGCGTCCCGGAGCGCGTCTTCGACAGGGGTCTGAGGCAGCCCGAGCTCCCGCACGGCCTTCGCCGCGCTGAAGTGCATTCGCTTCCGCGCCATCCGGACCGCGGTGAGCGGCACGGCAGGCACGCCCCCCGTCAGCCGGGCCACCGCCTCCATCCCGAGCGCGCCGCACCACGCGAGTGCCCAGGGCACACGGATCCGCGGCGCCGGATGACCGGTCAGCCGGGCCAGCATCCCGAAGATCTCGGAGAGCGAGAGGTTCTGGTTGCCGAGGATGTACTTCTCACCGACGCGGCCGCGCTCGGCGGCCAGCACATGCCCGCGCGCGACGTCGCGCGCGTGCACCAGGTTCAACCCGGTGTCGAGCGTCGCGAACATCTTGCCGCGGAGGAAGTCGACGATGAGCTGACCGGTCGGCGTCGGCTTGGTGTCCCATGGCCCGACCGGGGCTGACGGGTTTACCACGACGACGGGGAGCCCCCGCGACGCCCACTCCAGGGCCACCCGCTCGGCGAGGAACTTGGATCGCTTGTAGGGTCCGACCATGTCCGCGAGCGTTACCGGCGTCGTCTCCGTGCCAGGGCTACCGTCCTCGGGAATGCCGAGCGCCCCGACGGTTGACGTATACACGACGCGCTCGACGCCTGCATCGGCGCAGGCCGCGAGGACCGCCCGCGTGCCGTCGACATTCGCGCGGTAGAGGTCGCGTGGATCGCGGGCCCAGAGGCGGTAGTCGGCGGCGACGTGATAGACGTGCCGCGCACCCGTCACCGCGCCTCTGAGCGACCCGGGATCGAGCAGGTCGCCCTCGCAGACGTCGAGCGCGAGGCCCTCGATGGCCCGCCGGTCGCTCGATCGGCGAACGAGCGCGCGCACGCGCTGACCGTCGTCGAGCAGGGCGCGGACGACGTTGGCGCCGACGAATCCGGTCGCGCCGGTCACGAGCGCCGTCATTTACCAGGGCACGGGCACCCGGGCTCTCGCCACGCCCGTGCCCCGCCGGAACCTGCACGCTAGGTTTTTTTGATCAGTCCGCGGGTGACGCGCTCTCATTCCAGAGCCTCGCGCAGTTTGGCGAGGACGGCGGCGATGGTCCGGAGCGCGCGCGCGGTGGCGCGCTGGAGCGCGAGTGCGCTGCAGATGAGCGCGGGACGGCGCAGCACGAGCGCTGCCGCGCGCACGTGGCTTGTGCGCCCAGCGTCGTCGACGAGCCCCGTCAGGTCGCGCGAGAGCGATTGCGCGGCCGTATCGGACACCGCTCGCACGACCACGGCGGGAACGCCGCGCCGCGCGGCGGCCGCGACGATGAGCGCTGATTCCATGTCGGCGGCGATCGCGCCCGTCTGGCGCCAGAGCGCCACCTTGGCCGCGGAGCTTTCCACGATCGCCGTGGTCGTGATCAGCGGGTCCGTCGCGGCGACGACGCCTGCCGCTGCCGCCGCGACGAGCGCGCGGGCGTGGACGTCGGGGTCGATCGGTAGCCGGGCGCCGGAAGGGGCGATGACGGTTCGCGGTACGATGAGCGCGCCGACCGCGCCGAGCCCGGGCGAGAGCGCGCCGCAGACGCCCGCCGAGACGACCAGCGCCGGACGCTCCCGCTCCCAGAGGCCGCGCGCCTCGAGTTGCGAGGCGCGGAGACCGACCGGCAGGAGCACGGTCCCGTCCCCGGCGAAGCGCGGCCATGGACTCGAGACGACACGGGCCAGCCCGAGTCCTCTGGCCAGCCCGCGCGCTTCCGCCTCGACCGCGGTGAGGATCAGGAGGAGGCGACTCACCGTTCCCGGGGGCCGTCCGACGCCGCTTCGGCCTGCTCCCCTTCCTTGCGCCGGAGCCAGGCGGCGTACGAGGTCCCCGCGGCCGTGTCCCTGCCGGTGAACCGGATGGTCCGAATCTCCCTGTACGGGATCTTGAACGGGCCTTCGCCGCCAACGTCGAAGACCTGGATGAACGGCTCGGCCACGTCCGCGTTGCGGTTGAAGATGTAGCCGTACAGCTCGGTGCCGTCGGTCTTCACGATGGTCGTGTTCCCGCGGTAGTCGAATGCGAGGTCGATGACCCGCTCGAGCGGCAGGTCGGGCCCCACCTCCGGGACCCAGCCCTCGAGCGTTCTGCCCGGCGCGCTCATCAGACTACCCTCCTCTCAGGGGGCCGTCGAGGCCCCCTTCGGCACTCAGGCGCCGGCTTTGCCGGCGCCATCCCGGGGGAGGTTCGGAAGGGGGGCGGAGCCCCCCTCCGAGGAAGCTCATCAGAGCCGGCCGCTGAGCGTGACCGCGACCGTCTCCGCGAAGCCACGCCAGCCGCCGAAGGTCTCGTTCACCGCGGTGGCCTCGAACCCACAGTGCACCATGCAGTCACGACACTTCTCGTTGCCACTCTTCTTGCCGTAGTTCTCCCAGCGCGTGTTCTCCATCAGGTCCTGGAAGCTCTCGGCGTAGCCTTCCTGCAGGAGGTAGCAGGGGCGCTGCCAGCCGAACATGTTGAAGGTCGGATTGCCCCAGGGCGTGCACTCGTAGTCGTGCTTACCCATCAGGAATCGCAGGAACAGCGGCGACTGGTTGAACCGCCAGCGCCGCTTCGGATTCGAGAGCATCGCGACGAAGAGGTCGTTCGTCCGGCTCTTCCTCAGGAAGTGCTCCTGGTCGGGGGCCTTCCCGTAGCTGTAGCCGGGGGACAGCATCATGCCCTCGACGCCGAGGTCCATCATCGCGTCGAAGAACTCTCGCATCCGGAGCGGCGAGGCGCCGTCGAACAGCGTCGTATTGGTGGTCACGCGGAAGCCGCGCTTCAGGGCTTCCCGGATTCCCGCCACCGCCTGATCGTAGACTCCGTCACGGCATACCGCGCGGTCGTGCTCTGGGCGCAGCCCGTCCATGTGTACGCTGACGCTCAGGTACCTCGAGGGCGTCAGCAGCCCAGCCTCGAGCTTCTCCTTCAGGAGGAGCGCGTTCGTGCAGAGATACACGTACTTTTTGCGCGCGACGAGTTCCGCCACGAGCGGGCCGATGTCCGGGTACATGAGCGGCTCGCCGCCGGGAATGCTGACGATGGGGGCGCCGCACTCCTCGACCGCCTTCAGGCACTGCTCCACGGTCAGGTGTTTCTTGAGGATCTGGGCCGGATACTGGATCTTGCCGCAGCCGGCGCAGGCGAGGTTGCAGCGGAAAAGCGGCTCGAGCATGAGCACCAGTGGGTAGCGCTGTCGGCCTTTGAGCCTCTGCTCTAGCACGTACCTGGCTACGGCCCAGATCTGAGAGACTGGTACGCTCATGTCTTGACGATCCCTCTACCTGACCGCTCCCAAGACCCGGCTACACCGTTGGCGCGGTCGCTCCTCCCTGCCACGTACAGCCGCGTACGTCTCAGAGCGCGTGAAAGAATCGTCGCGACCTCGCATCTGGACCTCTTTGAGCGGTCCGCCGGGTTCTTCAGCATCCTGCCAGTGCCGTTCCAATTTACTTCGCCATACTTCGTTGCCCATCGAAGGGGGCCTCGGCGGCCCCCTCCGAGCCTCCCCCAAGGGACCGATGGCGCCGGCAAAGCCGGCGCTCGTACTCGGGTTCTCCGACAGGTTCTCGGTCGTCGGCGATCATTGATCCTCAACATGCCGCATGGCATGTTGACCGTGGGCGAGACGACGCGCGAGACCGCGTACGCTCCGGTCGCCTCCTCCCTCGGGCCTCGTCTGGCTCGTAACTTGGAACGGCACCAGCGGCGCAAACCCGCATCAGCCGGAACTCGTTGGAACGGCACTATCGGTCCGTGTATTCGAAGGCCGACTGCGAGCCCGACGCGAACGCGCGCCGGGCGGCACGGTTGCCGTTGACAGCATAACAGGCCCACACCACGAGCAAGAGCGAAACGTGCAGCAGCACGCCAAGCCCGAACAGCATCGGTTCTCGGATCCACCACGCGATGACGAGACTGAACGCGAGGATCCCGTAGTAGAGTGCGACGCCGCCGTTCGGCGAGCGCACCGGCGCTCGGCCGCCGATGAGCATGAAGCCCTCGATTGCCACCCATCCGACGATCACCCAGCCGGCGAAGTTCGACAGGGGCACGCCGAACAGCGCGCCGCCGTCCGGATAGTAGAAGATGCGCCCGAGAAACCAGCGATCCCCGCGAACCGCCAGCGGGTCGATCACGACATCGAGCAACATCATGAGCACGCCGGCCAGCCCGACGACCGGGAGCCCCTGCTGCCGGCGGAGCAAGAAGCGCGCGAGGCAGTACGCGGCGTAGGCGAGGAAGACGAACGACATCGAGTCGAAGAACGGGACGTTTGAGATGAACAGCTCCTCGAAGCGTGTGGTCCCGGTGTAGTGGTACAGGCCGAACGGGATCCCGACGCGGGTCGACGTGAACTCCGCCGTCCATGCCACGGCGCACGTCCATCCCGAGAACAGCAGGGTCCGGCGCGGCCCCATATCGCGCACAGCCAGCACGAGATACGCGACCAGAAAGCCGAACACATACGGCCGCAGAAAAAAGGTCTGGATGAGCAGGTCCATTCGAGCCGCCTCGTCACGATACCCCGAGACTCTTGTTCTCGCAAGCCGATTTCGTGTGTTAGCATCCGAGACGGTGACACGCCTCGACTCGGCCATCGCGCGCGCCCAGACCTATCTTCTCGAGCGGCAGGCGCCCGACGGGCACTGGGTGGGCGAGCTGGAAGCCGATTCCTCGATCACGTCTGAATTCCTCCTGTTCTGCCATCTCATCGACCGCCTCGATTCCGACCGCGAGCGGAAGGCGGTGGCGTACTTGCGCCAGCGGCAACTCCCGAACGGCGGCTGGAACCTCTTCGAGGCCGGCCCGGCCGATCTCTCGGCGACGATCAAGGCGTACTTCGCGATGAAGATGGCCGGCGTCTCGCCAGAGGACCCGGACATGGTGCGCGCCCGCGCGCGGATCCGCGCGATGGGCGGCCCGGTGAAGGCCACGGTCTTCACGAAGATCCTGCTCGCGCTCTTCGGCGAGTACGACTGGAACGGCGCGCCGGCGATGCCCGTCGAGATCATGCTCCTGCCGCGCCGATTTTACTTCAACGTGTACGAGGTCTCGTACTGGTCGCGCACGGTGATCGTACCGCTCCTGATCCTGATGGACCGCAAGCCGGTCAAGTGGCTGCCGGCGGACCGCTAGCTCGATGAGCTGTGGCCCGAGCCGCGCGAGACGGCGAGCCTGCGCTTCCCACGCAGACCGATCCCGTTCAGCGCGCGCGCCCTGTTCTGGAAGAACTTCTTCATCGCCGTCGATGACGGCCTAAAGATCTGGGAGCGCTTCTCTCCCCGGCCCTTCCGGAAGCGGGCCGTCGAGGCCGCGCGGCTCTGGATCGAAGAGCGGCTGGCGGTGCCCGGCGGTGTGGGCGGCATCTTCCCCGCGATGACGAACTCGGTCCTGGCGCTCCGCACCCTCGGCTATCCCGATGACCACCCGCTGATCCGGGGCCAGCTCAAGGAGATCGACGCGCTGGCCGTGGAGACCGAAGACACGATCCACTATCAGCCCTGCCTCTCGCCGGTCTGGGACACGGCGCTCGCGGTCAACGCGATGGTCGAGAGCGGGCTCCGGCCCGACCACCCCGCGCTGGTGCGTGCCGCCGAATGGATGTTCGACAAGCAGGTCCTCGTCCCGGGCGACTGGCAGGTGAAGCGGCCGAACGTCGAGCCCGGCGCGTGGGCCTTTCAGTACCACAACGACTTTTATCCCGACCTCGATGACACGGCGATCGTGCTGAT
Organism: Candidatus Rokuibacteriota bacterium; assembly: GCA_003221435.1. Classification (GTDB taxonomy): domain Bacteria; phylum Methylomirabilota; class Methylomirabilia; order Rokubacteriales; family CSP1-6; genus AR9. The sequence continues at coordinate 11,146 of QHRS01000084.1, forward strand.
GGCGCTGGAGAAGCTCCTCGGCCTCGACCCCGAGCGCCTGGGCCGGGCCCGCTCCCGCGGGCTCGCCTGGTTTCTCGGTCTGCGGGGCTCGGACGGCGGCTGGGGCTCCTTCGACGCCGACAACAACCGCCTGATCCTGAACAACATCCCGTTCGCGGACCACGGCGCGCTGCTGGATCCATCGACGGAAGACCTCACCGGACGGGGGCTCGAGCTGCTCGGGACCCTCGGCTTCGGCCTCGACCATCAGGCAGTACGCCCCGCCATCGAGTTCCTCAAGCGGACCCAGCACGACGACGGGCCGTGGTACGGCCGCTGGGGCGTCAACTATGTCTACGGCACGTGGTCGGTGCTCCGCGGTCTCCGCGCGATCGGCGAGGACATGAACGCGCACTACGTGCAACGCGCCGTCCGCTGGGTCGTGTCGCACCAGAACGGGGACGGCGGCTGGGGCGAAACGTGCGAGAGCTATACGGACCCCTCGCTCGCCGGCTGCGGCGCATCGATCCCGAGCCAGACCGCGTGGGCGTTGCTCGCCCTGTTCGCGGCCGGACAGACGACCGGCCCCGCGGTCGAACGTGGCGTCGACTACCTGCTGCGCACGCAGCGGCCTGATGGGTCCTGGAACGATCCGCTCTGGAACGGCACTGGCTTCCCGAGGGTCTTCTTCCTGAAGTATCACCTGTACGCGGCGTACTTCCCGCTGTGGGCGCTGGGAGTCTATCGAAGCGCCATCGTATGAACGCTGCTCCGTCCTGGATCCTCGATCTCGTCGCACTGGTCGGACGGCTCGCGCTCAACATGGCGGCGGCGCTGGGCCGGTTCGGTTTGTTCCTGGCTCAGGCGGTCGTGTTCATGCTCACGCCGCCGTTCAAGGGGCGCCAGTTGCTGTCGCGCATCCATTTCATCGGCTTCAACTCGCTGGTGATCATCGTCCTGACCGGGGCGTTCACCGGCATGGTCCTGGGCCTCCAGGTGTTCATCACGCTGTCCCGGTTCGGGTCGGAGGCCTTCCTCGGACCCGCCGTCGCCCTCTCGCTGATCCGGGAACTGGGGCCGGTGCTCGCGGCCCTGATGGTGACCGGGCGCGCCGGCTCGGCGCTGACGGCCGAGATCGGGATCATGCGGATCACCGAGCAGATCGATGCGCTCACGGTGATGGCACTCAACCCGTACCGCTACCTCGTCGTGCCGTCGATCGTGGCCGGACTCATAACGTTTCCTTTGATGACGGCGATCTTCGACACGGTCGGGATATTCGGCGGCTACCTGGTCGGCGTCAAGCTGCTGGGCCTCTCGCGCGGCACGTACTTCGGCGAGATGACGACGTTCGTCGATCTGGGCGACATCGCGACCGGCGTCTGGAAGTCGCTCTCGTTCGGCGTGCTCGTCACCTGGGTGTGCGCGTACAAGGGGTTCTACGTCGGGCACGGCGCCGAGGGCGTCGCCCGGGCGACCACGCAGGCGGTCGTGCTCTCCTCCGTGCTCATCCTCGTGTGGGATTACTTCCTCGGCTCGGTGCTGCAGTGATCCTCGTGGAGAACCTCCGCAAGTCGTTCGGCGAGCAACAGGTGCTCAACGGCGTGAACCTCGAGATCGGCAAGGGCGAGATCCTGGTCATCATCGGCCAGAGCGGGGGCGGCAAGTCGGTGCTGCTCAAGCACCTGCTGGGCCTGCTGGAAGCCGACGACGGGCGCATCGTGGTCGACGGCGTGGACGTCACATCGCTGCGCGGGCGCGCGCTCGACGACGTCCGGCGGCGGTACGGGGTCGTGTTCCAGGGCGGCGCGTTGTTCGACTCGATGAGCGTGTTCGACAACGTGGCGTTTCCTCTCCGGGAGCGGACGCACCTGCGGGAGAGCGAGATCTCGGCCCGCGCCAAGGCCAAGCTCGAGCAGGTCGGTCTGGCGACCATGGGGCACAAGAACCCGGCGGAGATTTCGGGTGGCATGCGCAAGCGGGTCGCGATAGCGCGCGCGCTCATCACCGAGCCGGAGATCGTCTTCTTCGACGAACCCACCACCGGGTTGGACCCGGTGCTGGTCAGCGCGATCCACCGGTTGATCCTCGAGCTGCACTCGAGATTTCACTTCACCGCGGTGATGGTCAGCCACGAGATCCCCGAGATCTTCCAGATCGCGCAGAAGGTGGCGATGCTCCACGACGGGCGGATCGTCGAGTCGGGCCCTGCGGACCTGATCCAAGCGTCGGAGAACCCGGTGATCAGGCAGTTCATCCGCGGCGACCCCGAAGGCCCGCTGCAGGCGCACTGAGCCCGCGGGGCGCCCGACTGCGGCCAACGCAGCGTGAGGGTGCGGCGGGGCACGGGCGTGGCGACAGCCCGGGTGCCCATGCCCTGATAAAAAGGAGACCCAATGGGGCGGTCACGAGTGGAGGTCGGCGTCGGATTGTTCGTGATCCTCGGAGCCTTGGCATTGGGATATCTTTCGGTTAAACTCGGCCGGGTAGAGTTGCTGGGACGCGGTGGCTACACGGTCAGTGCCAATTTTCCGTCGGTCGGCGGTCTCAAATCGGGCTCGAGCGTCGAGATTGCAGGCGTGGAAATCGGGCGCGTCGAGAAAATCCGCCTCGTCAACGACGAGGCGGAGGTTGTGCTCTGGATCAACGACAGCATCAAGCTGCCGGATGATTCGATCGCCTCGATCAAGACCAAGGGATTGATCGGCGAAAAATACATCCGCGTCAGTCCCGGCGGCTCCGACAAGATCATCAAGCCAAACGGTCGCATTCGGGAAGTGGAAGCGCCGGTCGATATCGAGGAGTTGCTGTCGAAATATATCTTCGGCAAAGTCTAGCTGGATGCTGAAGAACCCGGCAGGCCGCCGAAAAAGGTCCGGGTGGGCCTTTTTCGGCGGCCTGCTAGTGAGGCGGAGTCGGTCATGGGTCGGGGTGGCGGGACTCGAGTCGGCATCATTGTGGCCACCCTGCTCCTCACCGGGCTCGTCCAGCTGCCCGCCCCCGGGCAGGAGGCCAAGGCCAAGCGGGTGGTGCTGTCGGCGCGGGAGGCCGTTGAGCGTGCGGTGAGCCGGAGCCCGGAGATCGCCTCCAGCACCTACGACGCCGAGGCGTTCCTGGCCAAGCAGATGCAGGCCGACGCCGCACGCTTCCCGCAGCTCGAGGCCATCGGGGTGCTCGGGCCGTCGCCTGAGGCCAACCGCGCCCCGCGCCGGGGCGAGGCCGAAGCGCTGAACTCGATCAACGTCAAGGAAGGCCAGGTCAACTCCGTCTTCGTGCGCACGGACTTCCTGCTGATCCAGCCCCTCTACACGTTCGGTCTCATCGGGAACCTGCGCGAGGCGGCGGCCCGGGGGGTGAAGGCGCAGCAGGCGGCGGTGGACAAGACGGCAGCGGATGTGGCGCTCCGGGTGCGCGAAGCCTACTACGGGCTGCTCCTCGCCCACGAGCTCCGGGCGCATCTGGCCGACCTGTACGAGCAGCTGCTCAAGGCCGCGGACAGGGAGGAGACGCTGGTGGAGGGGGGGTTCGCCTCGGAGCAGGATCTGTTCAAGCTGCGGACCTTCGAGGGCGAACTGCAGAAGAACCTCAACCTCAGCCAGCGCCTGCAGGACATCGCCCAGGAGGCGCTGCGGGTGTGGACGGGGCTGGACGCCCAGACGGCGATCGAGCCGGCCGACGCCCGGCTCACCGCGGAGCCCCAATCCCTGCCGCCGCTGGAGGAGTACATGCGCGACGCGCGGGCAAAGCGGCCGGAGTTCACCCAACTGCGCGAGGGGATCCGCGCCAAGCAGGCGCTGGCCGAGGCCGAGCGGGCCCGCGCCTGGCCCATGGTGTTCTTCGGCATTCAGGGCTCGGCCGCGTACGCCGAGAACCGCGACCGGATCCGCAACAACGCCTACGTCACCGACCCCCTCCAGCACGCCTATGCGGGGCCGGTGCTGGGGCTGAAGTACAATCTCGACTTCGGCATGACGCGGGGCCGGGTGAAGGAAGCCGAGGCCGAGGTGGACAAGCTGGTGGCGCTCGAGCAGTACGCCCACGAGGGGATCCCGCTGCAGGTGCAGAAGGCCTACGGGGAGCTGGTCGAGGCGCAGAAGAACGTCCAGGCGCTTGACCGTGCCAACGAAAACGCGCGCAAGTGGGTCGTGACCTCGCTCGCGAACTTCGACCTGGGGATCGGCGACACCAAGGACCTGGCCGACGCGGTGCTGGCGATGGCCAAGTCGCGGGCCGACTACCTGCAGGCCGTGTTCAACTCCCACATGGGCCTGGCCCGGCTCGACAACGCGGCCGGCCGTGACCTCGACGAGATCCGCGGGATGATTCGGGGCAAGCGCGCAACGGACAAACTGGAGGGAACCCGATGACCCGCTACCGAGGCCTGCTCGTCATGGCGATCGTACTGGCGGCGCTCTTCGTTGAAAAGGACGCGTGGGCCGGTCCCCCGACCGAGCAACTCAGAGTTGAGATCGACCGGGTCGTGAAGACGCTCGAGGATCCAGCGCTCAAGGGCGAAGGCAAGACCGCGGAGCGCCGGCAGCGGGTCCAGACCATCGCCAACGGCACGTTCGACTGGGCCGAGACCGCGAAGCGCTCGCTCGCCCGGCACTGGCAACGCCTCACGGATGAGCAGCGCGAGGAGTTCGTGAAGCTCTTCGGGGACATGCTCGAGCGGTCGTACATCTCGAAGATCGACCTGTACAGCGGCGAGAGGGTCGCCTGGGTGAGCGAGTCCGTTGCCGGCGACCAGGCGACCGTGCGCACCAAGGTCATCACGAAGCAGGGCACGGACGTGCCGATCGATTACCACATGTTCCGCCGCGGCGACCGCTGGCTCGTCTACGACGTCGTCATCGAGAACGTCAGCCTCGTGAACAACTACCGCACGCAGTTCAACCGGATCATCCAGACCTCCTCCTACCAGGACCTCATCACGAAGATGAGGACGAAGCTGGAGGAGTCCCGGCACGCGGAAACTTCCGCGGCGACGCGGTAAGGCTCACCGCGTCCGGCCCCCTCGCCCGGCCGCTGGTCCCATCGATCCCGCGCTCGCCGCCCGGGGCGAATCCCGGCGGCGCCATGTAGACGCGGCCTCCCCGATTCTGTGATTTCGCCACCGGATGTGCCCTCGATCGCACTTCATCCGACCTCATTTGTCGCCGCAAATACCGTCCGTGGTTCATGCAGAAACGGTCCCTGGTGCTCCGGCCCGTACGTGATTCTGACTGGCAGTGAGCGGCTGGATTCGCGCTTGCGCCCTGCTGCCGCGGCAGGTACGTTGACAGGGCCATACATCCCGCGGCCAGAGGAGGAACGGGCGAAGATGAAGGCGCGAGCGGCGGTGACGCGACAAAACGCCCACGGCATGGCGCTGACCGAGTACGAAGTGCCGGAGCCGGGACCGGACGAGGTGTTGATCCGGGTGACGATGGCGAGCCTCTGCGGGTCGGATCTGCACATGTGGCGGGGCGAGGTGCCATGGTTTCAGAAGGCCCCGGGCATCCAGGGGCACGAGATGACCGGCCGGGTTGCCGGGCTCGGCGCGAACCGGAAGACCGACAGC
>QHRS01000184.1 GCA_003221435.1 Candidatus Rokuibacteriota bacterium
CAGCGCAGGCGGTACACGCGCTCCTCGAGCGGGAACAGGCGGATCAGCTCGTCGATGTCGTAGGTCTTGGGGCGTGCCACGAACCCCTCCACCCGCATCGTCCACGGACGGGTCCGGAAGCTCCCCGCGTTCTGCGAAGGATCCGCCTTGTCGACGCCGAACTCGTAGAAGTTGTTGTACGTGGTGGCGCTCTCGAACTTCGTCGGCGCATCCTCGATCCGAAACGCCGCACTCGGTGTCGCCTGGAGGGCCTGGCCCGGCGGTGGCGCGGCGGCTCTCGCCGCCGATGGCGCGAGCAGCACCGCGGCGGCGCCGGCCATGAAGGACCGGCGGTGCATATAGGTGCGCGGATCCGTGATTTCGGACGACCTGATCTCCTGGGCACGCTTGATCAGCATGATCGCCTCCCGACTAGTATCGTACCGGGTCCAGCGCTCGCAAGACACCGGGTACGCTTAGAGCCTAGCGCTCGACGCGAGCCCTACTGTGAAATCCGTGTAAAATCCAGCGCATCGCGGGGAGCGGTCCGGCCACCACGGATGTGACACGCCTCGGCCCCTGGCCGGTGCGGGGCGCGTGCGGCAGCCAGTGTACAATGCCCACCGTGCACGCACTGGCCTTCGCCGGAAGCCTTCGTAAGGAATCGTGGAACAGGAAGCTGCTCCACCTCGCCATCGAGGGCGCCCGTGAGGCGGGGCTCGAGGCCCGTGAGTTCGACCTCAGCGACGTGCCCTTGTACAACGCCGACGTCGAGGCCCTCGGGTTCCCGCCCTCGGTTGAGGCGCTCCGGCGGGCCGTGACCGAGGCGGCGGCGTTGATCATTGCGACGCCCGAGTACAACAACTCGATCCCGGGTGTGCTGAAGAACGCGATCGACTGGGCCTCTCGGCCGCCCAACACGCTGGACGGCAAGGTGGCCGCGATCCTCGGCGCTTCCCCAGGGAACTTCGGCACGGTGTCCGCGCAGCATGCCCTGCGCCCCGTGCTGGTCACGCTCAACGTGCTGACGCTGCCCGGGCCCCGCGTGTTCATCGCGAGGGCGGCGCAGGCGTTCGAGTCCGATGGGGCGCTCAAGGACGCGCGTGCCGCCGAGCAGGTGCGTGCGCTCATGCGGCGGCTCCATGACACGACGCGCGCGCTCTCGCTTCCGTCGGAGCCCGCGCCCGCGGGTTGAACGCGGAGCGCAAGGGTCAGATGGCCGCGTCGGCCTGAAGCGGAGATCGGGCGTGGCGCAGAACGTCCGACGGCTCGACCGGTACCGGGAGCTGGTGCTGGCCATCGTCTTCCTGGTCATCGCCTCTCAGGAGCTGCTCGAGATGTGGCTGCTGGAACCACGCGGCGCCTCGCCCCGCATGGGGCCCCTGTCCATCGACGTCCTCCTGCATCTCGCCCAGGTCATCGCGGTCCTCGCCGCCACCTATATCTTCATCCGGGCCTGGCAGCAGCGAACCGCGTTGATGGACCGTGAGGTGGCCCGTGCGCGCGAGCTGGCGGATCTCGTGGCCGCGCTCAGGGAGAAGGAGGAAGCCCTCGCGCGCATGGTCGAGAAGCTCATCTTCGCCCAGGAACAAGAGCGCCGGATCGTCGCGTACGACGTGCATGACGGCCTTGCGCAGCTCATCGTCAGCGCCAAGCAGCACCTGGACACCTGCGAGGATCTCTGGAAGAGCGATCCCGGGCGCGCCGAGCAGGAGCTCGACCTCGGACTCGATCGGATGGAGCGGGCGGTCGTCGAGGTGCGGCGGCTGCTCACCGCGCTCCGGCCCTCCCTGGTGGACCCCATCGGGCTGATCCCCGCTGTGCGCGCGAGCCTCGATGAAGTGGGGCGGGAGGCCGGGTGGGCGGTGAGCCTTACCCAGAATCTCGAGGAGGCGCGCCTTCCTGCGGCCGTCGAGACTTCCGCGTACCGCATCGTTCAGGAGGCGCTCGCCAACGCCCTCAAGCACGCGCGAACCACCCGCGTCGACGTCGACCTCAAGAAGGACGGCGACACGCTCTTTATCACCGTCGCCGACTGGGGAGTGGGTTTCCGGAGCACCTCGGGCGAGACGCCGGGGAGCGGGCTCGGTCTGCTGAGCATGCGGGAGCGCGCGAGGCTCCTCGGAGGCGACTGCGTCATCGAGAGCGAGCCCGAGCGCGGCACCCGAGTCCGCGTCCGCCTGCCGCTCGGCGCGGGGGCGGCTGGTGGATCGTAGACCGCCGATCCGGGTCCTGATCGTCGACGATCACCCGATGGTCCGAGAAGGCCTCCGCAGCATGCTGAGCGTCCCGGAAATCGAGGTCGTCGGCGAGGCCGGGACCGCCGAGGAGGCCATGGCCCGCGCCGCCGAGCAGTCTCCGGACGTCGTGATGCTCGACATCCAGCTCGCGGACGCCGACGGCCTGGCGGTGCTCAGGCGGCTCAAAGCCGCGATGCCGCAGACGAGCGTTCTCATCGTGACCATGCACGCGAACGCCGAATTCGTCCGCGAGGCGGTGCGCGGCGGCGCCGCCGGCTACGTGCTCAAGGGCATCACGCGGCGCGAGCTGGTCGCCGCGGTGCGCGCCGTGCGCGAGGGCGAGTCGGTCCTCGACCCGGCGGTGCTCAAGGACGCGCTCGGCGCGCGCGACGGCGCCGGGCCGCGGGCCACCGCCCCGGCGGACCTGGAGCCGCTCACGCGGATCGAGACCGAGGTGCTGCGGCTCCTGACCGAAGGCCTCACGAACCGTCAGATCAGCGAACGCATGCGCTGGAGCCTCGGGACCGCAAAGAAGTACGTCCAGCGCGTGCTCGAGAAGCTCCGGGTCTCCGATCGCACGCAAGCCGCCGTCGAGGCGGTGCGTCGAGGACTCGTCGGCTCTTAACCCCGAATCACCGCTGCGCGAACCGGGAAAAGAGTCGGGGCGACAGGCTCGGGGGGTCTCTTCGCGTTGGATTTCGGACTCAGAGCGACTTCAGGTACTCCACTAATGCCGCCTTCTCCGATCCGTTCAGTCCGAGATGATGGACTTCGTCGTAGTGTTCGACGACATCCGGCAGAGTCGAGAACCCGCCGTCATGATAAAACCCGCCCTTGGCGTGGCTCCAGAGTCCGGCAAGCGGGGCCGTACGGTACATGTGTGTCGGCGACCGGTGCTTAGAGAGTCTCTTTCATCGCAAAATTCCCCCGCTTGTCACATTAGGCCGGAATTCACCGCGCTCCCCTGAACGACTTCTGAGCGCTCGATTCGCTGTTTCTCGTGGTTCGCTACCCGTTCGGCAGCGGCAGCGCCTCTCGATCCAACCAGTCCCAGTGGGCCCGGGCCCGCTCGACCACGCGCGGGATATCCTCCGGGAGGAGCAGGCCCCGCCCGGCGAGCGACGCCGCAGCTTTGCGGACGACGTCGAGGTACCGCTCCGGGGTCCCGTAGAGGCTCTCGACGCTCGGGCGTGGATCGCCGGTCGCCCGCCGTTCCGCCTCGGTGCGCGGGAACGGGATGTACGTGCCGAGGAAATCGACCAGCTCGTGCGTCGCGGCGGGGTAGCCGGCGCGCAGATTCCACGGCGCGTATGTCGCGAGCGGCGCGAGCAGCTCCACGGTGCGGAGCCCGGCCGTTTCGTTTCCCGCCGAATCGACCTGCGACACGAGCGTGGGAAACGCCTTGCCGAGCCTCGGCGGCTCGATCGTGATGATCCCCTGGCCGAAGCCGGGTCCGTAGTCGACCCGGTAGGCTTCGTGGATGACCGTCGGGAAGGTCACGTCGGGGATGTTCGGGAACTTCACCCGGTCGATCGGCACGAGGGTGCCGGCCGCGATTCGCGGGAAAGCGCTCGGAGGCGGCTCGACCCCGTCCGCCACCCATTCGACCAAGCGAGCCAGCAGCGCCCGGAGGGTCACGAGGTAATCGAGCGGGTTGCCGCGGTACGCCCGCGACGACCCGAGCCGCGCGCCCGGCGAAGGCGGAAAGTCGCCGACGAAGTGCTGCCCGCCGGCGAGGTGATAGAGACGCTCGTCCGGCAGCGGCTCCACGTCGGCGCGGCCGTCGGGCGTCGTCGATTCGAGCGACGCCGCCCGCCCCCAGTATTCGTAGCCGCTGTTGGTGTAGAAGACTTTCGGGAGATGATCCGGGCGCTCGCGCGCGAACAGGCCGTCGCTGATGCCGGTCTCGAGGTCGCGCTGCGTCCGGCTCGAGAACGGAAAGATGTCCGTCGGGTAGAAGAAGGCGGAGTAGCGGTGCGCGTCGCGGGACGGCTGGGCGAACCGGTGGTTGAAGCTGCCGCGTCCCGCGCCCGCGGCGTGGATCAGCATCCCGTCGAAGGCCTGGCGGCCCCGCTCGTCGGTGTTGAACCCCTGGTAGAGAAAATGGCGTAGGAACCGGCCGGTCTGGGAAACGCCGAACGCGATGCCTGCCCGCGCGGGGAACACGCTCTGGTGATACTTCGCGTACGAGGCGACGTCCCTGATCGCGGCGAGGCCGAGGCCCACGACCGCCGGGTTTGCGGCGCGGTACACCAGCTCGTAGATCTTTCCCGCCTGAAAGCCCGAAGCCATGTAGACGTGCTCGCGGTCCTCGACGACCCGGCCGTCGATCTCGCGGGCGAACCGCCACTGCGCGCGAGGAACGACGGCGCGGGCGGCCAGGCGGCCGTCGCGAACGGTGAGCACGTTGTCGGGAGCATCGGGTTCGCGCACCGGATACGCCAGATGGTTGCGGTGACTGAGCGGGAGCGTCGTGACGGTCTCGTCCACCGTCCTCGATCGCGCGACCGCGATCAGTGGCGACCGGAGCGCTCAGGCGCAGCGCCCCGCCGACCGGCGGCACGTCGAACTGCCACCCGACCCAGACGATCGTGAGCCCTTGCCGCATCAGCAGCCCGTCGCCGAAGTCGGCGGCCCCGGTCGGGTCGCTCGCGAAGGTCCCGCGGTTGAAGTAGGCGAGCGCCGCCTTGCCGCCGCGATTGCTGACCTCGACGAACGCGACACCCCTGGCATGCGAAAGGTCCTTCGGCTGCAGCACCATGAAATCGGCTCGAGCCTCGACGAGACCGGCGGCGTTCCGCGGTGCCTTGTCCAGATCGACGACGCGCGTGTTGGCCGCGTTCGCGGGGTCGAACGCAAAGTCGATCGTCCCGGCGAGCTTTTCGTACGCGCCGGCGACCCCGAAGGGCGCGCCGCCGAGCACGTCCACGCGCGACTCCACGGCGACGCGGCGGACCTCCCCGCACACAGGCGGTGCGAGGATCAAGAGGCCGACGCACCCGACGAGCACGCATGCGATCCCCCGAAGGGGGGCGGCGCCCCCCGCCGCAAGACCCCGGCTGAGCCGCCGCGCCAGTTCGAGCGCCGGCTTGGCCGGCGCAACTGGACGGGGGAGGTTCGGAAGGGGGGCACAGCCCCCCTCCGAGTTATCACATGATCCAGCGAAGCCAGCTGCGAACCCCGGGACTGACGCGCTCGAGGATCAGGCCGTCGAGGCCCCACACGCGTCCGGCTCGCGTGCAGAGCATGACGAGCATGCAGGTCACGAGTACGACATGAAAGCCCTGCTGGCCCTGGCTCATCCACTGGGTCGCGAGGCCGTAGTTCAGGCTGAGGTAGAGACCGACCAACGCCGACAGGCCGGTCGCGAGCCCGACAATCAGGCCCACGCCTGCGGCGACCTCGCCCCACGTCTGAAGGGTGGCCCAGCGCTGAGCGTTGGGGAGCACGGTGCCCTCGAGGAAGTCTTTGTACCACCCGATCGGGTTCCCTGCGGCGAACTCGGCGACGCGCTTGGGATGAAACGCGAGGAACCTGGGTGAGACGGTGGGGTATGGGATGATTCCCCAGAGCCACGCGAGCGTCAGCTTGGTCCACACGGCCTTGAGGAACCACGCGCCCACCACGACTCGCAGGACGACGATCCAGGCTTCCGGCGCCACCATACGCTTGTGCATGCTCCCCCCGTTCCCGTCGGTGTTCCAGGCGCCGGCTGTCCAGCCGAGCGCCGGCCAAATTGCGCGCCAGTCTTCTGACTACGAGCTGGAATTCATGAGCGGCGGCTGGCGGGCGCGCCGACCGGCCGTGCTCGGTGGCTCGTGACTGGCGGCCGGATCAGGCGGTGCTGGACGCCGCGACCCTGGGGCCACGGTACACGAACGGCTCCGCCACCCCCTGCTCCCCGCGCGCCGCCTCGACCAGCGCGTGCTTCGGCGACTTGGTGCAGACCGGATCCGTCGCCGCTGCATCGCCGGTCAGGAAGTAGGCCTGGCAGCGGCAGCCCCCGAAGTCGATGTCGCGGCGCGGAAGTGGCCGAGGCCGTCGGGCGACGCCCAGATCTCGGCGAGCGGGCGCGTGCCGACCTTCTCGAACGTGAGCCCCGGGATCTCATGGGCGACATGGCAGGGCAGCGCGAGCCCGTCCGGGCTCACGAGCAGGAATCGTCGCCCCCATCCGTCCATGCAGGCCGGCGGGAATTCGCGGTAGTAGTCGGGGACGACGAACAGCACTTCCATCTTGCCCTTGAGGCGCTCCCGAGCCGCAAGGGCAACCTCCCGGGCCCGGTCGAGCTGCTCGCGCGAGGGCAACAGGGCCTTCCGGTTCAGAAGCGCCCACCCGAGGTACTGCGTGTTCGCGAGCTCGAGCCGGTCCGCCGACAGCTCTTCCGCCATCGCGATGACATCGGCGACGTGATCGAGGTTGTCCCGGTGCAGGACCGTGTTGATCGTGAGCGGGAAGCCGAGGCTCTTGACCCACCGCGCGACCTGCATCTTTCGCTCGAACGACTTGAGCCCGGCGATCCGGTCGGAATCCGCCGGCTTCACGTCCTGGACGGAGAGCTGGACGTTGTCGAGCCCCAGCTCGCGGAAGCGGGCGAGACGCTCCTGGGTGAGGGGGATCCCACTCGTGATGAGGTTGGTGTAGAGGTCGAGCGACCGCGCCTTCGCGATCAGCTGCTCCAGGTCGTTGCGGACGAGCGGCTCGCCGCCGGTGAGGTTCAGCTGCACGACGCCGAGCTCCTCGGCTTCCTCGAAGACGCGGAGCCACGTCGCGGTGTCCAGCTCCTGGTCGTGGCGCGTGTAGTCGACCGGGTTCGAGCAGTAGACGCAACGGAGCGGGCACTTGTATGTCAGCTCGGCGATCAGCGTGTACGGACGATATGCGGGGTTCATACGTCTCCCTGCACGAGGCCGCGGTCGGCCATCACGCCCAGGAACTCGATGACCTGACGCTCGAGCGCCTCGCGCGTCTGGCTCGAATACTTCTCCGCGAGACGGTCGACGATGACGCTCACCGTGTTCTCGCCGGTACAGAACGTCACGATGTCGGCGGCCGTCGGGTTCAGCACCAGCCCCTTCTCCGGATAGAGCAGCATGTACCGCTCACCCTTGCGATCGTACCGGAGCCGCACTTTCGACGCGAGGCGCGGCCGGCTCTCGGTCGAGATCACGCGCGGCCGCCCCCCGGCCCCCAGCCGGGCTCGACGTACGCCGTATACACGCAGTCGAGCAGGTGCCAGAGGATCTCGGTCTTCCGGATCAGCGCGGCGACGCAGGCCTCCTGTCGCTCGTACGTGGTGGCCCGCGCGGCGATCCACTCGATCGCCTCCTCGGAGTCGGCCCGCGCCCGCGTTACGCGCGCGCGGAAGTAGCCGAGCATCTCGGGGCTGACCCACGGGTAATGCTTCTCCCAGGCGAGAATGCGCTTGGACATGATGTCGGGCGCGAACGCCTCGGTGAGCGACGAGGCGACCGCCTCGAGCAGGCTCCGCTCCTGGACGAACTGGACGTAGTTGTCACAGGCGAAGCGCACCCCGGGCAGGACCGACCGACAGCTCGCCACCTCTTCGACGTCCAGCCCGACACCCTCCGCCAGGCGCAGCCAGAGCGCGAGCCCTCCCTCGCCCTCCTTCTCGCCGTCGTGATCGAGGATCCGGTGAATCCACATGCGGCGGAAGGCGGGATCGTCGGACTTGGAGAGAATGATCGCGTCCTTGATCGGGATGCGGGTCTGGTAGTAGTAGCGGTTCAGCACCCACTGCTGGAGTTGCAGCTTCGTCAGCTTGCCCTCGTGCATCAGCACGTGGTAGCGGTGGTGATCGTGGTAGCGGCTGGCGCCCTCGCGCTTGAGCCAGTCGACGAAGGCGTCGCGCGGGAGCGGCGCTGATCCGGGCGCGGTCATGGGCGAACCTCCCCGGGCATTGTACCCCAACACGTCACAGCCCTTCGCCAGGCCCCGAGAGCCCGCAGGACGGGCCGGCTCGCCTCAGAGCCTGATCTCCATTCCATCGAACGCCACCTCGCACCCACCGGCCTCCACCGCCCTCCGCTCCTCGGAGTCCTCACGGAGGATCGGGTTCGTGTTGTTGATATGGGCCCTCGCCCCCGATCGGCAGGTGCGCGAGGTCCTCCGCGGTCTTCGCCATGAGCCCCGGCCCCGACAACTCATCACTCGACCAGAACGTGCCGTCGAAGAAGACCGCGCTGGCCCCCTCGAGCCCCTGCCGGACCGAGGGACTCATCCTGCCGACAGCCGAGAAGTACGCGAGGACCAGCCCAGTGGCGCGCTCACGGATCCTGAGGCCGATGTTGTCCTCGGGGTCCGCCGACGCGAGCCCGTCGAGGTGCACCGGCAATTTGCCGGGCGACGGCACCGGCTCGAGCCAGAGCCCGGTGGCCGCGTTACCGGCGTCGACCAGCTCCTCCTCGCGCCCGAGCTTCAGCGAGCGCCACGTCACCTGCCCGGGAAAGCGCTGGAGCGTCCGGTAGAAGACATTCGACTCCGTGATCCCCTGGCGCACGCGATCGGTCGCGTAGATCACGATCGGGTGAGCCTCGCGCAGCGAAAAGATCCCGAGGCAGTGATCGAGATCCCCGTTGGTGAGCACGATCGCCGCGATCGGTGTGTGCCGGGCCCGCTTCGGGTGCAACGCCGGAAAGCTCTCGATCTGCGTCCGGATCTCGGGCGACGCGTTCAGCAGGAACCAACGCGCGCCATCCGCACTCACCGTCACGGAGTCTTGCGTCCGGGGCCTCGCCTCGATCGTGCCCTCGCGGACGCCCCGGCAGTTCGCGCACCCGCAGTTCCATTGCGGGAAGCCGCCGCCCGCCGCCGCGCCCAGCACACGAATCTGCATCTCACCTCGCCTGCGTGACGGCGGGGTCGCCGGCGGCCTGACGCTTCCTGGTCTCGTCGCGGAGGAACGCGATGATCCTCCAGATGTCCTCCCCGCTCATGCTCGCGGCGAACGCGCCCATCTGGCCGCCGGGGATTCCGCCGCTGATGGTCGCGAACAACTGCGCGTTGGAGCCACCGCGATACAGGAAGCGCCCGCACGACAGACACGGTCCCTTCGCCCCGCGGCCCCGGGTCCCGTGGCAAAAGGAGCAGCGCTCGTTGAACAGCTCGAGCCCTCTCTGGATCGCATCAGGATCCGCCTCGAGCGGATTGGCCATGTCCGGGCGCGCTTGCGCCCGGGCCAGACCCGGGGTCTGCCCGAGGCTCCCGGCGCCCACGAGGGCGGCCAGCGCGAGCAGACCGCCGCCGGCGCACGCCTTCACCCGCGACCGCGCATGCCCCCGGACCGCTGTCAGCCCCGTTCTCATTCGAAGGGCGGGAAGTAAGGGAAGCCGTAGTGTTCCACGATCTTCTTCATCTCGCCGCGCTTGATCAGCTCCTCGATCGAGTCATCGAGGAACAGCTTCATCGCGGGCTCGCTGTTCGGCAGCGCGATCGCGATGTTCCAGCGCAACCCCGGCTCCGGCGTGTAGTTCGGGACCGCCCGAAACTTTCCATCCGGAAACTCGACGCGGCCCTGCGAGAGTGCCGGCGACCAGACCATTCCCGCGCGGATCTCGCCCTGCGCGAGCGCCTTGATGATCTCACGATTCCGCAGGTAGAGCCCGCGCTCGTAGCCGTGGTCGAACAAGTACGCGTCGACCGGGGTCGACATCGGCACGCCGATCTTCACGTTCTTCAGGTCGGCCAGGCTCGTCACGTTGGACTCGGTTCCATTGACCACCAGGATGTACCCGAGCCCGAGGTACGGGCGGGTCAGCGTGAGCTTCTTCTCCTTCATTTCCTCGTCTATGTCGC
>QHRS01000085.1:0-3824 GCA_003221435.1 Candidatus Rokuibacteriota bacterium
CCGCGGGGCGGCGTCGCGCTCGGGAAGCTCTCCCAGGCCGCGATCCACGGCGCGCGAGTCCTGATGGTCGAGGGCAGCTTCGATCAGGCGCTCGCGATCGTGATGCAGATATCCTCGCGCCATCCCGTGACGCTCGTGAACTCGGTCAACCCCTTCCGGCTCGAAGGGCAGAAGACCGGGGCGTTCGAGGTCGTCGACCAGCTCGAGCGGGCGCCCGACTATCACCTGATTCCCGTCGGCAATGCGGGCAACATCACCGCCTACTGGCGGGGCTACACGGAGTATCACCGCGCCGGTCACTCGAAGGAGCTGCCGCGCATGGTCGGCTTTCAGGCAGCCGGCGCGGCGCCGATCTACGAAAACCGCGTCATCGCCGAGCCTCGCACCGTGGCGACCGCGATCAAGATCGGCAACCCTGCGAGCTGGGGCCCCGCCGTGGGGGCCATGAAGGATTCGAACGGCTGGGTCGACATCGTCACGGACGAGGAGATCGGCCGCGACGGTCGCGGGCCTGATCAAGTCGGTGAAGGCCGGACGCTTCGAGCGCGGGTCGACGCTCGTGCTCACGCTGACGGGGCACGGGCTCAAGGACCCGGACACCGCGCTCGAGTCGGCGTCCCGGCCCACGACGGTTCCCGCGGAGCTCGGCGCCGTTCTCGCGCAGCTCGGCCTCTGATTGAACGCCGTCAAACTCGCCATCGGCGTCGCGATCAGCGTGGCCCTGCTCGCCGCCCTGCTCTGGCGGGTCGACCCGCACCTCCTCGCCGGGCAGCTCGCGAGCACGCACTGGGGCTGGGCGCTCGCAAGCGGGTTCCTCGGGATCGCCGGCGTCTGGACCCGCGCGCGGCGCTGGCGCTACCTGTTCCCGCCGGGCTCGAACCCGCCCGCGCTGTTCCGGGCCTCGATGATCGGCTACATGGCCAACAACGTGCTGCCGCTGCGCGCGGGAGAGATCGTGCGGGTCTACGTCGTGACGCGGCACTCGTCGCACGGCGGCTTCTGGATGCCGCTCGCCACGCTCATCGTGGAGCGGGTGCTGGACGGGCTTGCGATCGTCTTGATCCTGGGCAGCCTCTTTCTCGTGGTGCCGATGCCCGTGGCGCTCCGCTGGACCGCGGGGGTCTTCCTCGCGCTCGATCTGGTCGCGGTGGCCGTCCTCGCGGCCGCCGCGACCGTCCCGGACCTCTGCCGCCGGCTCATCGTCGGACTCACCCGCCGATCGGAATGGCTCCAGGCGCGACTGATGGGCATCTTCGAGCGGTTCGTTCGTGGACTGGTCGGCGTCCGGACGGCCCGCCACGCGGTGCCGATCATCTGGTGGTCGTTCCTCGTCTGGCTGACCGCGGCGCTCGCCGCGTGGACCGCCCTCTTTGCAGCCCGGCTGGATCTCCCGCTCGTCGCCGCCTGGGCGGTCCTGGCGTTCGTCGCGCTGGGCATTAGCTTGCCGTCGGCGCCGGGCTACATCGGCGTTTTCCATACCGCCGCCGTCCTGGCCCTCGCGATGTTCGGCGTCCCGCAGCCCGTCGCCCTTGGCTACGCGATCCTCTACCACGCCTGTGGCTTTATCCCGGTCACGCTCTTCGGCTGGATCCTCCTGCTCCGCGAGAACATGTCCCTCGGCGAGGCCAGACAACAACCCGCCGGCGCGCGCACAGAGGGCTGACGCGCCGCGCGCCCCGTTGCGAGCCCCGCGCGGTCTAGGGTACGATGCGGCGCATGGCGTTGATCGTCCAGAAGTACGGCGGCTCATCCGTCGCCGACCCGGAGAAGATTCTCAATGTCGCCCGGCGGGTCGCCGACGCGACGCGGGGCGGCCACCGGCTCGTCGTCGTCGTCTCGGCCATGGGCAAGACGACCGACGGCCTGATCGCGCTCGCGCATCGGATCTCGCCTGCACCCGACGCCCGGGAGATGGACATGCTGCTCGCCACCGGCGAGCAGGTTACGATCGCACCGCTCACCGGCGCCCAGGTGGGTCTCCTGACCGACGCCGCGCACACGAAGGCGCGGATCAAGAAGATCGGCTGCGAGCGCGCGCGCGGGGCCCTCGACGCGGGTGAGATCGTCGTCGTCGCCGGCTTCCAGGGCGTCAGCGGCGACGGCGAGATCACGACCCTCGGCCGCGGGGGCTCCGATCTGACGGGCGTCGCCCTCGCCGCGGCGCTCAAGGCCGACGTCTGCGAGATCTACACGGACGTCGACGGCGTGTACACGGCCGATCCCAACGTGGTGCCCGACGCCCGGAAGCTCAAACGGATTTCCTACGACGAGATGCTCGAGATGGCGAGCCTCGGCGCCAAGGTGCTGCAGTCGCGCTCCGTCGAGTTCGCGAAGAAGTACGGCGTGTCCGTCCACGTGCGGTCGACGTTCAAGGCCGATCCCGGTACGCTCGTGACCAGGGAGGACAGCAGGATGGAAGAGGTGGTGGTCACCAGCGTTACGCACGACCGCAACCAGGCGAAGGTGTCGATCCTCCGCGTGCCCGATCGGCCGGGCGTCGCCGCGCAGGTCTTCGGCGCCGTCGCCGATCAGGACATCGTCGTGGACATGATCGTGCAGAACATCAGCCGCGACGGGTTCACGGACATGTCGTTCACGCTCCCGCGCGCGGACCGGGCGCGCGCCTCGGCCGCGCTCGAGGACATCGCCAGGCGTGTCGGCGCCGAGGGCGTGCAGCACGACGATCGCGTCGCGAAGATCTCCATCGTCGGCGTCGGCATGCGCAGCCACTCCGGCGTAGCCGCGCGGATGTTCTCGGTGCTGTCGAAGGAAGGCATCAACATCCAGATGATCTCCACCTCGGAGATCGCGGTCTCCTGCGTCATTGACGAGAAGTACGCCGAGCTGGCCGTGCGCGCCCTGCACGACGCGTTCGAGCTCGGCCGCGACCGCTAGTGCCGTTCCAATTTACGTCGCCATACTTCGTTGCCCATCGGAGGGGGCCTCTGCGGCCCCCTCCGAGCCTCCCCCAAGGGACCGATGGCGCCGGCAAAGCCGGCGCTCGAACTCGGGTTCGCCGACAGGCTTGTCGTGCCGGGCCAATTTACTTCATCAGACTCCGTTCTCGGTCGCGATCAGTTCTCCTCAACCTGCCGCATGGCATGGTGACCGTGGGCGAGACGACGCTGCCCGGCCGCGTACGCGGCGGTCGCCTCCTCCCTCGGGCCTCGTCTGGCTCGTAACTTGGAACGGCACCAGCAGCCCGACTCGCTGTAGACGGAGGACTGACGTATGCCCCCCACCGGTAAGGCCGCGGTCTTCCATGGACCCGGCAGGCCGTTCGAGATCCGCGAGCTTCCGCTGCCCGAGGTAGAGCCCGATGCGGTCCTGATCCGCGTCGGCGTCGCCAACATCTGCGGCTCCGACCTGCACTTCTGGCGAGGCGACGCGCCGCTGCGCCTGCCGGACGACGGCTGGATCTACGGCCACGAGATGACCGGCCGGGTCGCCCGGCTCGGCTCGCGGGTCAAGACCGATTCGATGGGGCGACCGCTGCGCGAGGGCGACCGCGTCGCGTACTGCTACTTCTATCCGTGCGGGCGCTGCTACGCCTGCATGGGAGGGGAGCCCGCCGCCTGCCCGAACAAGATCGGGCGCCCGCTCGGCCCGTCGCAGTTCCCCTACTTCCACGGCGCGTTCGCCGAGTACTATTACCTGCACCCGGGCGGCGCGATATTCACGGTGCCCGACTCGCTTCCGGCCGACATCGTGGCCTCCGTCAACTGCGCCCTCTCCCAGGTCATCTTCGGGCTGCGCAAGGCGGGGCTCGCGTTCGGCCAAAGCGTCGTGATGCAAGGCGCGGGTGGCCTCGGCGTCCAGGCGGC
>QHRS01000085.1:3890-20149 GCA_003221435.1 Candidatus Rokuibacteriota bacterium
CAAGGCGATGGGCGCCGCCCCCGTGATCGTCGTCGACCAGCTCCCGGGACGGCTCGATCTCGCGCGCGCCTTCGGCGCCGACCACGCGATCAACCTGAAGGACATCCCCGATCGAAAGGAGCGGATCAACCTCGTCCGCAAGCTCACCGACGGCGCCGGCGCCCACGTCGCGTGTGACTTCGTCGGGTTGCCCGCGGTCATCCCGCAGGCGCTCGACTTTCTCGTACGGTATCGGGGCCAGTTCCCCTTCGATCGGCTGATCTCGCACAAGTTCCCGCTCGAGAAAATCGACGACGCGTTCCGCGCCTCGGAGTGGCACAACCGCGAGTCGACGAGCATCACGCGCGCCGCGCTGACGCCGTGACCGAGTGTTCCTGGGCCGCCCAGGCTCAGGAGCGTATCCGCTTTTGCACTCTAGCGGGCGCCGCGCGAGCGTGACACGCTCGGGATGTGAGCCCGTATTCGCGCCCTCAGCTCTGGGTCCTCCTTGCGATCACGGCGCTCGGCGGCCTCGGCATCGCCGCCGGCGCGTGGCGACGGGCTCACCCCGAGATCGCGGAGCGGATCGAACAGTTCGACGGCGAGGCACCGATGGAGGCGAGCGCCCAGACCGACCGCGCGTCGGCGGCCCCCGATCGATCACGGCGCGCCAGCGCCCCGGCAGGGGGCACCCCGCGCCCGCCGTCCCCTCGATCACCTCGTGTTGACCGCGCCGCAGATACGCGGCCTCACGCGCTCCCCTCGAGGTCCCCGGATGTCAGCCGACCAGGCAAGCGCAGGGCGAGCGAGGGGCCGCTCGACCTGAACCACGCGACGATCCAGGACCTGATGCGATTGCCGGGAGTCGGTCCCGGGCTGGCTCAGCGCATCCTCGACACGAGGGAACGGGCGGGGCACTTCGCGTCGGTGGACGACCTCAGGGCCGTGCCCGGTGTTGGCGCCGGCAAGTTCGCCCGTCTCCGCGATCTGGTGACCGTCTCCAAGTAGTCGTGCGCTGGCGCGCGACGCCGCTCGCTCCCCTCGCCGTCGCTTTCGCGTCCGGCGTCGGGGCGGCTGCCTGGCTGCCGAGCTCCGCTATCGCCTGGACCGTCTGGGGCGCGGCGCTCGCGCTCGCGACTGTGCTCCTGCTCCGAGGATTCGAGCCCGCGGCCAGGATCGGGATGCTTGCGGCGGTGGTCGGCCTCGGGGCTCTGCGCGCCACGGCCCTGCCTCTGGCGCCGAGTGACCTTGCGGCCCTTCCTGTCCCTGCGGTCGTCCGCCTCGAGGGGCGGCTGGCCGCCGAGCCGATCCGCCCGGAGGCCGACCGCACGCGTATTCTCCTCGACGCCGACACGCTGATCGACAACGGCACACGGCGCGCGGTGACGGGACGGGTACAGCTCGGGCTCTATGGTGAACCTCCGCCGTTGACGGAGGGGCAGCGCGTGCTCGGCGACTTCCGGATCGCGCGCCCGCGGACCTTCCGGAACCCGGGCGGGTTCGACTATGCGGCCCATCTTGCGCGCCAGAATATCTTTCTCGTCGGTAGCGGCCGCGGCGAGCGCGTGAGCGCGCTCGCCGCCGCTGTTCCCCCCTGGAACGTCGCGGTCAGACGGTGGGCGAACGACGGGATCCGTGGCGCGCTCCCGCCCGTGTCCGCCGCGCTCCTGGCGGGGCTCTTGTTCGGTGAGCGTGTGGGGCTCCCGCCCGCGATCGACGACGCGTTCCGGCGCGCCGGCGTCTACCACATCCTCGCCGTGTCCGGGTTCAACGTGGCGTTGCTCGCCGGGGGCGTGTTCGCCGCACTTGCGCTCCTGCGCGTGCCGCGGCGGGCGGTCGCGGCGATCGCGATCCCGCTGGTGGCCGGCTTTGCGCTGGTCGTCGGCGCCGAAGCCTCGGTCCTCCGCGCCGCCGTCATGGCGATCCTGCTCCTCACGGCCATCGCGCTCGACCGGGAGCCGAGCCTGCTGAACAGCCTTGCGCTCGCCGCGATCGTGATCCTGGCCGTGCGGCCCGGCGACCTGGCAGAGCCCGGCTTTCAGCTCTCGTTCGGCGCTACCCTCGGCATCCTCCTGCTGGCCCGCGGTATTCGCGCGAGCCTCGTCGATCGGCGCTGGCCGCGCTGGCTCGCGGACGCCGTCGCGGTGAGCGCGAGCGCGCAGCTCATCGTGACGCCGATCATGCTCCACCACTTCAACCAGCTCTCGCTGATCGGCGTGCTCGCCAACCTCGTCGTCGTGCCGCTCGCCGGGCTCGCCACGCTGATCGGGATGCTCGCGGTGCTGGCCGCGGGTGTCAGCGGCCTGATCAGCGGAGCGCTGTTCGACGGCCTCTGGCCGGTGCTGGTGGCGCTCAGGGCTTCCGTCTACGTGGCTGCGCGCGTGCCCTTCGCCATGCTCCACCTGCCTGCGCCGCACTGGACGGCGACCGTCGCGTTCTACGCCGGGCTCGGAGCGCTGCTGGCGGCGGGAACCTGCGTCACGCAACAGGAGACCTCCGGCGACGCCCCCGAGCGCGCCAGCCGGAACGCCGGGTGGACGCGGACGGCCGCCGCGCTCTTGATCTCCGGCGCGGCGATGGCCGAGATGTGGCCCGTCGTGCGGCCCGCGGATGGACGCCTCCGCGTCGCGTTTCTCGACGTCGGACAGGGCGACGCGATCGTGATCGAGCTGCCCGACGGGCGCGCGGCGCTCGTCGACGCCGGAAGCGGCGGTCCGATGCGGTTTGATATCGGCGCGCGCGTGATCGCTCCGTACCTGTGGAACCGAGGGGTGCGGCGGCTGGCGGTGGTCGTGGTGACCCACGACGACCTCGACCACGCCGGCGGGATCCCCTCGATCCTCCGCCTTTTCTCCACGGATGAAGTCTGGACGGACGATCGCGTCGGCGCGGGCGTCACGCGCCTGCTCGGCGGCGTCGGCGTCAGCGCGCTGAATCCACCCGCGCCGCGGCTCGCCGGGTCGCGCCGAGGCGCCGCGGCCGACCGCAACAACAACAGCATCGTGCTCAGGCTCGACTACGGCCTCGCGTCGGTGCTGCTGACCGCGGACATCGAGGACGAAGCCGAGCGCCACCTCGTCGCTGCGCATGCTCCACTGCGCGCGCGTGTGCTGAAGGTGGCCCACCACGGTGGGCGATCGTCAACGGGGAACGCGTTCCTCGGGTCAGTCAGGCCCGCATTCGCCGTCATCTCGGTCGGCGCCCGCAACCCCTTCGGTCACCCCGCGTTCGAGACCCTCGAGCGCCTCAGGAACGCGGGCGCCAGGATCTATCGCACGGACGAGCACGGCGCGGTCATTCTCGAGACAGACGGGCGCCACCTGGCAGTTACGACGTGGGCCGACCGGAAGACCGAGCGCTACCGGCTGCGTTAACCCCGTTCCAACGACTTCCGGATAACGCGAGTTTGGGCCACTGGTGCCGTCCCAAGTTGCGAGCCAGACGAGGCCCGAGGGAGGAGGCGACCGCCGCCTGTCGGAGGACCCGAGTTCGAGCGTCGGCCCAGTTTGGGGAGCCGAGCGGTTCGCGGGGCTGGGGCCCCGCACCGCGCAGGCGACCACTCGAACAAACGGCGCCATCGGTCCCCTGGGGGAGGCTCGGAGGGGGCCGCCGAGGCCCCCTCCGACGGTCAACGAAGTATGGCGAAGTAAACTGGGACGGCGCTACCCGTCGAAGGAGCGCTCGAGCTGGGCGCGGAGCCTCTCAAGCTCCTCCGGGTCGAGCCGCATCCCGAGGCCGAGCCCCATCTCGCCCAGGATCGTCTTGATCTCGTTGAGCGACTTCTTGCCGAAGTTCTTCGTCTTCAGCAGGTCCACCTCGGTCTTCTGGACGAGATCGGCGATGGTGCGGATGTTGGCCGTCTTCAGACAGTTCGACGCGCGCACGGACAGCTCGAGCTCGTCGACGTTGCGGAAGAGGTTCTCGTTCAGCTCCGCCCGCGGCAGCGGCTCGCCCGGCTCGACTTCCTCCTCCGTTGGCGCGGTGGCGGGAGCGGTCGTCAAGAGGTTGAAATGATCCTCGAGGATGCGCGAGGCTTCCGCAACCGCCGTCGCCGGCGTCACGCTCCCGTTCGTCCACAGCTCGATCACCAGCCGTTCCTGCTCCTCCTGGCCCCGCAGTGGTTCCACCGTGAAGCTCACGCGCTTGATCGGGCAGAAGTCGGCGTCGAGCAGCAGCGCGTTGATCGGCAACGCCTCGGGCTCCCGCTTCTCGGCCGGCACGTACCCGCGCCCGCGCTCCACGCAGACCTCCATTTCGAGGGTGCCGTCCTTGTCGAGCGTCGCCAGCGGCTGGTCGGGCGTGAGGATCTCCACGTCGGCGTCGGGCTCGAAGTCGACGGCTTTCACCGACCCCAAGCCCTGCGCCTTGAGACGGAGGATCTTCGGCCGGTTCAGGTGGAGCGAGAACACCACCTTGCGCAGGTTCAGCATGATGTCGAGCGTGTCCTCCATCACGCCCGGCAGGTGAGAGAACTCGTGGAGGACGTTCTCGATCTTGACCCAGGTCGGCGCGGTCCCGTGGATCGCGGATAGCAGCACCCGGCGATACGCGTTCCCTACGGTGAGGGCGAAGCCGGGCTCGAACGGTTCGAGGATGAGCTTGCCGTGATCGCGCTCCTGGACGAGCCACTCGTGTCGGACGGGGAGCTGAAGCTCCAGCATGCGGACCCCCTTGGAGGATTGCGGGGCTCGTCGCCCCGACGGTCAGTATACACTAGACACATATGGTACGAACGTGGCCAAGCGAGCGCTAAGAGTCCTCGCCGCACTGCTCGTGGTCGCCGCCGGCGCGGCCGCGGTCGGCGCGTGGCAGGTGCTGGTGCCGGCGCCGACCGTCCTGGAGGGCAGCCGGCGCGTCGACATCCCCGCCAACGAAGGCCTGCTCGAGATCGCGCAGCGCCTCGAGGAGGCTCGGGTCATCCGCAACCGGATGGCATTCGTCGCGCTCGCCGCGCTGCGCGGCAATGCCCGGCACCTGAAGGCGGGCGAGTACGACATTCCCCCGGACGCGTCGGCGCTCAGGGTCCTCCAGCTCCTCGAGAGCGGGAGGGTCGTGCATCACCCGGTTCTGCTGCCCGAGGGCGGCTCGGTTTTCGAGCTGGCCCGCATCCTCGAGAGCGAACGCCTCGCTGCCGCGGCCGACGTGATCCGGCTGGCCCACGACCGGGCGTTTCTGCGAACGCTCAACATCGAGGCGTCGAGCCTCGAGGGCTACCTCTTCCCGGACACGTACCTCTTCGTCCGCGGCCTGACGACCGAGGAGATCCTCGCGCGAATGGTCCAGCGCCTGCGCGCCAAGATCACTCCGGAGATGCTCGATCGTGCGCGGTTGCGTGGTCTCGACCTTCACGGGCTCTTGACGCTGGCGTCGATCGTCGAGCGCGAAGCGGTGGTCCGTGGCGAGATGCCGCTGATCGCCGCCGTGTTCTGGAACCGGCTGCGGCTCGACATGCCCCTGCAGGCGGACCCCACGGTGCAGTACGCCGTCGGCAAGGGCAGGCATGCGCTGAGCCGCGCCGATCTCCTCACCGACGACCCGTACAACACATACCGGCGCCCCGGCCTGCCGCCGGGCCCGATCGCGAGCCCCGGGCTCGCCGCGGTCGAGGCGACGCTCAGTCCTGCGCCGGTCAACTACCTCTACTTCGTCTCGATCGACGCCCGCCGGCACTTCTTCTCCTCGACGATCCAGCAGCACAACGCCGCCGTCGCCCGGTACCGGCTCGCACGAGTTCGGTGACCGTGCTATAACGTCTGCCGAGATGGGGCTTCTTCGCGAGGCGAAGCTCGGCGCGCCGACGCCGCCAGCCGGGCGTGCTGTTGCGCAGGACCACGAAGAGTTCCCGCCCCTCTACGGTCCACTCCGGACGGGGACGCGCCGGCTGCTGGACGCGCTCTTCGACCTGGAGGTCTCCGGCCTCGAGCTGCTGCCTCCGAGCGGTCCGTACGTCGTCGCGGCGAACCACCACAACTACCTGGACGGCGTGGTGCTCTGTGCCGCGCTGCCGCGTCGGATTTCGTTCCTGGTCATGCCCCGCGTGTATTACGCGACGCGGCTTCACCCACCGTTCCATCGTTGGGCCGGCCACATTCCCCTCAACATGGAGCGCCCCGATCCGGGCGCGATCCGGCGCGCGCTCGGGCTGCTCGAGCGCGGCGGCGTCGTCGGGATCTTCCCCGAGGGGCCGTTCAGTGTCCGCGGGCACCTGGAACGCGGCCAGCCGGGCGTGGCGCTGCTCGCGCTGCGCTCGGGCGCTCCCGTGGTGCCGATCGGCATCCGCGGCACCTACGAGGCCCTCGTGGGGCGGCGGTTGTACGTGCCGCGGCGCCATCCCCTCCGCGTTTGCATCGGCGCGCCGCGCACATTCTCGTCCGCGCGACGGCGCGGGGACCGGGTCCTGCGCGAAGAGGTGACGCGGCGGATCATGGCGGACATCGCTTCGCTGCTGTCTTGAAGCCCTGGGGCGGGCGATTCCGCGAGGCCGCACACCCCGCGGCGGAACGGTTCACCGCGTCGCTTTCCTTCGACCGGCGGCTTTGGGCTCACGACCTCAGGGCCAGTGAAGCCTGGGCCGGCGCGCTCGAGCGCGCGGGCTTGCTGTCGCCAGCCGAGCTCGCCGAGATCCTCAACGGGCTCGCCGAGGTGCGGCGGGAGTTCGAGGACGGCTCGTTCCCCTTCCGGCCGGAGCTCGAGGACCTCCACATGAACGTCGAGCGGCGGCTCCAGGAGAAGATCGGCGCCGTCGGCGGCAAGCTCCACACCGGCCGGTCGCGCAACGATCAGATCGCGGTCGACGAGCGGCTGTACCTCAAGGACGCCGTCACCAGGATCCTCGCAGGGCTCACGGCGGTCCAGTCGGCGCTGATCGACCGCGCGGCCGACACTCTGGACGCGCCGATGCCAGGCTACACGCACCTTCAGCGCGCGCAGCCGATTCTCCTCGCACACCACCTGCTCGCGTATGTGTTCATGCTCGAGCGCGACCGCGAGCGGTTCGATGCCTGCCGCGTGCGAGCGGACGTGCTCCCGCTCGGCGCGGGCGCGCTTGCCGGCACCGCGTTTCCGATCGACCGCGAGGCCCTGGCGCGCGACCTCGGCTTTCGCGCGGTCACCCAGAACAGCCTCGACGCCGTCAGTGATCGGGACTACCTGATCGAGTTTCTCGCCGCGGGGGCGATCGCCGGCATGCATGGCTCGCGGCTGGCGGCCGACCTGACCCTCTGGGCGACGGCGGAATTTGGCTTCGTCGAGTTCCACGACGAGTTTGCGACCGGGTCGTCGATGATGCCGCAGAAGAAGAACCCGGACGTGGCCGAGCTGATCCGCGGCAAGAGCGGGCGGCTCTACGGCAACCTGGTCGCGCTCCTCACCACGATGAAGGGGCTCCCGCTCTCCTACAACGCCGACATGCAGGAGGACAAGGAGCCGTTCTTCGACAGTGTCGACACGCTCGAGGCGATCGCCGGCGTGCTGCCGCCCCTCATCCGGTCGCTGTCGTTTGACACCCGCCGGATGCGCGAAGCCGCCGGTGCGGACTTCTCGACGGCGACCGACCTCGCCGACTACCTCGTCCGCAAAGGGCTCCCCTTTCGCCAGGCTCACGAGGTCGTCGGCCGGATCGTCCGCTCCGCGATCGACGCGGGGAAGCGGCTCGACGACCTGGCGCTCGACGACCTGCGCCGCTTCTCCGCGCTCTTCGAGAAGGACGCGCTGGACGCGGTCAGCGTCGAGGCGTCCCTGCGCGCGCGCGCCGTGATCGGAGGCACCGCGCCCGGATCCGTGAAGGACGCGCTCGCGCTCGCTCGACGCCTCCTCGGCGCATGAACGCACCGCTCGCGGCGCGGACGACGGGACAGGCGCGTCGTCGCGGCGGGGTGCGGGCGGGCGACAGCCCGGGTGCCCGCAGGATGAACGCGACTCTCGCAGCGTGGACGACAGGGCAAGCGCGTCGTCGCGGCGGGGTGCGGGCGGGCGACAGCCCGGGTGCCCGCACCCTGTTGAAGATCGTAATTCCGCTCGCGCTCGTGGCTCTCGCGGGCTGCGGGCGCAAGGGCCCGCCGGTCGCGCCCGAGGTTCGCCTCCCGCTGCCGCCGAGCGAGGTGAGAGCCACCGTTGGCCCGGGTGAGATTACCCTCACCTGGAAGAACCCGACCCGGCGCGCCGACAACCGCCGCTTGCGCGATCTCGCCGCCGTTCGGATCTACCGCGTAGGAGACTCCGGTGTGGGCGAGCCCAGGCCCGCGATACTCGAAGGGGACAAGATCATCGGCTACACCGAGCTGATCGAGGTCAGGATCGAACGGCCCGAGCCGGCCGTCATCGAGGGCGGTCGCGGACGACTCGTCGATCGCGCTGGTCTGAAGGACGGACAGCGCTACACATACGTGCTGACGGCCAGCGATTTCCTCGGGCGCACGAGCGCGCCGTCTCAGCGGGTGTCCATCCTGTTCATCACCGCCCCCAAGCCTCCGGTGAACCTGACTGGCATCGCCGGTGAGCGGCAGGTCGAGCTGACGTGGGAGCCGTCGCCCTCGCTCAGCGACGGAAGCCCGCTCGCGGGCGCCATCACCTACCAGGTCCTCCGCGCGTCGAGCCCCACTGCGGTCCCGACCCCGGTCACCCTGGCCCCGATCGGTAACAGGCAGTACACGGACCGGGATCTCGAGAACGAGCAGACCTACTTCTATTCGGTGCAGGCGGTGCGCGCCGATGTGGGCAGCGTCGCGGTGGGCGAGCCCTCGAGCCCCATCGCCCTCACGCCGCGCAAGATGACGCCGCCGGCGCCGCCCTCTGGACTCATCGCGATCGCCTCGGCCGATGCGGTGCGGCTCGCCTGGGAGGCGAGCCCCGAGGCGGACGTTGCGGGGTACGTGATCTACCGCGCGGCCGGGAACGGTGACATGGTCCGGATCGCGCGCGTGACCGTGCCGACGACCGTGTTCGTCGACCGCGCCGTCGCCGCGGGGCCCTACCGCTACGCGGTCAGCGCCTTCGACCGGGCCTCGCGGCCGAACGAGAGCGGCCGATCCGCCGAGGTCCGCGTGACCGTCAGGTAGACGATCGAAGGGGGCCTCGACGGCCCCCCGCGGCGGCTCCGCGCCTTGACTTGAGATGACCGGAGTGTTACGGTCAGCGAACGAAAAGCCTCAAGGTCACGCGGACATGGACCACTTCCACTATCTGAACGGAGAGCTGTGCTGCGAGGGCGTTTCGCTGCGCGCGATCGCCGACTCCGCCGGCACGCCCGCCTACGTCTACTCGAAGGCGGCGCTGCTCGAGAACCTCGCCGCCTACGACCGGGCGTTCGCATCCGTCCCGCACCTCGTCTGCTACGCGGTGAAGGCGAACTCGAACCTCGGGGTGCTCGCGACGCTGGCGCGGGCCGGCGCCGGCGCGGACATCGTGTCCGGCGGCGAGCTTCACCGCGCCCTCCGCGCAGGCGTGCCGCCGCAGAAGATCACCTTCGCGGGCGTGGGCAAGACCCGCGAGGAGATGCGCGAGGCGCTCAAGGCCGAGATCCTCGTGTTCAACGTCGAGTCCGCAAGCGAGCTCGCCGCGCTCAACGAAACGGCGCAGGCCAGCGGCGTGCGCGCGCCCGTCGCCGTGCGGGTGAACCCGGGCGTGGATTCGGACACGCATCCCTACATCGCGACCGGGATGAAGACCGCGAAGTTCGGCATCCCGATCGCCGAGGCCGTGCGGGTGTACGAGGAGGCCGCGGGCATGCCGGGCATCTCGGTGATCGGCGTGCAGATGCACATCGGCTCGCAGCTCACGAAGACCTCGCCCTTTGCCGACGCCGTCGCGCGCCTGGCCGAGCTGGTCCTAACGCTGCGGACCGTGGGCATCGACGTCCGCCTGGTGGACGTCGGGGGCGGCCTCGGCATCCAGTACAAGGACGAGGTTCCCCCGAGCCCGGATGCGTACGCGAGCGTCCTGCTGCCCGCACTCCGGCCCCTCGGAGTGGTTGTCCTGCTGGAGCCCGGCCGGTCGATCGTCGGCAACGCCGGCGTGCTCGTGACGCGCGCGCTCTATCGCAGGGTGAGCGCCGAGAAGACCTTCGTGATCGTCGACGCCGGGATGAACGACCTCATCCGTCCGGCGCTCTACGGCGCATATCACGAGATCCGGCCGGTCCTCGAGGCGGGGCGCCGGCGCCCCGGCGAGACGGTCGACGTCGTCGGCCCGATCTGCGAGTCCGGCGACTTCCTCGCCAGGGACCGCGAGCTGCCGAGGGTGGAGGAAGACGACCTCCTCGCAGTGATGAGCAGCGGTGCCTACGGCTTCGCGATGGCGTCCAACTACAACGCGCGCCCGCGGGCTGCCGAGATCCTGGTCGACGATCGCCGGTACACCATCGTCCGTCGCCGCGAGACCTACGAGGATCTCGTGGCCGGGGAGAGCCTGCCATGAAGCCGATGTTTCAGGGCTCGATCGTCGCGCTCGTCACACCGTTCAGGAACGGCCACGTCGACGAAGCGAAGATCCGGGAGCTGGTCGAGTTCCACGTCGCCCACGGCACGGACGGGATCGTGCAGTGCGGCACGACGGGCGAATCGCCGACGCTCTCGCACGAGGAGCACCGCCGGGTCATCGAGATCGTGGTCGAGACGGCGGGCCGGCGCCTCGCCGTCATCGCGGGGACCGGCTCCAACTCCACGCGGGAGGCGATCGAGCTGACGCGCCACGCGAGGGCGGTCGGCGCCGACGGCGCCCTGCTCGTGAACCCGTACTACAACAAGCCGACGCAGGAGGGCCTCTACCAGCACTTCCGGGCGATCGCCGAGGCCGTCGACCTGCCGCTCCTCGTCTACAACATCGCGAGCCGCACCGCCGTCAACGTCGAGACCGACACCCTAGCCCGGCTCGCGCGCGACTGCAAGAACATCGTCGGCGTCAAGGAAGCGTCCGGGTCGCTCGATCAGATGACGCAGGTGATCCTCGCCTGCGGCCCCGAGTTCTCGGTCCTCTCCGGCGACGACACCCTCACGCTGCCGCTCATGTCCGTCGGTGGCCGAGGCGTCATCTCCGTCATCGCGAATATCGTGCCCAAGGAGACCGCCGAGATGACGCACGCCGCGCTCGAGGGCGACTGGAAGCGCGCGCGCGAGCTGCATCTCCGGTTGTTCCCGCTGGCCCGCGCCGCCTTCATCGAGACCAATCCGATCCCGATCAAGGAAGCCATGGCGATGGCGCAGATGATCGCCCCCGAGTTTCGATTGCCGATGTGCCGCATGGCCGAGGCCAATCGCGAACGCCTCCGCACAGTGCTCCGGCCGTACGGGCTCGTGAAGTAGCCGCGCGGCTTCATGGCCGACGTCGTCGTTGCCGGCGCTGCCGGTCGCATGGGGTGTCGCGTCGTGGCCTGCCTGGCCGAAGACCGACAGCTCCGGCTGGCCGCCGCGCTCGAGGCCGCGACCCATCCGGCGATCGGGCGCGACGCGGGCGAGGTGGCCGGCTGCAGCCGCCTCGGCGTCCCCATCGGCAGCGACCCGAAGGAGGCGCTCACCGCCGGCCGGATCCTGATCGAATTCTCCGTCCCCGAGGCGAGCCTGGAGCACCTGCGGATCGTCGCGGCAGTCGGCGGCCGCGCCGTGGTCGGCACCACCGGCTTCACCGCGGCACAGCGGAGCGAGATCAGCGGCCTGGCCACACAGTGCGCGATCTTGCTGTCACCCAACATGTCGGTCGGCGTGAACCTCGCGTTCAAGCTGCTCGCCCTCATGGCGACGGCGCTCGGCAACGAGTACGATGTCGAGATCACCGAGATTCACCATCGCCTGAAGAAGGATGCGCCGAGCGGCACCGCGCTGCGCATGGCCGAGGTCGTGGCGGAGGCGCTCGGCCGCGACCCAGCCCGTGTGGCCGTCTATGGACGGAAGGGCGTGCCCGGCGAGCGGACGCGCGAGGAGATCGGGATCCTCTCGCTGCGCTCCGGCGACGTCGTCGGCGAGCACACCGTCTCCTTCGGCGGCCTCGGCGAGCGGCTCGAGCTCACCCACCGCGCCCACAGTCGCGACACGTTCGCGCGGGGCGCGCTCCGCGCGGCGCGGTTCATCGCCGCCCGGAGTCCGGGCCTCTACTCGATGCAAGACGCGCTGGGGCTCGCATAACGTGCCGTACGGGGAGCCATGAATCCGGGCCGATCTCACGGGGCGACATAGCCAGGGACAGTCATGCGAATCGTCAGGTTCAGCGCGGCGGGCAAGACGCGGTACGGCGTCCTCGAAGGTCACCACGTGGTGGAATACTCGGGCACCCCGTTCGGCCCGTTCAAGCGCGGGCGGCGGAAGTTCCTCCTGAAGCAGGTCGTGCTGCTCGCCCCGGTGGTCCCGTCCAAGATCGTCGCGATCGGCCTGAACTACCGGGACCACGCGGAGGAGGTCGGGATGCCGATCCCCGACGAGCCGTATATCTTCTTCAAGCCGGTCTCGGCGATCGTCGGCCCCGAGGATTCGATTATCCTGCCTCCGATCTCGACGCGGGTCGACTACGAAGGCGAGCTGGCGATCGTGATCAAGAAGCGGTGCCGCAACGCGCCCGCGAGCCGCGCCCGTGAGTACGCCCTCGGCTACACGTGCCTGAACGACGTGACGGCGCGCGACCTGCAGCGCAAGGACGGCCAGCCGTGCCGCGCGAAGGCCTTCGACACCTTCGCGCCGATCGGACCGTGCATCGCGACCGACATCGAGCCGAACGCGGTCCAGATCGAGACGTACCTCAACGGCGAGTGCCGGCAGGCCTCCAACACGAAGATGTTCATCTTTCCGGTCGAAGACGTGATCGCGCGCGTCTCGCAAGTGATGACCCTCCTGCCCGGCGACGTGATCTCGACCGGGACGCCCGCGGGCATCGGACCGATGCGCTCGGGCGACCGCGTGGAAGTCCGCATCGACGGCATCGGAACCCTCAAGAACGGCGTGATGAGCCTTCCGTGATCCAGACCGCTGACCGGCTCCGGAAGCTTCCCCCGTACCTCTTCGCCGAAATCGACCGGAAGAAGCGCGAGGTCCGGGCACGCGGCGTCGACGTGATCGACCTCGGCATCGGCGACCCCGATCTCCCCACGCCACCGCACATCATCCGGGCGCTGCAGCAAGCGGCGGAGAAGCCGGAGCATCACCGCTACCCGTCCTACGAGGGGATGCCGGCATTCAGGCAGGCGGTCGCGGACTGGTACGCCCGGCGCTTCGGGGTGACGCTCGATCCGGACACCGAGGTGCTCACGCTGATCGGCTCGAAGGAGGGAACGGCACACATGCCGCTCGCCTTCGTGAATCCGGGCGACGTCGTGCTCGTCCCCGATCCGGGGTATCCGGTGTACGCGGCCGGCACCTGGTTCGCGGGGGGCGAGTGCCACTTCATGCCGCTCCGGCGCCCGAACGGCTTCCTGCCCGACCTCGGGGCCATTCCGCCCGACGTCGCGCGGCGGGCGAAGCTCATGTACCTGAACTACCCCAACAACCCGACGGCCGCCGTGGCGAGCCCGGCATTCTTCGAGAAGGTCGTCGAGTTTGCGCGTCGCTACGACGTCATCGTCTGCCACGACGCGATGTACTCCGAGCTGCGCTTCGACGACTACGTGCCGCCATCGTTCCTGTCCACGCCCGGGGCCCGGGAGGTCGGCGTCGAGTTCCATTCCCTCTCGAAGACGTATTCGATGACCGGCTGGCGGCTCGGCTTCTGCGTCGGCCGGCGCGAGGCGGTCGCCGGCCTCGGGAAGGTCAAGACCAACGTGGACTCCGGCGCCTTCCAGGCGATCCAGGAGGCGGGTGTCGCCGCCCTCGAGGGTCCGCAAGACATCCCCGAGCGGTATCGGAAGACCTACCAGGAGCGCCGCGACATCACCGTGCAGGGCCTCCGCAAGCTCGGCTGGGAGGTGGACGTCCCGAAGGCAGCGTTCTTCGTCTGGGCGCCGGTGCCGAACGGAAACGACTCGCGCGCGTTCGCCACGCGGTTGCTCGAAGAGGCCGGCGTGGTCGTCACTCCGGGCATCGGCTTCGGGCCGAGCGGCGAAGGCTTCTACCGCATCGCGCTGACGATCAGGGCCGACCGCATCGCCGAGGCGATGGAACGCCTGCAAGAGCTCGCGTGGTGAGTGACAAGCTCTTCCTGGAGGACGTGCGCTTCTACGGCCGCCACGGCGTCACGAGAGCCGAGCAGGCGGTCGGCGCCTGGTTCTCGGTCGACGTCGAGCTAGCGCTCGACCTCACGGTGGCGGCACGGACCGACAGCCTCGGTGAGACCGTCGACTACGGAACCGTGGCGCGCCGGATCGTCGAGATCGGCATGCGCGACCGCGTGAACCTCATCGAACGTCTGGCCGGGCTCATCGCCGAGGCGCTTCTACGCGACCTGCCGACCCAGGAGGTGTGCGTGCGGGTGCGCAAGCTGACCCCCCCGCTCGAGGGGCTGACCGGAACGCCCGGCGTGGAGCTGACGCGGAGGCGGTCGTGAGCCAGGTGTTCCTGAGCATCGGCTCGAACCTCGGCGACCGCCTGCAGCTCATGCGGGAGGCGGTGCGCCGCCTGATCGCCGGAGGCGACATCCGCGTGGTCGAGACGTCACGGCTCTACGAGACCGAGCCCTGGGAAACCGAGCCGGGTCAGCTCTCCGACCGGGCCGACTGGTTCCTCAACTGCGTGATCGCCATCGAGACGACGCTCTCGCCCGACGCGCTGCTCGAGCGCGTGCAGGCGATCGAGGCCGCGCTCGGCCGCACGCGCGCTCCCGGCCAGACGCCGGAGGCGCGCCGGTTCGACCGCCGCCCGCTCGACATCGACATCCTGCTCTACGAGAACCGAGTCATCAGCGTGTCGGACGACCTCCACATCCCCCATCTGCTCATGCACGAGCGCGGCTTCGTCCTGCGCCCGCTCGCCGATCTCGCGCCGGAGCTGGAGCACCCCGCGCTCTATCGCACGATTCGGGAGCTGGCCGCGGAGCTGGAGGACCTGCACGAAGTGCAGGTGGCCGACCTGCCGCCGGAGTGGTTCGAGGGGTAGAGTGCGCGAATTCGATTTCCAGCGCGAGGCCCTCGAGCACCTCGATGCGCTCTTCAACCTGGCGATCTATCTGACCCGCAACCGGCCGCAGGCCGACGATCTGGTCCAGGAGACCTACCTGCGGGCCTTCCGGTTCTCCCACCGCTTCGAGCCGGGAACCAACCTCCGCGCCTGGCTGTTTAAGATTCTGAGAAACACGTTCTTGACGTTCTACCGTCTGCGGGAGCGCGAGCCGGCGCTGGCCGAGGACGGCGTCCCGGACTGGGACACCCCGATCTTCCACGACGCGCCGGAGGAGACGGGCGCCGTGATGGAAGCGCACACCGACCTGGAGCGCGCGCTCTCCAGACTGCCGGCGGAATTCCGGATGGTGCTCCTGCTGGCGGAGGTCGAGGGTATGCCGCTGGACGAGGTCGCGCGGGTGATGGATTGCCCGGTGGGGACCGTGAAGTCCCGGATCTTCCGCGGCAAGGAGCGCTTGCGAGAACTGCTGAAGGATTACAAGCAATGACCGATCCGGACTTCGACCTGCCGGCCCAGCTGCCGCGCCACCGCGCGCCCGGCGAGCTGCGCGCCGCGATTCTCCGGGCCGCCCGCCGCGAGCGCGAGCCCGGGCGGGGCTGGTGGGGGCCGGCAGCCCTCAGCGCGGCGGCAACCGCGATGGTGATGGCCCTCCTCTGGATCTCGGTCCTGCCGCGCGTCCTTCCGGCCGACCCGCTGCAGCGCACCGTGCGCGCCGTCGTCTCGGAGCACACGCGCAACCTCATCTGGGGCGAGTCGAGGCCGCCGGTCATTCCCGCCGCGCTCGAGTGGCTCACGCAAGAGACCGGCATCGGGCTCTCGCGCGCGTTCTTCGGGGACCACGAACTGCGCTTCGGCACAGGCGAGCCGATCTACCTCGAGGGCCAGCGCGGCGTCGCCTTCCACTACACCGATCCCGACGAGCACGTGCTGAGTTACATGGTGCTGCCGGCCCCCGGGCTGACGGTCCCGGAGCGGCACCGCGCGCAGATCTCTCACTACCGGCCGGCGCTGTTCCGCAACGACGGCTTTACGGTCCTGGTGTGGAAGCACGGCGATCTCGCCTGCTTCCTCGTGTCCGACATGGTCTCGGAGAGGGACCTCGAGCGCTTCAAGTCCTACTTCCTCCGAATCCGGGAGACCACCGAACCGTACCTCGAATAGCGCGCCTCGAACTCCCTCGAGTTCGTGATCGCCGTTGCCGCTGGGCTCCTCGCGGGCGGCGTGGCGTGGCCGCACGAAAGCCCGCGTAGG
>QHRS01000185.1 GCA_003221435.1 Candidatus Rokuibacteriota bacterium
GTTCAGTGCGCTATCTTCTTGCGCCACGGCCCCGTAGCTCAGACGGATGGAGCAGGGGCTTCCTAAAGGAAAGACTGAATTGGACCCTCGCGGTGCACGTGGAAATTCGGAATCCGGTCCATCGCCGGATCCCACGTGACAGCGATCCGGGGCTTCCGGC
Organism: Candidatus Rokuibacteriota bacterium; assembly: GCA_003221435.1. Classification (GTDB taxonomy): domain Bacteria; phylum Methylomirabilota; class Methylomirabilia; order Rokubacteriales; family CSP1-6; genus AR9. Next base: position 161 of record QHRS01000185.1, read on the forward strand.
CGCATAGGGCACGAGGCGATGTTCGCACCGGGAGATCTCCTCGAGCAGCTGCGGACTCAGTGGCACTCGCGTGCTCTTTGGCAGATCGAGGCGTATGGTTCGGAACCTGAGCTGCGTGGAATGACGCAGCCCGATCTCGCGCCAAAGACATCATTACCAGCCGCGATCGCTAAGGAACCCACCATGATCTATCGAACTCTCGGCAAGTCTGGCGAACGTGTGTCGGCGATCGGCGTCGGCGGATGGCACCTCGGGCTCCCGCACGTCGACGAAGCGCTCGCGATCCGCATCGTGCGGACGGCCATCGATCAGGGCATCAACTTTCTCGACAACTGCTGGGACTACAACGAAGGCGCAAGCGAGTTACGGATGGGAAAGGCGCTCCGCGACGGCTATCGCGAGAAGGCTTTTCTCATGACCAAGATCGACGGTCGATCGAAGCGGGAGGCGATGCGCCAGCTGAACGAGTCGCTGCGCCGCTTCGGCGTGGATCACATCGATCTGGTTCAGCATCACGAGATCCTGCGCTACGAGGATCCGCACCGGATCTTCCACGAGGACGGTGCGCACGCCGCCCTGATCGAGGCACGCGACGCGGGAACGATTCGCTACATCGGGTTCACGGGCCACAAGGATCCGCGCATCCACCTCTACATGCTCGAGGTCGCAGACCGTCACGGTTTCGAGTTCGATGCGGTGCAGATGCCGCTCAATCTGTTCGACGCTCACTTTCGCAGCTTCGCGCGAACGGTCCTGCCCGAGCTCGAGCGTCGCGGCATCGCAGTGCTCGGAATGAAGAGCATGGCGAATGGCATCCTGCTCAAGTCGAACACGGTGAGTCCGGTCGACTGCCTGCACTACGCGTTGAACTTGCCCACCTCCGTCGTGATCACCGGCATCGACAGCATGTCGATCCTCGAACAGGCGCTCGAGGCGGTCCGCACCTTCCGCCCGATGAGCGATCGCGAGCTCGAACCGCTCCTGGCGCGGACCGCCTCGGCCGCGGCCGAAGGGGAATTCGAGCCGTTCAAGACCACGTCGCTCTTCGACGGCACCGCGGAGCATCCGGATTGGCTCGGACCGGAGCCCGAGCGAGTGCAGCGACTGGTCCCCAAATGAGCGCGTCGAAGGGATCGCCTCGAGGCGATTGATCCACCCCTCGAACATCGGCGCCCGTTGACGGCGCGGACCCCGGAACGCCGGCGTTTTCCCACGACCTTCTTGTGACCTTCATGCCGGTCCCGGGGTTAGAGAGTGGAGGCGCTAACGTCGCCGGGGCCATCCAATGATCCCTCGGACCCGAGGCCCCCTGGACACACGCGAACAAGCGCACCGGGAACGTGAGGTGAATGCATGATGCGATCGAGTGGACTGGCGCGCCGGAGGAATTCGAGACTCGTGCGCGCCACCCTGCTCACATGGGTCGTGCTCGCGGCCACGGCTGCTTCAGCGGCCGCGCAGATGAACGGAGATCTCAGGTATGTCCGGGGCTACGACCTCATCACCAACCCGCCTACCACCCACCATCCGACGACCCTGATATTGTACGGCGTCTATCCGACCGACTGCGGCGCGGTCGAGGAGGCGTCGGTTATCGATTCTGCCAACGTCAAGATCCGGCTCCGCTCGCAGGCGCAGTGCGACTCGGCGATCCCAAGCTGGTCGGCGTCGTTTGCGCTCGGCATGCTGACCATGGGTAACCACACCGTCACGATCGCGCTGACCATGGACCGACCGGATTCGGAAGTGATGGTGTATCAGGGGAGCCTCACCTTCGGCGTCGAGGACTCGACGGTGAATCCACCGCCACCGCCACCGCCGCCGGTCTATCCGCTCGTCTTCACGACGACCACCGACCCGTGGCCACCCACGCCGACTGTGCCGATGGCCCTGATCGTCGGCGGCTACACTCCCTTCAATTGTCCGGTGTGGAGCGTGGCGAGCGTGATCGACACCAGCCACCTCGCGATCACCCTGTCCCCGGGACCCGCCTGCGGCGACACCGTGGGCTTCTGGACGCAGCGCTTCGAGCTCGGCCTGCAACGCGAGGGGCACCACCTCATGGATCTCGCGATCACGCTCGAGGGCGACTCGACGGTGACACATCACATTCCGGTGGGGTTCCTGGTTGTCAACGACACCACGGGATGGGGCCCGCCTCCGACCGATTCGCTCGATAAGGTGCTGTCGCCGAGCCGTCCCAATCCGTTCGTCAACGAATCCCGTTTCTCGATCTCCCTCGAAGTCGGGGGGGACGCTAAGGTTTCGGTGTTCGACATCAACGGCCGGCGCGTGAGCACCGTGTTCCGCGGCCGCCTCCAGCCCGGGACCACCGAGTTGGCGTGGAACAGCCGGCGCGATGACGGTTCGCGGGCAGCCGCCGGTGTCTACTTCTACCGGCTCGAGATGCGGGGACGAGTGATGGCACGCCAGCTGGTCTTGTTGCGGCAATGAAGCGCGGATCCGTCGGGCGCGAGGCTTGGGATGACCCCGCGCCCGATGGTCGACAAGCCGATGACCGATGCCGAGTTGGTGGTTCGCGTGGTCGCGGGGGATGCCGGGGCGTTTGCGGATCTGGTGGCCCGGTATCACGCCGCGTGCTTACGCTACGCGGCGCACGTGCTCGGCGACCGGATGGAGGCGGAGGACGTGGTGCAGGAAACCCTGCTGAGAGCCTATCGCTCGCTCGGTCGGTATCAGGAGCGCCAGCAGTTCCGTCCCTGGCTGTTCCGGATCCTGGTCAATCGCTGCCGGACGGCGGCGACGCGCATGGGTGCGCAGCGTCTGCGGACGGCGGATGCGATGGATCCCGACACGGTGACCGCGCGCGACGGGACCGCCGTGCTCGAGTTGCGATCGCGGCTGGTCCGAGCGATCGCCGGGCTCGACGAGCCGCATCGCGAGGCGTTCCTGCTCAAGCTCGGTGAGGGTCTGGAGTACGAGGAGATTGCACGGATCACGGGAGCGAGCGTGTCGGCGCTCAAGATGCGCGTAAAGCGCGCCCGCGATCAGGTGCGGGAGCGATGGAAGGAGTTGGACGACGATGGATCACGATGACCGGTGGGATGATCAGGTGCGCGACGCGTACCGGCGACCGATCGCAGGCGAGGAGCGCGCGCGCGAGCAAGTGATCGCGCGGCTGCGCGAGGAACCGGCGCCGCGGCGTTCGCGATGGAGCGGCTGGTGGATGGATCCCGACGCGATCCGGATGCGGCCGCTGCTCGCGGTCGCGAGCCTGATCATGGTGCTCGGGATCGGCGCCGGGGCAGGGGCGTGGTGGGCGGCGTCGCGCGGCGCGTCGATCGGATCCCCGCGAAGCACGACCGTGGTCGCCAGGCAGACCGCGCGCGGCATCGGCGCCTTCACCGGGGCGACGGCGGTGACCTTCGTGTTCCGTGCGCCCGGGGCGTCGCGCGTGTCACTGGTCGGCGACTTCAACGGTTGGAACCCCGAGGCGACACCGCTGAGGCGGGCGACGCTCGGCGATACCTGGATCGCCGAGGTCCCGCTCGAGCGCGGCTTGCACGCGTACGCATTCGTGATCGACGGCTCGGACTGGGCGCCCGATCCCTCCGCACCGCTGGCGGCCGAGGCGAGCTTCGGGCGCCGGAACTCGCTGGTGGTGGTCGGCGAGGGGGGTCCGCTGTGATCCGGATACTCGCGGTGGCGATGGGAACATGGTTTCTGATCGCACCCGCGACTTCTTTCGGCGACGAGTCCGAGGAGGCGCGCCTGCGCGCTCGACTCGGTCCCGAGCTGGCGACTCAGGTGATCGAGGTCGTGCAGTCGGCGGCGGCGCAGGGTCTGCCGACGTCGCCGCTCGTGGCGCGCGCGCTCGAAGGCGCGAGTCGCCAGGCGAGCGGAGCGGCGATTCTCCAGGCGGTCCGCCGGCATGCCGCCGGCCTGGTGGCGGCGCGTCGTGCCCTCGGTCCGAACGCGCGTCCCGCCGAGCTCGATGCCGGCGCCGGGGCGCTGCTGGCGGGAGTCCCGGAGGACTCGCTCGTGAGCCTCAAACGCGCGCGGCCGTCCGGGTCGCTCGTGATACCGTTGATCGTGCTGTCCGACTTCGTGGCCCGCGGCATTCCCGTGGTGAGCGCGTCGAGCACGGTGCTGGCAGCGACCCGGGCCGGCGCCGCGGACCCGGCCCTGCTGCGGATGCGCGAGCGGATCAACGAGCGAATCCTTCGCGGCGAGGCGCCGATGGGAGCGTCGCGCGAAGGATTGCGTGAGCTGCTGACCAAGACGGATCCCGGGACGGCAAAGGGGAACCCCGGGCGAGAACCACGAGAAAGGAGACGACCTTGATCGCGATTCGAGGCACCTGCGATTGCGGATGGATTCGAGCGCTCGTGTCGACGGCGTTGTTCGCGTTCCTGGCGCCGGCGGCCCGCGCGGGAGACGACGATGCTGCCGGTCCGGCGTGGTTGCGGGCGCCGCTCACCCGCGGTCCGGTCGCGGCCACGCTCGGGCTCGACACGGATCACGCGTGGTGGGGAATCGACGGAGCCATGCCACTCGCTCTGGGGCATCCGCGCGTGCGAACCAACGTCGAGGGCCGATCCGTGCTCGGCCTCGGACTCTCGATCGCCGGTCAGGGCGGCTCCGAGCCCCAAGGTCTTCGATACGCCGCGCTGGTCGATCGCCGCAGTCTACGGACCGGT
>QHRS01000197.1 GCA_003221435.1 Candidatus Rokuibacteriota bacterium
TGGCCCAGTCCGTGCACCCGTTCAGCGTCGGCTCCCAGGGCGAGATCGTCGTGATGGTGCCGGAAGCCGACGCGCCCCGGAGCCGCCTGATCCTCGCCGGTATCGCCCCGGAGCCATCCTAGGAGGCAGAAGAAGGAATCAGGCGGCACTCCCTGGCGTTTATCAACGCGACCCGCCCAGGCGGCGGAGCGTCAGAACGTGCGGATCAGGGCATCCAGGGCGGCTCCGACCCGGTCGAGCGCGGCGGGCTCGAGGGTGTCAGAACGGTCGCGGGGCGTGTGATAGGTGTCGAACGGCCGCGGGCGGTGAACCAGCTGCCGGAACACGCTGCGCCACGGGTTGAAGATGAACCGGCGTAGTCCCTCCGCCTCATCGCCGGGAATGACCGTGAGCCCGTGGGCGGGGATGCCGGCGTCGGCAAACGCCCGGTGGTCGCTCCCGAAGACCGGAATGCGCCCGACGGTGTGGTACGTCTCATCCCGGCGATAGCCGAGCCCTTCGACCGCCCGGGCGAAGCCCCGCGTCAGATCCGTCTCGGCGGGCGCGTCCCACAGCGCGAGACTGTCACCGATGCCGCAGAGCTCGAGGCTCAGCACGCCGGCGACGCCCCGAAGCTCGGTCGCTCGCACGTAGGCGCGCGCGCCCAGGTAGCCCAGCTCCTCGGCGGCCGTGAAGAGAAGGCGGACGCGCAGGTCGCGGGGCGGCGCAGCCGCGGTCCGCGCGAGCAGCTTCAGCAGGATGCCGACCGCCGCGGCGTTATCGTTGGCCCCGGGGCTGCCGGGCACGGCGTCGTGGTGGGCAATCAGCACAAGGACGCGATCGCCGGCGCCGACCTCGATGACATAATTCGCCCCGCTGCCCTCGAATGTGTTGAACCGCTGCGTCTCGAACACGACGCCGCGGGCACTGAGATAGCGCGCGACCAGCGCCTCACGCTCGGCGTTCCCGCGGCCTTCCAACACGCGGGCGAGGTCGACCACGCTCGGGTCGCGCAGCGCCAGGACGGTCTCGAGCGGCAGCGCCGCGACGCGCTCGGGGCGGCGCCGGGCGTTCAGCGCCCGCGCGAGTCCGACAGAGAGGCGGCCGCGGATGAAACAGCCCGCGTCGCGGAGCCTCACGGCAGGCCGAACAGCCGCCGCGCGGCGGCGGTGGTCTGCTCGGCGGTCAGCTCGAGCGGCTCGCCCCGCAGCTCCGCAACGCGCGCGGCGGTCACGGCGATGTAGGACGGCTCGTTGCGCTTGCCGCGGTACCCCTGGGGCGGCAGGAACGGGCAATCGGTCTCGATGACGAGCCGATCCTTCGGCAGGAGCCGCACGACCTCCGGCAGCGCGCGCGCGTTGGGATACGTGACCGGCCCGGCGATCGAGATCATGAGACCGAGGTCGAGCACGCGATGCGCGACGTCCGCATCGCCCGAGAAGCAGTGCATGATCCCCCCGGTGCGCGAGACATCCTCCTCGGCCAGGATCGCCAGCGTCTCGGCGTGGGCGTCCCGGCAGTGGACGATCACGGGCTTCTCCACGCGCCGGCTCAGGCCGAGCTGCCAGCGGAAGACACGCTCCTGCGACTCACGGGGCGACAGGTTGCGGAAGAAGTCGAGACCGGTCTCTCCGATCGCGACGACCTTGGGCGAGGAGCGCGCGAGCCGCTCGATCTCCGCGAGGGCGTCCTCCCCGGCCCCGGCGGCCTCGTGGGGATGCACGCCCACGGCGGCCGAGATGTCAGGGTGTTGCAAAGCCAGCTCGATCGCCGCGCGCGACGTTTCGACGTCCGTGCCGATCGTCACCATGTGGCGGACGCCCGCGGCGCGCGCCCGCTCCAGCACCGCGTCGAGGTCGGTGGCGAACTCGGGAAAGTGCAGATGGGCATGGGTGTCGAACAGCTCGGTCATCGCAGGATCTCTTCGAGCACCCGGCCCTCGACCGGCAGCGGTGGCGTCACGCCGAGGAGGCGGGCCGCCGTTGGCGCGATGTCGATCAGCCGGATCCACGCGAGGGCCCCACCCCCGCGCACCCCGTCGCCCGCCGCGATGAATCCGGTCGTCATGTCGGGGCGGGACGGCAGAAAGCCGTGGGTGCCCCCGCGCGACGGCGCGGTGACCCCGCGGTCGCAGGCGCCGCTCATCCCGTATCCGGGCGCCGCCTCCAGGGCGAACGCCGCCCCGGTGGGCATGGCGCCGAGCCGATCGAGCTGCTCCCGCGTGACGATCGTGTAGCGCCCGGGCGCCTCTGCGCGCAGCGCGGCCTCGGCCGCCCCGATCGCCTCCACGTCCCCGGGGGGGTTCACGAACACCGCCGCCGCCGCCCCCGCGACGTGGACGGTCGTCCGCCAGCCGCTTTCGGCCCCGGGGCACGGCCGCAGCCCTGCGCGCGTGAGCACGGCGTTGGGAAAGACGACCGCGCTGAACGGCGCGAAGCCGTGATCGCCGGTGACGATCACGGCGGTGCGCTCGGCGAGGCCGGCGTCTCGCACCGCCTGCAGGACCGTCCCGACGTGGGCGTCGATTCGGCCGAGCGCCGCCTTGACGAGGTCGCCGTCCGGCCCGTCTCGATGCTGCCGGTAGTCGGTCTCGATCAGATGCAGCAGGAGGAGGCGCGGCCGATCGCGGCGTATGATGGCCCCCGCCGTCTGGGTGAGGAAGGCGTCCCACTTCGCCACGTCCGTGAACATGTCGGCGCGCGGCCTCACGCCGACACGCTCGAACAGCCCCGGGGTGCTCGACCGGAGGAGCAGCTCGAGCGGCTCCGTACGCCAGTAGTAGTCCTGCTCGGGGACGAGCGCGTCGATGGGCGCCCCGACGGTCGACGGCCACGACAGCGCAGCGGTCCTGAGCCCGGCGGCACGCGCCCACTCCCAGATTGGCGGCGCCTTCAGGTCCGTCGCGTCGGCGTACCAAGGGAGCCGCGTTTCCGCCGGATCGAACCGCACGTTGAAGGCGATGCCGTGATGCACGGGCCGCACGCCGGTCACGATCGAGGCGTGGCCGGGATAGGTGACGGAGGGGAAGACCGGCTCGGCCGCGCGCGCGTGGGCGCCGGCCTTCAGGAGCGCCCGCAGGTTCGGCGCTCCGTAGGCGTCGTCGAGATAGAACGCCGGACGCAACCCGTCGATCGAGATCAGCACGACATGGCGCTCGGCGGCGCCGGCGCCGCCGAGCGATTGGCAGAGGACGAGCGCGAGGACGAGGGCGCGTGTCACTCGACCACGCGGAACCGGAGGCGGCCGATCAGCTGGCCCGAGCTGGTCATCACATCGACGGTCCATCGCCCGACGGGGATGGCGCCGAAGTCGGTCTTGTGCGAGTAGGTCCGGAACCCTTCCCGCCGGCCCCCGTGCACGGGCGAGAGTCGGACGACGTTGACCACCCGGCCGTCCCGGCTCCACACGTGCACGATGGCTTGCTGCAGGCTTGTGGGCGCATAGATGGCCGTGTACGCGAAGACGCCGCCGAAGCGGCGAAGATCCGAGACGGAGACTCGGGAGCCGAGCGGCTCGCCGGGCTCGAGCTTGTCGAGCGACCACGTGAGCGCCGCGCGCGCGACGGTCAGAGGCGCGGGCGGCACCCAGAGCCGGGCCTGGCTGACCCCCACCGCCGCGCCGATCCCGAGCATCCCGACCACGACGAGGGCGCGCCCCCACGGCCACTGCCGCGCGCGGCGCATCGTCGGGGCCAGCGCCGCGACCGAGACCCACGCGCTCACGAGGAGCGAGATGTGGGGCGGCACGCCGATGAGCGGCAGCGCCACCGCGGTAGCGGCGAAGGTCGAGACGAGGAAGAAGACGTAGTTGAGCCACGGGCGCGGGTGCACGACGGCTTGGTACAAGGGGTCGAACGTGGCGAGCAGGATCAGCACGAGCAGCAGCGCGACGAACGTGATGTTCACCGAGCTGGCCGTGGCGCTCGCGTAGTACGCGGGCAGGGCGAAGAGGAGCAGCCCGTGGTACAGCGTCTGAATCGTGTAGTCCGCGGCGGTCACGATCATCCCCCGGCCGCGCGCGAGCAGCGGCTGGCGCACCTGCGTGATCACGCCGACCAACAGCCACAGGAGCAGCACATAGCCGATGATCCAGCCGAGGGCGGGGAGGCCGCGCTGGAAGACGAAGAGCGCCAGGCACCCGCCGACGAACGACGCGACGGAGATCCCCCACCGCCGGATCCAGGCCAGGGTACTCGTCTGGGCGACGAATCGGCCGGCCTCGTACGGGATCGACACGCGGTGCCCTATCTGACTCGAGCGCCCGGCGGGAGGTCCCGGTCGAGCGCGAGGACTGCCAGCTTGCCGTCGGCCGAGCCCGCGAGCAGCATGCCGTCGGACTCGACCCCCATCAGCGTCGTCGGCTCCAGGTTCGCGACGATGACGATCGCTCGGCGATCCCCGCGACGATCGTGCGCGGGGCGACTTCGCCCACGTCCACCCGGAGCTTCAGGAGCTTCCTCGACTTCGGCACGGGCTCCGCGGACAGCACCTGCGCCACGCGCAGATCGATCTTCGCGAACGCGTCGATCGGGATGCGCGGGGCGGCGGCCGAAGCGTCCGTCTTCCGCGCGCCCGCGGGTTCGTGTCCCGCGTCCTTCTCCCCCTCCACGTCCATCGCCACCGAGCCGACGCGCGGGGCACCCGGCGCCCCTTCCGGATGGATGCCGACGGGAGCCACTATTCTGGGGAAGAGCGCCCCGGCCTTCGAGACTCTCGTGCCGGGCAGGAGACCGCCCCACCGAAGATCGGCGAGCGCCTGGGGCGCGAGCCCGAGCACCTCCCGGATCTTCGCCGCCGTACCCGGGATGAACGCATCGAGCAGGATCGCGAGGCAGCGCAGGGACTCCGCGAGCGTGTAGAGCGCGCCATCGAGGCGCTCCCGCCGCGCCGGATCCCGGGCGAGCGCCCACGGCTGGACGGCGTCGATGTAGCCGTTGACGATGGCGATGAACTCCCAGATCGCGACGAGCGCCCGCTGGAGCGCGAACGCGCGCATGGCGTCGTCCACGTCGCGCCGGACCTTGTCGAGCGTGTCCCGTACGACCGCCGCCTGGGGCCCCGGATCACCATGGGGCGAGACCACGCCACCGGCGAAGTTCGCGATCATCGTCGTCGCGCGGCTCACGAGGTTGCCCAGGTCGTTGGCGAGATCCGCGTTGAGCCGCCCGACGAGCGACTCCTCGGAAAAGTTCGCGTCGAGCCCGAACGTCATCTCGCGCATCAGGAAGTAGCGGAACGCGTCGTGCCCGTACTTGTCGGTGAGCTGAAACGCCTCGACGACGTTGCCGATCGATTTCGACATCTTGCCGCCGCCCAGGTTCCAGTACCCGTGCACATTCAGGTGCGCATAGACCGGCATCCCCGCCGCCTTCAGCATGCAGGGCCAGTAAATGCCGTGCGGCTTGAGGATGTCCTTGCCGATCAGGTGCTCGACGTGGGGCCAGAAGGTCTCCCAGGCCGGGGCGCCCGGGCCGCCGAGGGCCGAGACGTAGTTGATCAGCGCGTCGAACCAGACGTAGGTAACGAACCGGTCGTCGAACGGCAGTGGGATGCCCCACTCGAGCCGACTCTTCGGCCGGCTGATCGAGAGGTCCTGCAGCGGGTCGCGGAGGAACCCGAGGACCTCGTTGCGATACCGCTCGGGCCGGATCAGGTCGGGCCGCGCCTCGATGTACGCGATCAGCCAGTCCTGATACTTGGACATCCTGAAGAAGTAGTTCTCTTCCTCGATGAACTCGAGCGCCGTGAGATGCTGGGGACAGTTGCCGTCGACAGCCTCCTTCTCGGTGTAGAACCGCTCGCACCCGAAGCAGTAGAGGCCACCGTACTTGCCGAAGTAGATCTCGCCGGCGTCGTAGAGCTTCTGGAGGATCGCCTGGACGACCGTCTGATGGCGGGGTTCGGTCGTGCGGATGAAATCGTCGCTCGAGATGCCGAGTCGGCGCCACGCGTCGCGGAACGCGGCGGAGATCTCGTCCGCATACGCCTGCGGTGAGACGCCGGCCTTCGCCGCCGCGCGCGCAATGTTGTCGCCGTGCTCGTCGGTGCCGGTCAGGAACCAGACGCGGTCGCCCGCGAGCCGTCGGTACCGGCACATCGCATCCGCGGCGATCGTCGTGTACGCGTGCCCCAGGTGGGGGCGCGCGTTCACGTAGTAGATCGGCGTGGTGAGATAGAAGGTCGCCCTCGCGGTCACTGCGCCCCGGTGTCTCCCTGCTGCTCGAGCTGCGGTTTGATGTGCGCGCGCCCCTCCCACGTGAGCTGATCGAGCGGGACCTCGGCCTCCGTGCCGTCCGGGAAGCCCACGACCACGGTCTCCTTCAGGACTCGCAGCGACTTCACCTTCCCCGTCATGCACCCACCGCCGCCGCACGAGGCCTGACAGGGTGTATTGACGCGCGGCAGCCGGGCGCGCAGCTCCTCGTAGGTCGAGAACTCGTAGAGGAGGCAGCACTTGAGCCGGCCGCAGTTGCCGAGCAACCGGGTGTCCGTCAGCGGCATCTCCTGCGCCTTGGCCATCTTCACCGAGATCGGCTCGAACTTGCGCAGGTACGAGGAGCAGCAGAGCTGGCGCCCGCATGGCCCGATGCCGTCCATGATCTTCGTCGTGTCGCGCGCGCCGACCTGGCGCATCTCGATGCGGGCGTGGAACTCGCGCGCAAGGTCCCGGACGAGATCACGGAAGTCCACGCGCTCCGCGGCGTTGAAGAACACCGTGACCCGCGAGTCACCTGGCTCGATCTCGACGTCGATGACCTTGAGCTGGAGGCTCTTGTCCCGCGCCTTCGCCCGGCAGGTCTCGATCGCCCGCTGCTCGCGCTCGCGGCGCCCGCGCCACTCCTGCGCTTCCGACGTCGTCGCCTTGCCCACGACTCGCCTGTAGAGCTGCGTCTTCTTGAAGTCGGGCAGCTCGCGCATGGGCCGGCGCACCTCGCCGATCGCGGCGCCGTTGGCTGTCTCGACGATGCAGAAGTCGCCGACGTGGAGGTCGAATCCCGTCATCTTGTAGTCGTCCACCTGCGCGGTCTCACGCAGCCGAACACCGATCAGGTATTCCACTGCGGGACTGTCCATGCTCTCCGTCCTCATGCCGCCCTGAGCGCGAGGCGGCTCAACACGATTTCGAGAGTCAGTCGCGGTGACACGTTCACGCCGAGGGCGCGCCACGCCTGGCGGCACAGGGCGAGTCCGGCGACGATCTCACCCAGCGTCCGCCCCTCCGCCTCGCGTGCGACCTGCTCGGCCGCGGCGACGCCGGCCTTCGCACGTAAGAGGTCGCGGTACCAGAGCCAGACGGCCTCCACCATCGCCTCCGCCCGGTGCCGGTCCCGGTCGACCGCCTGGGCGTGACGGAACATCGCGTCCGCGCCCTGCTCCTCCACTTCGCGAAACATGGTAAGCACCGCCGCGCGGTCGGCGGCCTCGGCCTGGGTCGGCACGGGTTGAAAGCGGACGATCTGGCAGCGCGAGAGCACCGTCGCCGGCACCGCCCGCGCGCGGGACAGGATCAAGATGATCACGGTCCCGGCCGGCGGCTCCTCCAGCGTCTTGAGAAAGGCCTGCGGCGACTCGCCGGTCATCCGGTCGGCGTCTTCCATGATGAAGACCTTCCACGGTCCGACCACCGGGCACAGCGATGCCGTCCGCTCGAGCGCCCGGACGTCGGCGATGCGGATCGCCTTCGGGCCCTTCGGTTTGTCCTCGGGAGGGGTGGGCACGATGACGTGCAGATCCGGGTGCGCCGGCCGGGCGACGCCGAGCAGGGCGCGCGCGAACTCGAGCGCGGCCGCGCGCCGCCCGGACCCTTCCGGCCCGATGAAGGCGTACGCGTGCGCCACACGGCGCGAGACCAGGGCGCGCGCGAGCAACGGGTGCTCAACCGCCACGCAGGACCTCGCCCAGGCGCTCTTCGACGAGGGCTCGGATGGCCTTCCGGGTTTCTTCCTCGCCCTGGTCGCCCGCAACCACCGCGACGCGATCTTTTTCCTCGCGCGCGATCTCGAGATAGCCCGCGCGCACCCGCTCGTGGAACGCCAGACCCATTTGCTCGAAGGAGTCGTGGGCGCGGTCCGCGATCCGCCCGATGCCCACCCCCGCGGGGAGATCCAGCACCAGCGTCAGGTCCGGCAGCACGCCTTCGGTCGCAAGCAGGTTGAGCTGCTTGATCGTCTCGATGTCCACGCCGCGGCCGTAGCCTTGGTACGCGACTGTCGCATCGATGTACCGGTCGGAGATGACGATCTCCCCGCGCTCGAGCGCGGGGCGGATCACCCGGGTGACGTGCTGCTGGCGGGCCGCCAGAAAGAGGAACATCTCGGCCAGTGGGGTCGGCTGCGCCGGGTCGGCCTCGAACAGCGCCCGCACGCGGAGCCCCAGGGGGGTGCCGTCGGGCTCACTCGTCAGGCAAACCTGCCGGCCTCGATCCCCGAGGAACGTGGCGAGGTGACGCGCCTGGGTGGTCTTCCCTGAGCCCTCGACACCTTCGAATGTGATGAACGCCCCGCGCAAGGACACGCCTCCCGCACCCCGGATGACCTACTGTAACATGCCTGATCCTGGGGCTCGCGCGGCGGGGGAGGCCCTCGTTGACATGCTTCCAGGGCGAGGGGCATAGTGCCAGGAACATGACGTTCAAGAAGAAGCTCTTGCTGGCCTTCTCCATCATGGTTGTCCCCCTGGCGATCATCGCCGCCCAGGCCCTGTGGAACCTCCGGGAGGAGACTCGGGCCCTCACGACCCTCGGCGAGAGCCTCTCCAGGGCGCGGGTGTTCGCTGACGTGGAGTCGGTCCTCTACCGGAAGCTGCGCAAGGTCCGGGATTACCTGACCGGCTGGGACACGCAGGCCGACGTGGAGTTCGAGCGGCTCGACACGCTCCTCCATCCACAGATGGAGGCGTGGACGAAGGCGACCACGGACCCCGAGGACCTGCGGCTGGCCGGCGTCCTCGAGCGGCTCGACGGCGAGATCGATAGGGTGGCGCGACGGGCCTTCGCCCTCTACCGGGACGGAAAGCACGAGCAGGCCTCCCGGCTGATCCAGGTCGAGGTCAACGGCCGGCTGCTTCCCGCCTTGGACGGGACCGTCAAGGCGATCTACAGCGCCTCGAGGACTCACAACATCCAGCGCGCGTTCAGGAATCTTCAGGCCACCGAGCGGTCCACCACGATGGTCCTGATCCTGATCATCGTCTCCTCCGCCGTCTTCGGCATCCTCTTCTCCGCCCGGCCGGTCGGGGAACTGAAGACGATGATCGAGATGCTCGGCCGGGGCGAGTTCGTTCGGGCCCGCGCCATCGAGATCCGCTCGCGGGACGAGCTTGCCGGCCTCGCGCGGGAGTTCGCCAAGATGGCGGAGCGGCTCAAGCGGGCGCAGGAAGAGATCATTCAGTCCGAGAAGCTCGCCTCCCTCGGCCAGATGTCGGCCGCCGTCGCCCACGGACTGCGCAACCCGCTGGCGAGCATCAGGGCGGTGGCCCAGTTGAGTCTGCACCAGCTCCCCGCGATCAGCCCGCAGCGGGAGCACCTGCTGGCGATCATCGCCGAGGTCGACCGTCTCGAGAAGCGGATCAGTCACCTTCTCGATTTCACCAAGCCCGTGCCCTTCTCACCCGTGGGCCAGAAGGTCGGCGACGTCATCGAGCGGGTGCTGGCGGTCTTTTCCGAAAAGCTCGCGCGGCAGGGTGTCGACGTGAAGGTGGCGGTGAAACCCGGTCTGCCCGACGCGTGGGTCGACTCGTTCCAGATCGAGCAGGCGTTCCTGGAGGTCATCTCGAACGCTCTGGAAGCGATGCCGAAGGGCGGCACGCTGTCGATCGCCGCGGTCGCTGGCCGCTCGGACACGGGCGCGCGGATCGAGATCTCCATCGCTGACACGGGCGAGGGGATCGCCGAGACGGCCCTGGCCCATGTGTCGGAGCCGTTCTTCACGACGAAGGCGGATGGAACGGGACTCGGCCTGGCCATCGCCAAGCGGTTCGTCGAGCAGAACAGGGGGAGCCTGACGATCGCCAGCAGGGAACGCGAGGGGACGGTCGTGACGATCACGCTGCCGACCTCCGCCACGGACACGGCCCGGGAGGCGTGATGGCGCGTTTCACCGTCCTGATCGTCGACGACGAGAAGACCCTGGCCCGATCGATCAAGCTCTTTCTCCTCGAGCACGGCTGGGAGGCCGAGGTCGCCGAGGATGGGGACCGCGCGCTCGAGCTGATCGAGAAGCTCCATCCGGACCTCGTGTTCGTCGACTTCAGGCTTCCGAAGCTGACCGGTCTCGAGCTACTGAAGAAGATCCGGAATTACGATCCGTACATCGCGGTCGTGATGATGACGGCGTACGGAACGATCGAAGGGGCGGTCGAGGCGATGAAGCTCGGCGCCCTCGACTATCTCAAGAAGCCGATCGACCTCGACGAGCTGAAGATCCTGGTGGAGCGCGCCCAGGAGAACTCGCGCCTGAGGCAGGAGGTGCTCTACTACCGCGAGAAGGAAACCCGCGACTTCGAGTTCGAGGGATTGATCGGCCGCTGCCAGACGATGCAGCAGACCTTCGAGCAGATCAAGCACCTGGCCTCGCTCGAAGAGGAGGCCCCGCCGGTGCTCCTCACGGGCGAGACGGGAACGGGAAAGAGCCTGGTGGCCAGGGCCCTGCACATGCAGAGCCGCCGCGCGCGCCATCCCTTCATCGAGATCGACTGCATGTCGCTTCCGCCGACCCTGATCGAGAGCGAGCTGTTCGGCTACGAGAAGGGCTCGTTCACGGACGCCCGCGACTCGAAGGTCGGCCTCATCGAGGCGGCCGAGGGCGGCACCGTCTTCCTGGACGAGGTGGGCGACCTGGATCTGTCGCTTCAGGGCAAGCTGCTGCGGGCGATCGAGGAGCGGACCGTCCGGCGCATCGGGAGCGTGCGTGATCGGAAGGTGGACGCGTGGATCCTCGCCGCGACCAACAAGGACCTTACCGCGGCGATGGCGGCGGGAGCCTTTCGGAAGGACCTTTACTACCGGCTGGCCGTTCTCGCCATCCATCTCCCGCCGCTCCGGGAGCGGGGCGAGGACATCCCGCTCCTCGCCGAGTTCTTTGTCAAGCGGTTCAGCCCCAAGTACGGCAAGCACGTGTCGCGGTTGAGCGAGGCGTCCATGGCGGCGCTCCGCCAGTTCCCGTGGCCGGGCAACATCCGCGAGCTCAAGCACGTCATCGAGAGGGCTATCCTCGCTTCACCCACAGAGGCCACAGAAATCAACATCGCACTTGGCCCGGCGGCTGCCGCTCCTGCGGCGGACCTCACCGCCCCCATGAAAGGTCTCCCGCCCGAGGGGATCAGCCTCGCTCAGTGGGAGCGAGCAA
>QHRS01000198.1:0-6188 GCA_003221435.1 Candidatus Rokuibacteriota bacterium
CCGCCGAGGCCGAAGAGGTCTTCCAGGAGGTGTTCTGGGAGATCTGGCAGTCGGCGGCCGACTACGACCCCAAGCGCGGCAGCCCGGAGGCCTGGGTCGTCGTGCGGGCCAAGAGCCGGGGAATCGACCGGGCGCGTGCCATTCGTAGAAGAAGTGAGATGACCGCGGGCGCGCTGACCCAGGTGGTGACTGCGGCCCGGGAGCCGGGGCGGGATCCTGGCGTGGGCGCCGAGGAGCGGGGAGCCGTCCGCGGCGCGCTCGGGCAGCTCCCGCAGAATCAGCGGGAGATCATCGAGCTGGCGTACTTCGATGGTCTGACGCAAACCGAGATCGCCGGGCGCTTGAACCAACCCCTGGGCACGGTGAAGACCCGGATGCGCCTGGGCATGGACAAACTGCGCAGCCTCATGGGACCGCGCCGGTGAGCCCGACCCACGAGCCCTTCGACGAGCTGGCGGCCTGCTACGCGCTCGGCGCGCTCGACGGCGACGATCTCACGCGCTTCGAGGCGCATCTGGCGCGGGGCTGCACGGAGTGCGAGCACGCGCTGGCGCAGTGCCGCGAGGCGCTTGTGCAGCCCGCCGTGGATCTCCGTGAGGTCCCACCGCCGCGTGTGAAGCGCGCCCTGATGGAGCGCCTCGCGCGGTCGCGCGCGCGCCGACCCCGTCCCGCGCGCCTCGGGCCGGGGCTCAAGTGGGTCGCGAGCGTGGCGGTGGCGGCGGGGCTGATCGCGTCGGTGGTGGCCACGTACGTGAGCGCCCGGTATGAGCAGCGGCTCGGCGAGATGGCGCGCGAGGCTTCGGCGCTGCGCGAGCAGATCAGCCAGCAGCGGCAGGCGCTCGCGCTGCTGCGGGATCCGGCGACACGCATCATCACGCTCGCCGGCCTCGAGCCGAGCCCGAAGGCACAGGGGCGGATGATCTGGAACGAGCGCGACGGGGGCATCTTGGTGGCGGGCGGCCTGCCGCCCGCGCCGCAGGGCAAAGCCTACGAGCTGTGGGCGGTCGTCGGCGGAAAGCCGATTCCCGCGGGGCTCTTCGGCGTGGACGCCGAGGGTCGGGGGAGCGCGCGTGTCGAGCCGCTCGCCGGTGGGCCGGAGGTCGCGCAGTTCGCCGTCACGCTCGAGCCCGCCGGCGGCGTGCCGGCGCCGACCGGCCCGATGTATCTCGCCTCCAAGTAAGTCCCGAGGCCGCCGGAGGGTATAATCCCGGCGAGGAGGGACGGCATGGCGCTCCCGCCCGCGATCGACAAGATCTGGAACGAGATGGAAGCGGTCCGCTCGAAGGTGCTGAACGAAGCGGACGGCCTGAGCCAGAGTCAGGCCGACTGGCGGCCGGCCGAGAGCGAATGGTCGATCGGGGAGATCCTGAACCATCTCGCTATCGCGGAGACGCACACCGGCAAGCTCACGACGAAGCTGACGCGCGAGGCCGAAGCGGCGGGCGTAATCGCGCCGTACCCGACTGACCTCGCCGGATTCGAACCGCTTCCGTCGGTGCCGACGGAGGGCATGGCTGCGCCGCCGGCCGTCCGTCCCGAGGGCGGCCTAGCGCTCTCGCGGCTGCTCGCCGATCTGCGCGCAGTCCGCGCGCGGAGCCGCCAGTCGATCGAGAAGATCGCCGGGCTCGATCCGCGGCCGCTCCGGTTCAAGCATTTCAGTCTCGGTGAGCTGAACCTCGCGCAGTGGTGGATGCTCCAGGCGAGCCACGATGCCATACACCTCGGGCAGATCCGCGGGGTGAAGGCGTCGCCGAGCTTTCCGCGCCCGTGATGAAGGTGGTGCTGCGCAATCCCCGCCGCGAGGTCGACGTGGCCGGGCCCCGCCGCGTGAAGGACGTGCTGAAGGAGCTCCGGATCATCCCGGAGACGGTTCTGATCATCCGCGGTGACGAGCTGCTCACGGGTGACGTGATGCTGGACGACACCGACACGGTCGAGCTGCGTCCGGTCATGTCCGGCGGCGGGGTCGGGCCCGGGCACCTCCCGTGAAGTGCACGAAGTGCGGCGACACGGCGATCCTGGAGCTGCGGCGGCACAACGCCGCGTTCTGCACGCCCGACTTCCTGACCTTCTTCCGCCGCCAGGTCGCCGCGGCGGTACGCAAGCACCGCATGTTCACCCGCGACGAACGCGTGCTGGTCGCCGTCTCGGGCGGCAAGGACTCGCTCGCGCTCTGGGACGTGCTGATCGAAGAGAGCTACCAGACTTCCGGCCTCTACCTCGACCTCGGCATCCACGACTACTCCGTCGAGTCGAAGGCGAAGTGTGAGGCGTTCGCCGCCGCGCGCGGCGTGCCCCTGATCGTCTCCTCCGTGGCAGAGGCGGTCGGCGCGCCGGTGCCCGTCATGCAGAAGGTCACGCGCCGGCCGGCGTGCTCCGGGTGCGGCTTGTCGAAGCGCTACCTGATGAACAAGGCGGCGCTCGATCACGGCTTTCCCGTGGTGGCGACGGGGCACAACCTCGACGACGAGGCGGCGACGTTGCTGGGATCGGTCATGCAGTGGCAGACCGACGCGCTGTCGCGCCAGTCGCCCGCGTTACCGTCCACTCACAGGAGGCTGGCCCGCCGCGTGAAGCCGCTCTACCGGCTTTCGGAGCGCGAGACGGCCGCGTACGCATTCCTGCGTAAGATCGATTACATCGTGGAGGAATGCCCCTTCGCCAGGGGCGCGACGTCGATCGCCCACAAGGAGATCCTGAGCCGGATGGAGGCGGTCTCCCCGGGGGCGAAGCATAACTTCCTCTTCGGATTCCTCGAGAAGGCGCGCGCGGCGTTCGAGCGGTCCGAGACCGTGCGGCTCGAGGAATGCGAGCGGTGCGGGCAGGTGACGACGGGCACGATCTGCGCCTTCTGCCGGCTCGCCGACGAGGTCAAGCGCTCCTCCTGAGCGGTCGCGGGTCAGACCCGCTCCCTCGGGAAGCGGCCTTCCGTTCCCTGGATCGAATCGTGCTCTACTGTACGGGCGGCGTGGCTGAACCCGGCCGGTGCCACCAGCACCAACGGGTGCTGACTCGCTCGGAGGCCAATCGCCCGATAGGACGACTGAGTCAACGTCGGGGGGAGCGAACGCCGCTCCCCCCGACACCCCCCACCGGCCACCGGTCGCGATGATTCTTTCACGCGCTCTGAGCGTTGTGGCAGCGCTGGCGATCGCCGCGGCGGTGTGCGGCGCGGCGGCGACCGCACTCGCCTTCGATGCCGAAAAGTCCTTCCAGCAGGCCACCGTGGTGTTTTCGCTCCAGGGCGGCGGCGGCGCGCAGAACAACGTCGAGGGCCACGACCGCCTTTCCCACATTTCGTTCGTCAACTTCACCCCGCGCGTGTCCATCCTGCCGTTCGACCCGGTCGGGAACGGATGGCTCCGCGGCTCGCTCGAGACCGGGCTCGAGGGGTGGTTCCAGCACTATCTTGAGCCGCACGACGCGACGGCGCAGGGCCTGAAGGCCGCGGCGCGCTACCACTTCCTGAGCGCCGGCCCCCTCGTGCCTTACGCCGAGGTGACGGCCGGCGTCGGTGGCAGCAGTCTCAAGACGCTGGAGCTTCGCTCCACGCTGAACTTCATCCTGGAGGCGGGGGTCGGGCTCTCCTACTTCGTCACCGATAGAGTGGCGGTGGGGGCCGGATATCGCTTCCAGCACATGTCCAATGGCAACGTCGAGCGACCGAGCAGCGGATTCAATTCCGACACCGGCACCCTCGGCGTCTCGTACTTCTTCCCGTAGATCATCGACGGGGGCCTCGGCGGCCCCCTTCGAGCTTCCCCCAGGATCGATGGCGCCGGCAAAGCCGGCGCTGGACCATCGACGGGGGCCTCGACGGCCCCCTTCGAGCTTCCCCCAGGATCGATGTTCCGCTCGAGTGCTCGCCTCGGAATGGAACTCGTCCGGGGGCGGTGCGCTCGCCCGCTGGTCGGGCGCGGGTGTAAGATGAGCGGAGGTTCAGTCGAGCGAGGAGGCTCTCATGGCAGACGCATTCATCGTCGGGGCGGTCCGCACGGCGGTCGGCAAGAAGAACGGACGACTTGCGCCAGTGCGCCCGGACGATCTCTGCGCGCTGGTGTTGAAGGAGCTGGTCGCGCGCACCGGGGTGGATCCGACGGAGGTCGAGGACGTGATCCTCGGCTGCGTCGACCAGCTCGGCGAGCAGGGGATGAATATCGCGCGCAACGCCGCCCTGATCGCCGGAATGCCACTGGACGTGTGCGGGACCACGCTCGATCGCATGTGCGGCTCGGGCCAGCAGGCGGCGAACTTCGCCGCCATGGGCGTGATGGCCGGGCAATACGACGTGGTCGTTGCGGGCGGCATCGAGCACATGACGCGTGTGCCGATGGGCTCGAACGCGATGGGGCCCGGCGAGGGGCCGCTCTCCCCCCGGCTCCAGGAGCGCTATAACATCATTCCGCAAGGGCTGTCGGCCGAGCTGATCGCCGAGAAATGGGGGCTCAAGCGCGAGGAGCTGGACGAGTTCTCCGCGCGGAGCCATGAGAAGGCGGGCCGCGCCATCGCCGAGGGCCGCTTCACGCGTGAGATCATGCCGGTGACGCTGCTCGACGGCTCCGTGTTCGATACCGACGAGGGCGTACGCGTTCCCGTCAATCGCGAAAAGATGGCGTCGCTGGCGCCGCCCTTCAAGCCCGACGGCGTGATCACGGCCGGAAACGCCTCCCAGATCTCCGACGGCGCCGCGGTCCTGATGTTCATGTCGGAGGCGAAGGCCAGGAGCCTCGGGGTCGAGCCGCGCGCGCGCGTCGTGGCGACGGCGCTCGCCGGCGTCGATCCGACGATCATGCTGACGGGCCCGATTCCCGCGACGCAACGGGTGCTGAAACGGGCGGGCTTGAAGCTCGATCAGATCGATCTGTTCGAGATCAACGAGGCGTTCGCCTCCGTGGTGCTCGCATGGGATCGGGAGCTGCACCCGGACATGACGAAGGTCAACGTCAACGGCGGCGCGATCGCGCTGGGGCATCCGCTCGGCTGCTCCGGGGGCCGGCTGATGACGACGCTCCTCCACGAGCTGGAGCGCACGGGCAAGCGTTACGGGCTGCAGACGATGTGCATCGGCTTCGGTCAGGGCATCGCGACCATCATCGAGCGAGTCTGATGGCGAGTTACCGCTGCCAGAAGTGCGGCAAGACGGCGCCCGTGCAGAAGGTCTGCTGCGGGCGCCCGATGAAGAAGTCGGGCTAAGCCCGCCCCGTCACGCCGGGAGCGCCGCCTGCACGGCGGCGTCGAGGTCGGTCGGGCGCACCGGCTTGAAGAGGCAGTCGCGGACGCGGAGCTTCTGAAGGCGGGCGCGCTCGCCGTCGTGGAGTCCCCAGCCCGTCACGAAGAGCACGCTGACGCTTTCATCATGCTCGCGGATGCGTTCGGTGAGCTGCCAGCCGTTCATGCTGTCCATGCCGATGTCGGTCAGCACGACATCGAAACGCCCCGGCGCGAACGCTCGGAGCGATTCGTCACCGCTCGCCACCGCCGTGACCTCGTGGCCGGCGCGCTTGAGCATATCGCCGAGCACGTTGAGCACCTGGGGCTCGTCGTCGACCACGAGGACCCGCGCGCGTCGCCGGTTCGCTGGCGCCGCCTCGGGGACGCCCGCGTGCCCGGCCCACCGCGCGGCGGGAAACGTGAGCGTGAATATCGTGCCTCGCCCCGCCTGACTCTCCACCCGGACCTCGCCGCCGTGACCTCGAACACCCGCCGGCGCACCGACTCCTGCATGCCGACGCCGCTGTCGCTCACGGTGATGGCTACGCGCTCGACGCCCACGTCGCGCGTGCTGATCGCCAGGGTTCCCCCGTGCGGCATGGCGTCGAGCGCGTTCAGGATCAGATTCGTCATCACCTCGCCGAGCGCCGCAGGCCGGCCGTCGATCGGAAGCACGGCGGCGAGATCGAGCCGCAGCTCGAGGTGGACACCGGCCCGCCCGATCTGCTCGTCCCACCGCGGGCGCGTCATCGCGAGGGTGTCATGGATCACCTGGTTCACGTCCACGGGCACGAGCGCCTCGTCGGGGCGCGCGCGCGCGAACTCCTGGATGCGCCGGACCGTCTCGCTGCCGCCGAGCGCCGCCGACTCGACGATTCCGAGGGCCTTCTGAACCATCTCGACATCCCAGGGCGCGCGCCGCATGAGTTGCGTGTAGCCCAGGATCGCCTGAAGCTGATTGTTGAATTCGTGCGCGA
>QHRS01000198.1:6199-11054 GCA_003221435.1 Candidatus Rokuibacteriota bacterium
ACCTGCGCCTCGAGCGAGCGCTGCAGCGTGATGTCGCGCACGATGGCCAGCACGCCGTCCATCGCGCCGCTGCCCGGCACGGCCGACAGCGTGACCGAGAGCTCCCCAACGCCGTCCTGACGCTCGATGGCGACGTCGAAGCTGTGCATCGCCGGCGCGAGGGCGAGGCGGTCCTTGGCCGCGCGGTAGTCGTCCCCGGGCAGGACGTCGGTGATCGGCCGCCCGAGCGCCTCGGCGACCTTGAGGCCGAAGATCCGCTCGGCGGCCGGATTCCAGCTCGCCACTCGATCCGACGGATCGATCGAGATGATCGCGTCGACCGCGGAGGAGATCAACTGCTCGAGCGAGCGCTTCGTCTCCGCGATCTGGCCGTACAGCCGGGAGTTCCGCAGCGCGATCGCCAGGTACTCGGACAGCATGCCGAGTAGCTCGCGCTCGCGCGGGTCGATTTCCCGCCCGGTCGCGCGATTGTCGACCACGAGATAGCCGAGCAGCCCCTCGGCGTCGCGGATCGGGCAGAAGACCTCGCCCTCGGGCGTCGCGGTGTCCGGCACGATCTCGACCCTGTCATAGCCGAGCGTGGCCCGGAGTTGTTCCGTGACCGCCGACGTCATCTCCACCAGGTCGAGCTGGCCGAGGATACCGCGCGAGATCTCGCGCAGGATCGAGAGCTGGGTGACGCGGAGCGACTCCTCCGCGGCTTCACGCCGGGCGGCCTCCTCCAGCTCGCGCGTCTTCGCCGCGAGGCTCCGCATTTCGCTGACGAGCGTCGCGATCTGGCTCCGCGCGCCGAGCTCGGTGTGGCGGCGCGCGAGCGCGCGCCGCACGGTCTGCTCCAGGTCCTGTCGCGAGAACGGCTTGATCAGGTACTCGAACGCCCCGTACGTGAGCGCCTGCTTCACGGTGTCGAGCGAGGCGTACGCGGTGATCATGATGACCTCGACGGACGGATCGATCACCTTGATCTCGCGCAGGACCTCGAGCCCGTTCATCCGCGGCATCTTCACGTCCATGATCACCAGATCCGGGCGGAAGCGCGGCAGGTCGCGCAGCGCGACCGGCCCACTGTCCGCCGTCGCGACCTCGAACTGCGTCTTGAGGAGCATACGGAGCGACTCCCGCGGGCCGATCTCGTCGTCGACCACGAGCACGCGCGGAGCCCGCCCGGGCACAGCCGCCGTCACTGGCGCATCACCGGCAGCGCGATCAGGAAGCTCAGTTCGTGGCGGGCCTGCCGGACCCGAAGCCGGCCGCCCACCGATTCGAGGATGCGCTGGCTCACGGCGGGGCCGACCTCGATCAGGCTCTCCTGCACCATCTGCATGGGGTCAAACAGCCGCAGCAGCTCCTCCGGGTTGGCCTCGGCCGTGCGGGACGCGATCAGCGCGTGCACCTCGTCCTCACTCCGATCGACGGAGATCGAGAGCCGGGCCTGCTCGCCGCGCGACTTGTGCACGAGGTACCAGACCAGGTACGAGAGGGCCTTCTGCAACTGGGGCCGACCGGCCTTGACGAGCAGTGCGTCCGCCTCGTGGTAGACGGTCACCAGCACGCGCTTGCCGGCGGCCTCGTCGACCAACTCGAACAGCATCACCCCCGGCGCATCGCTCGGCGTCGACGTGGCGCCGATGGCGGCCAGCATCTCGTCCACGGCGCCGCGCACGTCCACCGCCTCGAACGTGAGCTCGCCCTCGTTGGTCAGCGCCGCCAGCTTCTCGAAGACCTGCACCACGCGACGGACGTCGCGGAGCACCACCGTCGAAAAGTGGCGGCGGAACTCCGGATCGTCGTAGCGCTCTTCCAACAGCTCCATCAGCATGCTGACGGAGACGAGCGGGTTCTTGATCTCGTCGGCGATCCGGGCGACGACGCGCGTGAGAAGCTGGAATTGATCGGCCTGTCGCTTTTCCGCGGCGAGCGCCTTCTGCGCGGAGAGGTCCTCGAACACGAGCACGGCACCGAGGGGCTGGGACTCGCCTCCCATGATCGGGTACGTCGACACCTCGAGGGGCAGGTTGCGGAGCGCGAGCTGCACCTCCATGCGGTGCACCGTGCGGCGGCGGGAGAGCGTCTCGAACAGCAGATCGCCGAGCGGCGAGGGCAGGGCCCGCAGGTCATGGTTGATGATATCCCCCGCGGGCAGATCGAGAATTTTCTCGGCGCGACGGTTCATCGTGCTGATCGTCTCGTCGCGGCCGATCGTGATGACGCCGCTGGCCATGTGGGCCAGGATCTGCTCGTTGTATTCCTTTTCCTGTTGCAGCTGGTGATGCAGGCGGTTGTCGCGGATCGCCGTGCCGAACTGTGTGGCGAGCGTGAACAGGATCTCCGTCTCGCGCCGCCCGTACGCGCCGCCGACGATCCGTTCGCCCAGCGCGAGAATGGCGAGCAGCTCGCCCCGCGCAATCAGCGGGATCGCCAGCACCGCCTGGAGCAGCCCGAGTTCCCGCGCAAGGCCGCCCGTGTGGGGCTCGGCGCTGCGCTGCAGCGCCTCGCTCAACTGGAGCAGCCGTCCGTGCTTCGCAAGCCACTGCGGCAGGCCGGCATCGTCCGCGAGCCGGACGGACTCGACGAGCTGCGGCGTAAGGCCCCGCTGGGCGCGGATCCGGTACGCGCCTCCCGCGGGGTCGGCGAGGAGCAGCGCGCTACGGCTCGGGCGGACCATTTCCTCCACGGCGTCCAGAAACAGCTCGAACATCCGCGGCAAGTCGAACCCCACCGCGAGGGCCTTGGCGAAGTCCTTGAGCGCCTGCTCGAGGACGGACGCCGGCATGTCGAAGCCGGCCGCCCGCTCGTCGCCCGCGTGCTGGGCGCGCGGCGGCACCTGCGAGCGGAGGGCCACCAGCTCGTGAAGGAGTCGATGTCGGTCCTCGGCCTGGCGTAGCACCGTCGCTAGATCACGATGGGCAAATGGCCGGAGAAGCGCGTAGTCGGCCTCTTCGCTGATCGCCGCGTCATCCGATATGCCGACGATGACGGCGGACGGGGACAGCGCGCGGGCCCGCGCCGCGAACGCGGCCATCTCGCGGGCGGCGCCGGTCGCATCCTTGATGATCAGGTCCACTTCAGTCAGGCGAAGCGTCCTGACCGCGGCATCGTCCGTATCAGCGTAGAACACCGACCGATCCCCGAGTGGCCGCACCAGCCGGGTACGGAGCTCGGCGTCCGCCGTCACGAGGAGGACGGTCTTCATGCATCCACGGGTGTCAGAGCCAAGGCCTCCGTGGGGAATTCTATAGTGAAGATGGCGCCTCGGCCTTCGGATTTGTTAGCGACGCGGATGCTGGCACCGTGCGTGTTGGCGATGCTCGCGCAGATCGCCAGCCCAAGGCCCGACCCGTGCAGCTTTGTCGTCATGAACGGGTCAAAGATGTTCGCCAGAAGCTCTTCGGGTATGCCCGGGCCCGTGTCCTCGATCTCGACCACCGTCCGGCCCTCCAGGCCAGCGAGGCGGACGGTCAGCGTCCCTCCGGGTTCCATGGCTTCCAGCGCGTTGATGAGGAGGTTCAAAAAGAGCTGCTCGAGCCCGCCCTGATCGCCGAGGACCGGCCGCGGCGTCGCGCCGGGCGTCCAGATGGCGGTGATGCCCTTCTCGTCCAACCGAGGCTGGAGCAGCTCGAGGGCATCCGTGATGGGCGCCCGCACATCCAGCACGTGATGCGGCCGCGCGCTGGGCTTTGCGAGCGCGCGCAGCCGATCGACGAGGTGCTGCATTCGGCCGACCTCCCGGCCCACGATGCGGCCGAAGCTCTCCAGAAACTGCTCGTCGTGGGACTTCCGCGGCAGGAGCTGGGTGAAGGTCTTGATCGCGACGAGTGGATTCTTGATCTCGTGCGCGATGCCCGCGGCCAGCGCCTCGAAGTACGCCAGCCGCTCGGCGCGCCGCCGCTCGGTCTCGAGTTGTTTGAGCGGCGTGAGGTCACTGAACACCGCGACGGCCCCGAGCAGCCCGCCTGCGGGCTCTCGGAGCGCGGACGTCAGGCAGATCACCGGTAGCGCCGAGCCGTCCGCCCGGGCCAGTCCGACTTCGGCAAGCACTCGCTGCCGCCCGTCCGCCGCCGTCGCCCGCAGCGGCCCGCCCAGCACGGCCGGCAACTCGCTGATCGAGCGCCCTTGTATTCGGTCGCCCGCGAGCCCCGTCAATTGTTCGGCTGCCCGGTTGAAGATCGTGACGTGCTCGGACCGGTTGACGGCGATGACCCCGCTCTCGATCGTCCCGACGATGTTCTGCAGGTACTCGTTGATCAGGACCACCTGCTCGTACAGCTGCGCGTTCTTGATCGCAACCCCCGCCTGATTGGCCAGGGTGGAGAGAAGATCTACGTCCTGCGAGTAGAATGGATCACCCGACATCTTCTTCCCCAGCGCGACGACACCAATGAGATCGTCGTCTGAGACGATCGGCAGGAGTAATGCGCCTTTTGCTTCAGCGCCGGCGTCACTTAGACCCGAGGGGTTGGTGTCGACATGACGCAGGGAATGTTCCACTTCCAACGGTTCTTTCGTTGCCAATAAATGTGTCCAAAGAGTCTTCGGAAGAATCGGAGACGTGTCCGGCTGTATCGCTTCTGTAGCGACATTTTGCGAGACACGATGGAAGACACCGTCGTCCCGTTTTAGGAAGATCGCGACGAAGCACGCACTCGTAGATTCCACTATCGCTTTGCCGATCAACTCCAAGAGTTCTTCGAGATCAAGGACTCTTGTCAGGAGCCGGCTCGATTGCCTGAGCGTTTTCTGATAGTTTGTGCGACTGCGGTAGACATATTTATCCACAGCTCGGCCTGTCACATCACGCATGATTGGCGTGAGAAGTCCGATGACCATTGACCCGACCAAGAGCAGAGCCAACTCG
>QHRS01000194.1 GCA_003221435.1 Candidatus Rokuibacteriota bacterium
GACGTCCACTACCACTACACGCCCAGGCCGCAGGACAAGCTCCGCCGGGACGAGGAGTACAAGCGCTACTTCTCGCTCATGAGCTACCTGGTCTACTACCCGCTGATGTGGCGGCTCGAGCGCGTGCGCGGGCTCGTTCCGCTCCACGCCTCGGCGCTCGCGAGCCCCCGCGGCGGCATCGTGATCGGCGGGCCCGGCGGCGTGGGCAAGACCACGACCTGCATCGCGCTGCTCCGCCGCCCGGGGATCGCGCTCGTGTCCGAGAACCTGGTGTTCACCGACGGGGCGGCGCTCTACTCGTGCGACGAGCCGGTGCGCCTCGACCGGACGAGTCTCGAGCTCCTGGGTGAGGTGCCCGCGGCGCTGGCCGCGATGCCGTACCCCGACGGGCTCAAGGACAAGGAGCTGTTCCACGCGGTCGCGCCGCGCGCAGGCCCCGTGGAGCCGCGAGCCGTGTTCCTGCCGGTGTTCTCCGACCGCCGCGGCTTGCGGAGGCTTTCCCCCGAGGTCGCGGCCGAGAAGTTCGCCGCCATGAACCGTCTGACGCGAGAGCTGGACGATTACGGCTGGTACACCTCGGCGCTCGATCTCCACTGGCCGGAGCCGGGCTCGAGCGCGCGGCGAGTCGAGGCCCTGCGCCGCCTGGCGGAGCGCACCTGCTGCTTCGAGCTGGGCATCGATCGCGCGGCCGGCGTGGAGGCGGTCGTCGACGACATCCTGCAGGCCCTGGCATGAGCGACCGCGCCGCACCGATCCGTTACTACCTCACCCCCGAGCTCATGCCGGACCCGGCGACGGTAGCCGAGCTGGAGCGACTCGCGCGCCTGCCCGAGCTCGCCCACCACGTCGCGGTGCTGCCCGACATCCACCGCAAGGCCCGCAACCCGAGCCCGACGGGAACGGTGGTGGCGACCCGCGACGTGCTGCTGCCGCGCGCGGTCGACACCGGGATCAACTGCGGCATCCGCATGCTCGGCTCGTCGATCGACGTGGCGGACCTCGAGCCCCTCCACCTGGACCGGCTGTTCGGGGCGCTGCGCCAGGCGGTGCCGCTCGCCGAGCAACCGGGCGAGGCGCTGAGTCGCGCGGAGGTGACCGAGATCCTCGGCGACCCCGGAGGCTTCTGCCGGCGCCGGTTCGGCGTGGGCGACGCCGAGCTCGGTCGCATCGAGGACGGGGGCCGCTTCGACTGCGGCACCGAGGACGTTGCGGCGATTGCGGCCAGCGTGCCCGAGCGGGCGGCGCGGCGCGGTCCCCGGTGCTTCGGCACGCTCGGCGGCGGCAACCACTTCCTCGAGCTGCAGGAGGTGGTCGAGATCCTGGAGCCGGAGGCCGCTCGGCTGCTCGGGCTCGAGCGTGGCAAGGCCGTCTTCATGCTGCACACCGGCTCGCGCGCGCTGGGCAGCAAGACCATGCGGCATTTCGTCGAGCGCCTGGCGCTCGCGGCGCCCGAGGGACCCCCGATCCAGCCCCTGCGCTTCGAGTCGGAGGAGGGAACGAGCTTCGCGCGCGCGGTCGCCGCGGCGTCGCACTTCGGGTTCGCGAACCGGATCGCGATCTCGGAGGCGCTCCGCGCCGCGGTACGCGACGCCCTGGCCGATCCGTCGCTCGAGCTGCCGCTCATCTACGACTGCGGCCACGTGAGCATCAAGCGCGAGACCTGGAACGGGGAGCGGCTGTGGGTGCACCGCCATGGGGCGAGCCGGGCGCTCCCCCCCAGCCGGTGCGACTCCGATCCGGTGCTGTCACGCACCGGGCAGCCGGTCCCGATCCCCGGCTCGATGGGGCACGACTCGTTCATCGCCGTCGCGGCGGAAGGGGCGATCGACGCCTACTGCTCGGTCAACCACGGCGCCGGGCGGCGTCTGGACAAGCCCGAGGCGGCCGCGCTGTTCACGGCCGCGATGATCGAACACGAGATGCGCGGCCGCGACATCCGGCTCTACCGCTACGGCTCCGGCGACATCGCCGAGCAGGCTCCGGGAGCGTTCAAGGATGTCTCGCAGGTGATGCGAGCCATGCAGCTCTTGTCGCTTGCCCGCCCCGTGGCTCGCGTACGGCCGGTCGCGGTGTTGAAGGCATGAGGCCGCTCTCGTCGGCGCTCCCGGCCGCCGGCCGCGTGTTCGACTGCGGTGTTCGGCGCCCCCCCGGCCGCCGGCCGCGCGCGACGGCGACTCTCCCGTCGAGTGCTGGATTTTACTGAGCTGAGATGAAGTGGTGACATAGGCCGCGTCGGGCTTGAATATCATCCGCTATCAATATACTCTTTGGACATGTAAGCATTACATTATATTAATGATACCTTGGTACCGACCAGTTATCATGACACCATTTGCTGAAGGCCCGCCATGATCGGCAAACGAACGTCGCTGTCTCTCGTGGTGATCGCCTTGCTCCCCGCCGTGCCGGCGCTCGCGGCGTCCGGCACCCCCGTCCTGCTGTTCCAGGCGTTGAAGGCGGGGCAATGGGCGCAACTCGAGGGCACGCCGCAGAAGGATCATACCGTGCTGTGCAGTGAGGCCAAGATCCTGGCAGGCGATTTTCTCGAAGAGGACTGTCACGTGAGGGGCGTCGTGCGAGGCATCGACACTCGGCGGCGGCGGATCTATGTGCACCGCCTGGGGATCCAGCCGAAGGATCAGGTGGAGTATGAGAGCGAGAACGGAACGCTCAACGATTTCCCGGATATCAAACTGGGCATGTTGATCAGCGTGGAAGGAACATACGCGAATGACGGCACGTTTTTGGCCACGGAGCTGGAGGACGAATCCGAGAAGCTCACGCGCAAGCCGGAATGGGAAACCAAGATCCAGTTCGTCGGCCGGGTCGAGAAGCTGGACGCCGTGAAGCGGACCATCAGGCTGATGGGCACGGCGTTCGTGGTCACCGACGGGACCCGGGTCAAGTCCGTGCTCAAGTAGGGAGGTCGAGGCCGTGGCAGCAGGTAGCAGGGACCGGGCAGTAATCGCAGCGCTCGCGAGCCGCGTGGTCGCCGGCGTGACGATCGCGGCGTCGGCGCTGGGCGTGACGATCGCCCGCGCCGATGTCGAGCGCGGGACCCTCCCCGGGACCCTCCCCGCGACCGCGAGCCCACGCGACACGCCGCCTGCGGGCCCTGCCTCCTCCCCGGCCGCGGCACCGGCTCAACCGGCGCCGGTCCTCGATGATCGGCCGCTCACGCTCGACGACTGCGTCCGCGTCGCCCGGTCGTGGAACCTGACGCTCAAGCTCGCGCGCGGGGACTACCGGAAGGCACAATCCACGCACTACGGCAGCCTCGGACGGTTCATGCCGCTCGTGTCGGTCGGGGCCAGGCGGCTGAACACGCGCGAGGACCACATCGGCCTGACGGGGAGCGACGGCCAGGTGACGTCCCGGAGCGACGCGCTCGTCGCGGGCCTCGACCAGCTGCTGCCGATCGGCGCGCGCGTGAGCGTGACGCAGGACCTGCACCGCGACCTGACGCCGATCCGGACCAGTGCGTTCTCGGCCAGCGTGGTCCAGCCGCTGCTGCGCGGCGGCGGCCCGCTCGCCACGCTGGGCCCGGTGACCAGCGCGAGGCTCGACCTCCTGTCCAACGAGCGGGCGCTCGCGGCGGCCGACCGCAGGACCGTGCTCGAGACCACACTCGCCTACCTGGCGGCGGTGCGTGACCGGTCCCTGATCCACGTGGCCGAGAGCGCGCTGCACGCCGATTCGCTGCTGGCCCAGGTATCGGAAGGGCTGGTGGACGCCCGCATGGCGACGCGGCGCGACGTGCTGAGCGCCCAGCTGAGGCTCGCCGACGACAAGGCCTCGCTCGTCGGCGCCGAGAAGGACTTCGCGCTCTCGCTCGACCAGCTCAAGGAGCAGATGGGGGTTCCGATCGAATCGACCGTCACGCTCGCGGACGCCGAGCTGGCCGACACGACGCTCGACCTCGACGAGGACGGCTTGGTGCGCGACGCGCTGGCGCTGCATCCGGCGCTGCAGAGCGCGGAGGCGGCGGTGCGGCGCAGCGAGGTGGACCTGAAGCTCGCCCGCAATGCGCTGCTCCCCCAGGTGGACGTGGTCGCCAGCTACACGCGCACGCTCGACAACGACCAGAGCGCCGCCGGCCTGGACGTGAACTCGAAGGGCTGGCTGGCCTCGGTCCAGGTGAGCCTGCCGCTCGGCAACCGCGAGGCGCAGGCGGCAGCCGACATCGCCCGGTTTTCCCTGGATCAGGACCGTGACCGGCTGACGCTGCTCCGGCTCCAGACCCAGCGCTCGGTGCGTGACGCGGTTCGAACGCTGCGGGGCATCGCCGAGGAGCTGCACGCGATCCGGCAGACCATCGCGCTCGCCGAGGAGAAGGTCGAGTTCGCGACCGCGATGTTCAACCTCGGGCGCGCCAACAACCTCGACCTCACCGACGCTCGCGAGGCGCTGGTGAAGGGACGCAGCAACTATGTGAGCAAGCTCGCCGATTACCATGCCCAGCTGGCGGTGCTCAAGAGCCTGACCGGCCGCGAGCTCATTCCTTAGAGGAGGCCCTTTGGATTCCCCTGTCCAGTTGACACGGCTCGCGTCGGCTCGCCGGTGGGTGGTGCAGCTCGTCGTCGATCCGGAGCGGCGCCGCCGGAGCGCGATCCTGGCGGAGTATCTGGCCGACCCGCGCCGGCGCAATTGGACGATCGCCGTGGTCGGGGCGCTGGCGGTGCTGCTGATCGGCGGCGCCATGATCCGCA
>QHRS01000086.1:0-603 GCA_003221435.1 Candidatus Rokuibacteriota bacterium
TGCAGCACCTTCGCGATGCCGTACCGCTCGGTCAGGAGCGCGCTCATCTCTTCAACGAGACGGTCGAAGTTGGCCTTGTTGTTGTCGATGAAGCCGACGATCCGCCCGGTCAGGTCCGCGGGCAGCGGGGGTGCGGCGACGCTCGTGATGTTCACGATCCCAACGGGACTGAGCACTCTGATGCGGGCCATCGAGCCACCTCCTGCTGAGCCGTGGACCATTCTAACACCGGCGGCGATCGCGCGGCCTCACGCCGCGGGTGCGCACCGCGAACTACGACGCCTGTCGCACTAACAGGCTTCAAGCGCCGCCTTTGCCGGCGCAGTTCGTGCGAGTGGTCGCCTGCGCGGTGCGGGGCCCCAGCCCCGCGAACCGCTCGGCTCCCCAAACCTGGGGGAGGCTCGGAGGAGGCTGTCGAGGCCCCCTCCGAGCGTCTACGACGCCGACGGGATCTGCAGCGGCGCCGGGCCGACCGGGGTCGAGCGACCGCCCCGCCTCGGGGCGGTCATCGACCTCAGCACCCCTGCGTAGACGCGGGGGTCCAGCGTGTCACGGATCCCGTCGCCGACGAGGTTGAACGCCAGGACCGTGACCGTGATCGCG
>QHRS01000086.1:634-16622 GCA_003221435.1 Candidatus Rokuibacteriota bacterium
TCAACGAGTCCGCCAGCATGTTGCCCCATGTCGGAGTCGGGGGCGGGATTCCCACCCCCAGAAACCCGAGCGCGGCCTCGATGACGATGGCAACGCCCAGGTGCGTCGTGGCGAGAACCAGATATGGAGCGAGGCACTGGGGCGAGACGTGCAACGCCATGATGCGCAGGTGGGAGGCGCCGGTCGATCGGCTCGCCTCGACATACGGCAACTCCTTCACCGTCAGCACCACCGACCGGATCACGCGCCCGCCAAACGGGATCCGTGTGATGGCAATGGCCACGATCACGGCCTGCATCCCGGTGCCGATCGCCATCGAGATGGCCATGGCCAGGATCAGGTCCGGGAACGATTGCAGAATCTCCATGAGCCGCTGGCCGAAGAGGTCGAACCTCCCGCCGAGATAGCCGCTGGCCAGCCCCCACAGCGAGCCCAGCGTCGTCCCGAGCAAGACCGCTGAGAACGCCACGAAGATCGACGAGCGCGCTCCGTAAATAACGCGGCTGAGCGTATCGCGGCCGATCTGATCGGTGCCGAAGTAGTTCTGGGACCCGGGCGGGGTCCTCAGCCGCTTGAAATCGGCTTTCAATGGGTCGTTGGGCGCGATGAGCGGCGCCGCGATCGCGACGAGGATGATGAGCAGGCCGACCACGCCACCCGCCGCGGAGACCGGGTTGCGCCGGGCGAAGACGCCGATCTCACGCAGCGTCGACGGGCTGTGACCGGGGTCGGAATCGCTTCCCACAGATGAGCCCGCTCGCGGAGAGACTCGCTTCCTACTGGAAGCGGAGCCTCGGATCCAACCAGGCATAGCTCAGATCGACGAGGATATTGATCCCCATGAAGATGACGCCGTAGAGGAGGACCAGGTTCTGCACCACGATGATATCGCGCTCGACGACCGCGGTCACCAGCGCCGCGCCCAGCCCCGGCACCCCGAAGGCCTGTTCCACCGCGACGGACCCGCCCAGCACGAACCCCATCAGGATGCCGGACACGGTGATCACCGGCAGCAGCGCATTCGGGAGGGCATGCCGGATCACCACGAGCCCTTCCGCGAGGCCCTTGGCCTGGGCGGTTCGCACATAGTCCTCGCGGATCACCTCGAGGAGGCAGGACCGGGTCATGCGGGCGATATACGCGCCCTGGCCCAGCCCCAGCACCACCGCGGGACCGATGACGAGCTGCAAGTTCGTCCACGGATCCTCCCAGAGGTACACGACGAGGAGCGGGGATTTGTAATGGAACCAGAACAGCGAAGCCAGGACGATGAGCATCCCGAGCCAGAAACCGGGGATGGCCAGGAAGAGCACGGACAGCGACCGCGCGACGTTGTCGGCGAAGCTGTTGGGTCGGGAGGCGCTCACGATGCCGACCGGCAGTCCGACGATCCAGGAAATGATCACCGATAACACCCCGATCTCCGCGCTCAAGGGACCACGGTGGAGGATCAACTCGGAGACCTTATCGCCTCGAAAAAAGGATTTACCCAGGCCGCCGGTCGCGATGTCCTTCATCCACCGGAGGTACTGAACCGGTAACGGGTCACTGAGGCCGAGGTCGGCCATGATGCGAGCGCGATCGGACTCGCCCAACCTGGTGAACCCCTCCGCGCCGAACATGGCGACCAGCGGGTCTCCCGGCAGGACCCGCATCACCACGAAGACGATGACGGATACCCCGAAGAGCGCCGGAAGGCTCACGATCAGGCGGCGGAGCAGATACTTCTGCACGTCCTCCAGGCCCGCTTACTTGTCCAGCCAGGCCGTGTCCCAGCGGACCACGTCATAGATTCCGAAGATGTTGCGTGGGTTGTGCCCCTTGACGTAGGTGTACCAGCCGTCCGAGAGCTGCTCCCACGCCACCGGCAGCAGCGGCGGGTCCTGCTCCAGGATGGCTTCGGCCTGCCGGACCAGCGCATTCCGCTTCGCGTCGTCCAGCTCGCGGTCGATCTGGTGGACCACTTTCTGGAACACCGGGTTGTGCCATTTGGAGTAGTTCTGCGGTCCGTCCTTCCCGTACCACGCGTTGAAGTAGTCCGACGGGTCGATGAGCGTGGACACGACGGCGCCGATGCTGAGGTCGAAGTTCCCGGCCTGAGTCTCCTCGAAGAACGCGGAGATCTGAACGGTCCTGAGCTTGGTCTCGATGTTGAGTGCCTCCTTGAGCATCGCCTGGATCGCAACCGCCCAGAGTTTCCAGCTTGGGCCCTCCCGCACCACGAAGTCGACATTCCTGAGGCCACCGGCGTAACCGGCGTCGGTCATCAATCGGCGCGCCTCCTGGGTCGCCGCGGTCGAATCGCGCTGATAACCCGGGCGCTTCGCCAGTTCCTCCGCCAGGGTCGCCGACTGCGAGAAGGGGTAGACGAACCCGCCCACCAGATAGGGCGCCATATCCTTGACGACGTCTTGCAGGACGTACCGGTCGAGGACCAGGTGCATGGCCCGGCGCACGCGTGAATCGCCGAACGGCTTCTTCTGGTCGTTGACCCAGACCGCATCGATCACGCTCTGATAGTAGGTGGCGCTGCTCATGCCCGCGGTCTGCCTGGCTCTCTTCACCGTTACGGTGTCCAGCACGCGGGCGTAGTCGAGCTTGCCGGCCAGGAGCGCCGCCCCCAGCTCGGGGGAGAACGGGAGAAAGTGATAGACCTCGATCCGGTCCAGATAGGGCAAGCCCTTGTTCCAGTAGTGCGGGTTCTTTTCCAGGATCCAGACTTCGTCCTTTTTCCGTGAGACGTGCCGGAACGGCCCCGTGCCGGGGTAGTTCGCCACCTGCCGGAGGTTGTAATCGTTCTCCTCGAGCGTCTTCTTGCGCACGATCACGTTCCACCCGCTCGCGATCGCTCCGAGTATGAACTTGCTCGGTCGGGGCTCGCTCAGCCTGAACTCGATCTTGTAGGGGTTGAGGACGTTGACCTCGCTCACCGCGGAGAACAGGGGCGTGCGGGGGATGACGACGCCCTTCGGGGGCCAGATGATGCGGGCGAACGTGGCCTTGACGTCGTCCGCCGTGAGCTCGGCGCCGTCGTGGAACGTGACCCCCTTCCGGAGGTGGAAGGTATAAGTTCTCCGGTCGGCGGAAATCTCCCATTTGTAGGCGAGGTCGGGGATGATGGTCTGGCCGTCCCTCGGGTCCCGTCGGATGAGATTGTCGTACATTGGCCCCTGGGCGCCCAGGTTCGCCACGGTGCCCGACTGGTGGATGTCGAAGTGCGCGGGCGAGCTGACGACGCCGTAGCGCAAGGTCCCGCCGCGCTTCGGATTGGATTCCGGGGCCCTGAGCTCGAACGTGCCCTCGTGCGTTCGCGCGATCCCTCGCGAGCGGGACAGGTGCGAGGCAAGGGCGGCGCCGCCACCGGCGATGCCGAGCCGCCCGAGGAACGCGCGGCGGTTCATGGCAGCTCCGGACGTCGCGAGGTGTGTGGGTCTGACATGGCTTCCCCCGCTGGGCGCGTAGAGGGACCAAGTCGCCGATCGCCCTGCCCGCGCCCCGGCCGCGACCGCGACGGCGGCGTCATCATAGCCGAAGCCACTCCCGGGCAACAAGAGCGGGGACCCTGGGCGCGACCCCGTCCGTCCGAAACCGACCCTCGCGAAGCTTCCCGGTCTTCCGAGCTACGCCGCGATACGACGACGCCGCGGCTCTGTCACCGCTTGAATCCGACGGAGCGGGTCAGGAGCCGGCCGAGCGTCGCGTGCATCTCGCTCAGGATCGAGCGCTTGACGCGGACCTGGACGGATTCGACGGGCTCGGCGCTGCCGAGCCGGTGGATCACAAATGTGCCCACGAATTCCTCGGCTCGCTCGTCAGTCGCGGCCAGGCCTCGCACTGTGAGCAACTCCCACTGCTCGGACATGGCAGGCCTCCCCGTTTCATTCTACGATAGCGTCCGGGCCGAGATGATCATCGCCCTCGACATCGGGACCTCTTCGACGCGCGCGACGCTCTATGATGCCGCCGGCTCCCGGATCGAGGGTGTCCAGCACCAGGTGCTCTGCGAGCCGCTGACCGTCGCGGGCGGAGGCGTCGAGCACGACCCGACGCGCCTGCTCGAGGCCGCGGTCGCCTCGATCGACGCCGTGCTGACCCGCGCGGTCGAGGTCCGCGGCGTCGGGATCTGCACCTTCTGGCACGGCCTGCTCGGATTCGATGCCCGAGGCCGCCCGATCACCCCCGTCTACACGTGGGCCGACACACGCAGCGACGGCGCCGTCGACGACCTCAACACGCGTCTCGATGAAGATGCCGTTCACGACCGCACAGGCTGCCATCTTCATTCGTCTTACTGGCCCGCGAAGATCCGCTGGTATTCCGCGCTCTCTGCCGCGAGCCCGGTCGACCGCTGGGGTTCGATCGGAGAGCTGCTCGCCCTCGAATGGTTCGGCGAGGCGGCGACGGGCATCTCCATGGCGTCGGCGACGGGATTGTTCGATCAGCGAGCCTCGCGCTGGGATCCCGAGCTGCTCGAGGCCGCGGGCATCGACGAGCGCCGGCTGTTTCCCTTGCGCGATCGCGGTGAGCCGTGGCGGCGGCTCAGGGAGCCGTGGGCGGCGCGCTGGCCCAAGCTGCGGGATGCGGCGTGGTTCCCTGCCGTCGGCGACGGCGCGGCGAGCAACATCGGCTGCGGCTGCACGGGGCCCGGCCGCATCGCGCTCAGCGTCGGCACGTCGGCGGCCATGCGCGTCGTCAGCGACGACCCTCCCCGCCGGACACCCCGTGGACTCTGGCGCTACCGGGTGGACCGGCGGCTGTCGGTCGTGGGCGGCGCGCTCTCGGAGGGTGGCAACGTGTACGCCTGGTGCCTCGAGATCCTGCGGCTGCCCGCCGGGCCGACGCTCGAGCGCGAGCTGCGCGAAGCCGTCGAGCGGGACCATGGCCTGGCGGTCCTGCCTTTCCTCGCGGGCGAGCGCAGCCCGGGCTGGAGGGGTCGGGCCCGCGCGGCCATCGGAGGGCTCTCGCTCGGCACGACACCGATAGAGATCCTTCACGCGGCCCTCGAGAGCGTTGCGCTTCGCCTCGCGCTGGTCTACGAGCGCCTGGCGCCGCTGGCGTCCCCGCGGCACGAGATCATCGTCTCGGGCGGCGCCCTCTCCCACTCCCGCGCGTGGGCGCAGATGATCGCTGATGCCCTCGGTCAGCCCCTCACGCTCTCGCGCGAAAGCGAGGCGTCGAGCCGCGGCGTCGCGCTGCTCGCCCTCGACTCCCTCGGCATCCCGCCCGATCTGGCCGGAGCCCGGGCGCCCGACGGCGAGCGCGTCGAGCCCGACCCCACGCGACAGGAGCGGTATGCGGAGGCCACCGCCCGCCACAGCCGTCTCTACGACGCGCTCGTCGGCCCGACAGGCACCCCACCCGGCTAGCAGCCAGTCCGGGAATGGTGCGAGCTCACTGCGGACACTGCTCGCCGTTTCGAGCGCGGGCTCGGCCGGCGCACTCCCTTCCGGGGGAGGTCTCGGAGGGGGCCGTCGAGGCCCCCTCCGATTGGGCTAGCCTTGCCGACCCGGGCCGGTTCCTGACATACTGAGAGTGGAGATTCCATGCGCATCGCATTCGGTTGTGATCACGCGGGGTTCCCTCACAAGGGGACCATTGTCGACGCGCTCGAGGCCGATGGCCACCACGTGCTCGACGTGGGCACGTTTTCGGACGAGCCGGTGGACTATCCCGACTTCGCTCGCGCGGCCGCGGACGCGGTCCGCAAGAAGTTCGTCGAGATGGGCGTTCTCGTGTGCGGGAGCGGGGTTGGGGCGTCGATCGCAGCCAACAAGTTCCGGGGCATCCGCGCCGCGCTCGTGCACGACGAGTTCACCGCCCGCCAGAGCCGGAGCGACGACGATGCCAACGTCATCTGCCTCGGCGCGCGCGAGATCAGCGCCGCGCGGGCCGTCGCGCTCATTCGCGAGTTTCTCGCCACGCCGTTCTCCAACGAGGAGCGTCACGTCCGCCGCCTGGCCAAGATCGCGGAGCTGGAGAGCGGGCTGCCGCAGAGCGTCGAGCGCCCGTCCAGGCCGAAGGTCGCCACGCCAGCGGCCGCGCCCCCGAGCGTGCCAAAACCCAAGGCTCCCGCTGCGCCGGTTGCCCCGCCCGCGCCGGCCGAGGTCGCCGCAGCGCCGCGGCCCCAGGTAGTGGTTCCACGCCCCGCAGTGAAGGCGCCGCCGGTGGCCGCGCCCGCCGCGGCGGCACGCACCGTGGCGGGGGTCACCGGGCCGAGGCCCAGGCCCGGCGCGGACGCCAGGCAGGCGCCGCCGGCGCCGCCCGCGAGAGAATCGTCGCTCGAAGAGATCGCGCGCGTTGCCGCCGCGTCCATGGGCGAGCCCGAGGACGCGGCCGAGCCCGAGCACGTGATCACTCTCGACGAGGCGTTCCGCGTCGATCCGACGACGCTCGCACCGGCGCAGGGGGCGCTCAATCAGCTCGACGCGATGGAGTTCGGGGAGCGCCTGTGGGTGAAGGACGCGAGTCTCTGGAGCAACGAGGCCGGGATGCAGGCGGCGATCAAGAACCGACTCGGCTGGCTCACCTCGCCGACCCTGATGCGCGAGTACGCGGCCGACCTGAAGACGTTCGCCACCGAGGTGCGCCGCCTGGGGTACTCGAACATCCTCCTGCTCGGAATGGGCGGGTCGCGCCTGGCCCCGGAGGTGATGCACCGCACCCTCGGCTCGAAGATGGGCTTCCCCGATCTCGCGGTGCTCGACTCGACGGACCCGGCCGCCGTGAAGAACACGCTCGCGCGGCTGCAGCTCTCGCGCACGTTGTTCGTCGTCTCGTCCAAGTCCGGGACCACGGCGGAGGTGACCGCGCTGTACAAGTTTTTCCGAGCCCAGGTCGATGCGGGGAAGCCGCCGAAGCCGGGGCAAAGCTTCGCGGCGATTACGGATCCCGGCAGCCCACTCGAGAAGCTCGCGAGGGAGGCCGGCTTCCGGCGCACCTTCCTGAACCACCCGAGCATCGGCGGCCGGTTCTCGGCGCTCTCGTTCTTCGGGCTGGTGCCGGCAGCGCTGATCGGCGTCGATATCGACAAGCTGCTCGAGCGCGCGGGCGCGATGGTGTCCGCGTGCGCCGATTCGGTGCCGGTGCGCGAGAATCCCGCTTTCACGCTCGCCGCGCTGCTCGCGGGCTTCGCGCTGAAGGGTCGCGACAAGGTCACGTTCGTTCTCTCCGAGAAGATCGCCGCGTTCGGCACGTGGCTGGAGCAGCTCCTCGCGGAATCGACCGGCAAGGACGGCAAGGGCCTGGTCCCGGTCGATCACGAGCCCCTCGGGCTTCCCTCGGCCTACGGCAACGACCGCGTCTTCGTCGCCCTGACGCTCGCGGGCGACACGCCGGACCCGGCCCTCGACGCCCTCGACGTGGCGGGCCACCCCGTCTACCGTCTGACGCTCAAGGACCCGTACGATCTCGGCGCGGAGTTCTTCAGGTGGGAGCTCGCGACCGCGGCGATGGGAGCGCTCCTGGGCGTGAATCCGTTCGACGAACCGAATGTCGCCCAGGCGAAGGAGACGACGCAGACGATGCTGGCGACGTTCAAGAAATCGAAGCGGCTGCCCGACTGGCCTGTCGATCGGGAGCAGGACGGTATCCTGCTGCTCGCCAACCAGGGCACGAAGCCCGCGTCCGTGACCGACGGGCTCGGCCAGTTCCTCGGCCAGGCGAAGCCCGGCGATTATCTGGCGCTGCTTGCGTACCTGACGCCGGACCACGAGACGACGGAGGCGCTGCAGTCGCTGCGCTCGCTGATTCGCGACCGGCTGCACATCGCGACCACGGTCGGATACGGGCCGCAGTATCTTCACTCGACGGGCCAACTCCACAAGGGCGGGCCGAACACCCTGCTCGCGATCCAGCTCACCGGCGATGACAAGGAAGACGTCGCGATCCCGGGCGAGGGCTACGGGTTCTCCGCGCTCAAGGCCGCCCAGGCGATTGGCGATCTCGAGACGCTGCGAAACGCGAACCGCCGGGTCATCCGGCTGCACCTGGGCGGCCGGGTGCCGGCTGCGATCGAGAAGCTCGTCGGGATGGTCGGAAGAGCTCTGAAGCAGTGAAGCTCGGCTTCGTCGGACTGGGTCGCATGGGTGGCAACATGGTGACGCGCCTGCTGCGGGGCGGACACTCGGTGGTCGCCCACGATGTCGACGCCGAGGCCCTGCGCGCCGCGGCCTCCCACGGTGCGCGGGGAGTCACGACGCTGACCGAGCTAGTGGAAGCGCTCCCCCCACCTCGCGCGGTGTGGTTGATGGTTCCGGCCGGCGAGCCGACCGAGAAGGCCATCCGCGAGCTGACCGGGCTGCTCGCCGCGGGCGACGCGGTCGTCGACGGCGGCAACACCCGGTACAAGGACGACATCCGCCGCGCGCAGGAACTGGGCGCCCGCGGTTTGCACTACATCGACGTCGGGACGAGCGGCGGCATCTGGGGGCTCGAGGACGGATACTGCCTGATGGTGGGGGGCCCCCAGGCAGCGGTCGCGCGGCTCGCACCGATCCTCCAGACTCTGGCGCCCACAGGCGGATACCTGCACGTCGGCGGCGTCGGAGCCGGGCACTACGTGAAGATGATTCACAACGGCGTCGAGTACGCGTTGATGCAGGCGTACGCCGAGGGGTTCGAGCTGATGCGGGGGTCGCCGTACGCGCTCGACCTGCCCCGGATCGCGGCGCTCTGGAACAACGGCAGCGTGGTGCGGTCGTGGCTGCTCGAGCTGGCCGGTGCCGCGCTCACGGACGATCCGGAACTCCAATCCGTGAAGGCCTACGTGGAGGATTCCGGCGAGGGGCGATGGACCGTCGAGGACGCGGTCGAGAAGGCCATCCCGGTCCCGACGATCACCGCCGCCCTCTTCGCCCGCTTCCGGTCGCGCCGGGACAACTCGTTCGCCGACCGCCTGCTGGCCGCTCTGCGCCACAAATTCGGAGGTCACCCCGTTCGTCGTGGATGAACGTTTCACGCTGATCATCTTCGGCGCGTCCGGAGACCTGACGAAACGCAAGCTGATCCCAGCTCTGTGGAGCCTCTATCAGGGGCGCACGCTGCCCGAGCCGTTCAGCATCATCGCCATCGCCCGCGGCGACCTCTCGACGGACGCCTTCCGAACGAAGATGCGCGCGGCGGTGACCGATTTTGCGCGAGTGCAGCCGCCGGCGGAGTCGGTGTGGGAGCGCTTCGCCGCTTCCCTGTCCTACTGCTCCGGGGACCCGAAGGACCCGGCCCTGTATGTGCGGCTCGGTCGGCTGCTCGAGGCCCATCCGAACCGGCTCTTCTATTGCGCGACGCCGCCGAGCCTCTCTCCCGAGATCGTCACCCGCCTCGGCGAGGCGGGGCTCGCGCGGAGCCACGGCGGGTGGACACGCATCATCATCGAAAAACCCTTCGGGCGCGACCTGGAGAGCGCCCAGGCGCTCAACGCGCTCATCAGCGGCTTCTTTCGCGAGCGTCAGGTCTACCGGATCGACCACTACCTCGGGAAGGAGACCGTCCAGAACATCCTGGTGTTCCGGTTCGCCAACGGCATCTTCGAGCCGCTCTGGAACCGGCAGCACGTCGACCACGTCCAGATCACCGTGGGCGAGTCGATCGGCGTGGGGTCGCGGGGGGTGTACTACGAGGAGGCAGGCGCGCTGCGCGACATGGTGCAGAACCACATGCTTCAGCTCCTCTGCCTGATCGCGATGGAGCCGCCGGTGACGTTCGACGCAGATCCGGTGCGGGACGAGAAGAACAAGGTCATGCGCGCGCTGAAGCCGATCGAGGGCGACTCGGTGGACGAGTTTGCGGTGCGTGGCCAGTACGGGCCCGGCTTCGTCACGGGCGAGCGCGTGCCGGGCTATCGCGAAGAACCGGGGGTTCGTCCTGACTCGACCGCGGAGACCTACGCCGCGCTCAAGCTGTTCGTCCAGAACTGGCGCTGGGCCGGGGTGCCGTTCTACCTGCGCACCGGCAAACGACTGCCCAAACGCGTCAGCGAGATCGCGATCGAGTTCAAGCCCACCCCGCATCTGATCTTCCGCCGCGAGCCGTCCGGCGTGCGCCCGAACGTGCTGGTGCTCCGCATCCAGCCGGACGAGGGGATGTCGCTCACGGTCGAGGCAAAGACGCCGGGCCCTGACCTCCAGCTCAATCCCGTGACGATGGACTTCCACTACGGCGCCGTCTTCGGCAGCGGGCCACCGGAAGCGTACGAGCGACTGCTGCTCGATGCGATTCACGGCGACGCGACGCTCTACGCGCGGGGCGATTGGGTCGAGTACGCGTGGGCCGCGCTGGAGCCGGTGCTGCGCGCCTGGAGCGACGGCAGCACCGCGAAGTTCCCGAACTACGCCGCGGGCAGCTGGGGGCCCGCAGAGGCCGACGCCTTCATCGAGCGGGACGGACGGAAGTGGCGAAGACCCTAGCCGGCGCCACCGTCGTCGACACGCCGGCGGCGCTCGCCGAGGAGGCAGCCGACCTGTTCGTGCGCACCGCGGCAGACGCGATCACCGGGCGCGGCCGCTTCATGGTCGCCCTGGCCGGCGGCGCGACGCCCCGAGGGCTCTACGCTCGACTCGCGGCGGAGCCGTTCCGGGCGCGGATGGACTGGCACCGCACCTGGGTCTCCTTCGGCGACGAGCGTTGCGTGCCCCCGACGGACCCCGAGTCAAATTACCGCATGGCCCGGGAGACGCTGCTCGCTCACGTGCCGGTACCGCCGGGGCAGATCTTCCGGATCGACGGTGAAGCGGCAGATGCCGCGCGGGCGGCTGAGGAGTATGAGCGCCGGCTGCGGGCGGCGTTCGAGCCGGGGCTCGTGCGCTTCGACCTGATCCTGCTCGGAATGGGACTCGACGGCCACGTCGCTTCCCTGTTTCCGGGCTCGCCCGCCCTCGACGAAAAGGACCGGCTCGTGATCGCCGTCGAGACGCGGGCCGCGGTCGTGGCGAAGCGCATCACGCTGACGCCACCCGTCCTCAATGCCGCGCGCCGCGTCCTGTTCCTGATCGCGGGCGCCGAGAAGGCGCGATCCGTCGCCGACGTGCTCCGGAATCCCGCGTCATCGCTGCCCGGCGCACGCGTGCGCCCGACCGAAGGAGTGGTGACGTGGCTGCTCGACCGGGCGGCCGCGGAAGGCCTGCGATGAGTTTCCTCGGACAGGGACACTGTTCGAGCGCCGGCTCCGCCGGCGCCGTCCCGGGGGGAGGTTCGGAAGGGGGGCGGAGCCCCCCTCCGAGGAAACTCGCGTCGACAGTCGCCAGAGGAGGGTAGCCCGATGAGCGGCCAGCGCCGACGCCGCTCGGCTCGACCGGTCGCTATTTGATGGCGACGGCGCGGACCTGCGTGAGGTCGGTGACCCCCGCGAGGGACTTCAGGATGCCGTCCTGGACGAGGGTCGTCATGCCCTCGCCCTTGGCCTGAGCGATAACCTCCGAGACTCGCCCGCGGGTCTGGATCAATCGCTTGATCTCGTCGGACGCGATCAGCAGCTCGTGGATGCTGGCCCGCCCCTTGTACCCGGTCTGGGCGCACGTCGCGCAGCCCCTGCCCCGGTA
Source organism: Candidatus Rokuibacteriota bacterium (assembly GCA_003221435.1). Lineage (GTDB taxonomy): Bacteria > Methylomirabilota > Methylomirabilia > Rokubacteriales > CSP1-6 > AR9. The sequence continues at coordinate 12,166 of QHRS01000086.1, forward strand.
GAGCCTGAAGTTGCCGTCGTAGACGATGCCCAGCTTCTCGAAGTCCGCCCGGCCGTACGCCTCGGCGAGATCCTCGTAGACCTCACTGGGCGGGTGATACAACTCCTTGCACTCCACGCAGATGCACTTCACGAGGCGTTGGGCCAGGACGCCGAGCATCGCATCCGCGAACGTGAACGGGTCGGTGCCCATGTCGAGCAGCCGGACGACGGTCTCGGCCGCGCCGTTCGTGTGCAGCGTGCTCAGCACGAGGTGGCCGGTCAGCGAGGCTTCGATGCCGATCGCCGCGGTCTCCTGGTCGCGGATCTCGCCGACCATGATGATGTCCGGGTCGGCCCGGAGGAAGGCCCGAATCGCGGCCGCGAAGGTGAGGCCGATCTTCGGCTGGACCTGGACCTGGCGCAGCCCGTCCTGGGTGATCTCGACCGGGTCTTCGACAGTCCAAATCTTCTTCTCGGGGGTGTTGAGGAGATCGAGCATCGCGTGCAGGGTCGTCGTCTTGCCGGACCCCGTGGGACCAACGCACAGGATGAGGCCGTAGGGCTTGCTCGCGATGGTTTTCATCTCGCGCAGGTTCCGTTCGGTCATGCCAAGGCTCTCGAGGACGACCGCCTTGCTGGACGACAGGACGCGTATCACGACGTCTTCGTTGCCGCCCGCCGTCGGCACCGTCGCGACGCGCAGCTCGACCTCGCGGTCGCCCGCCCGGAACCTGAACTTGCCGTCCTGCGGCTTGCGCTTCTCGGCGATGTCGATCTGCCCCATGATCTTGAGCCGGGCGACCAGGGCACTCCGATAGGACGGCGGGACCCGCTCGTACTCCATGCAGCCACCGTCCACCCGGAAGCGGACCAGCGTCTCTTTGCTCGAGCCCCGTGGCTCGATGTGGATGTCGGACACACCCTTCTTGCACGCGTCCAGAATCATCTGGTTCGCAAAGCGGACGATCGAGCTGTCGTTCTCGTCGACCTCGCCGGGAGCCACTTCGATCGGGACGACCGGGCTGTCGGCTTTGAGGTCGCTCAGGATCGCGGCGATCCCGTAGTCGGCCGAATCGCCTTCGGCCTGGACTGCGATGAGCCTCACGATGTCGTCCCGAAGCCCGACGGCGAAGCGGACCTGGTCGCGCGGGAGCAGCATCCGGATGCTGTCGACCTTCCGGAGGTCGTGCGGGTTGTCGACCAGGACGAGCACGCCCGCGTGGTCCCGCCGAAGCGGCAGCCAGGTGTGCTTGCGCAGGAAATCGAGCCTCAGACCCTTCAGCAGCTCGGGATCGATGCTGACCGGCGCGTCGAACTCGACGAACGGGACTTGATAGAAGTGCGCCAGCGACGCGCCCAGGTCGGCTTTGGAGACGCGGTACCTGTGCGTCAGGACGGTCTCTGCATCGCTTCTGGCCACCCGCGCCTCGCGGATAGCCTCATCCAGCTCGTCCTGGGTGACGCAGCCATGCGCGACGAGATAGTCGAACTTGCCGGGTGCTGGAGACTGTCCACTACGGACGGCGTCCGTATCCTCCTCGTCCTGGGCAGCCCGTGCCTCGAGCTTCCAGCCGGATAGGTCGGGCGGGGCCTCAGCGCCGTTGCCGTTAGTGACCGGCTCGGCGGCTCCGAGAGCGCGGCCCCCGTTCTTGCCTTCAGGGGGCTTGCCTAGCCCCGTGAGCTGGGGCTGCGTCCCCGGCTCGTTCTGCCACGTCCGGATCCTCGTGAGTACACGCCCCAAAGGAAATACCTCCCCTCAGCTGAAGTCGCGGCTGAAAAGCAGCAAGCGGAATGCCAGTGGGTAAGTTGCTGAAAAAACGACGGCCGTGACACTCTGGCGTGCCACTCAGGCCGGAACGGCACACCACTTGGCACAACACTGTCAGTCTTGCACAATCGTTCCGGCTTCCATACGGGAGAACTATAGGTTCTTTCGGAAGCGGCCCCGAGCGCTGCCCGGCGCGACCACGACTCCCGTCAGAACAGCGTATAGATGAACGGCGCGATGGCAGAGGACTGAGCGAACACGATGATGATGCCGAGCAACAGCAGCACCGAGACCATCGGGATCATCCACCACAGCTTGCGCTCCCACAGGAATCCGAGCAGCTCCGCCACGATGCCCACCCGCCGGCCAACCGCACGTATCGCCTTAGGCATTCGTCGCGTCCTTTCGAATGAGGCAGTTGCCGAGGACGAGGGCGTCCATCCCGCTCTGCATGAAGGTCGAGTACGCCTCCCGGGGCGTGTTGACGATCGGCGCCCCCCGCAGGTTGAATGACGTGTTCAGGATCACCGGGACGCCGGTCGCCTGCGCGAATCGCTCGATGAGCCCGTAATAGCGCGGGTCGAACTCGCGGATCACCGCCTGCAGCCGCCCCGTGCCGTCGACGTGCGTCACGGCGGGGATGGCGTCGTACTTGGACGGCTTGACGTCGACCACCAGCAGCATGAAGCGGGCTGGGTACTGCCGCTCGACCCCCGGGGCGTCAAAGTACTCGTGCACGCGCTCGGCCAGCACGGACGGCGCGAACGGCCGGTACGGCTCCCGGAACTTGATCTTCGTATTGACGATGTCCTTCATCTCCGGGCGCCTCGGGTCCGCCAGGATGGACCGGTGACCGAGCGCGCGCGGACCCCACTCGAAGCGCTCCTGGAACCAGCCGACCACCTCCCCGTCGGTGAGCGCCTGCACCGTTCGGTCGATCAAGCGGTCGTCCGCCAACTGCTCGTACCGTATCCCCTCTCCGTCGAGGAAGCGGCGGACCTCGCCCTCCGTGTACGCCTGGCCCCAGAACGCGTGCTCCATGACGAACTTCCGCGGCTGGCCGAGCAGCGAGTGGTAGGCGTAGAGGGCCGCGCCCACGGCGCCGCCCGAATCCCCGGCGGCCGGGTGCACGTACAGTTCTTCGACACCGGCCTCCCGCAGGATCTTCCAGTTTGCGACGCTGTTCAGCCCGACTCCCCCCGCGAGACAAAGGCGCGGCAAGCCGGTCTCGCGCCGCACCGCGCGCGCCATGTGCAGAATCATCTCCTCGGTCACCGTCTGGATGCTCGCCGCCAGGTCGGCGTAGTGCTGGTTCCGGCGCGCCTGCCCGCTATAGTCCGGCGGCTTGTCGCCGAAGTAGGCGGGATAGCCGGACGCCTCTGTGAAGAACTTGGCCTCCGGCGGCCTCGGCGCCCCGAACAGCTCGAGGAATTTCCGTGAGTACGGCGCCCGCGTCGAGCGGTGAAAGGCGAAGTAGTCCATGTCGAGGCTGAAGCTGCCGTCCGGGAACATGCGCATGAGCTTGCGCACGTCGTCGACGTAACGCGGGCGGCCGTAGGGCGCCATGCCCATCACCTTGTATTCGCCCTCGTTGACCTCGAACCCGAGAAAGGCCGTGAACGTCGAATAGAGCAAGCCGATCGAGTGCGGGAAGCGGATCTCGCGCGTGAGGCGGATCTCGTTCCCGCGGGCGGCTCCCATCGTCGCCGTCGCCCACTCCCCGACCCCGTCGATCGTCAGGATCGCCGCGTCCTCGAACGGCGAGCAGAAGAACGCGCTCGCCGCGTGCGACATGTGGTGTTCGGAAAACAGGATTCTGTCGCGCGACACCCCGAGCCGCTCCGTAATGAGGGCGCTCACCCAGAGCTTGTCGAGGAGCCACGTCAGCGTCGCCTCGCGGAAGACGCGCAGGGCCCGCGGAAACATCTGGAGCGAGGTCATCAGGATGCGTTCGAACTTCAGGAACGGCTTCTCGAAGAACACCACGTAGTCGAGTTCCCCGGCGGGGATCCCCGCCGAGGCCAGGACGTACTCGATCGCGCGGATCGGGAACCCGAAGTCGTGCTTCTTGCGCGTGAAGCGCTCTTCCTCCGCGGCCGCGACGAGCACGCCGTCTTGCAGGAGCGCGGCCGCCGCATCGTGGAAAAAACAGGAGATCCCGAGGACGTTCACGGCTAGAACTGTCTTCGCCAGGCTTCGGCTGACGTCTCGGCCGCGGGGCGCTCGATCCATCCGCTCGTGCCCCGGTGGAGCCGCAACCGAAGGGGATCCTTCCAGACCCGGACGACGAGGGCGAACGGAGGCACGACCAGGAAATAGAAGAGGGAGAGCAGCACGCGGGCCTGGAAATTCCCGATGACGTGCGCGATCACCTTCCATCGCGTCCAGGCCCTGGCGGCCAGTCGCCGGACGGCCGAAGCCGCCTGGCGGTCGGTCATCGAGTGCTCACCAAGGTTACCTTCGGGGTTCCCTGAGACGCTGCGGCACCGGGTAGGTCTTCTGTGTGTGTTGGGGCGAGCTCACGCGGGCGACGGCGCGCTGCCGACCGATAGTCCATCATCCCGGATGATGGTAATACACCGCCGCGTTGTTTCCCATCATCTCCGGGCCCGGCGCCACAGGGCTCGGGCCCCGCTCAGAGCGCGTGAAAGAATCGTCGCGACCGGTCGCCGGTTGGGGGGGGTCGGGGGGAGCTGCGCTCGCTCCCC
>QHRS01000086.1:16747-21899 GCA_003221435.1 Candidatus Rokuibacteriota bacterium
CCGAGGAGCCGCGCGATCAACACCAGCACTGCCAGCATGTGGATCGCCCCGCCGCCCGCCCACATGATCAGCCCGCCCCATGCCTGGTCGTCGAGTGGGCTCGGGTCCGAGCCACTCCACTGCATCGCGTAGGCGCGGTAGAGGACTCGCGGCGCCAGCATCAGTGAGAGTCCCAGCAGCGCGTTCTGGAGGTGGGCGAGCACAACGTACACAATCCGATACACATGCGAGCCTGGCGGGCGGAGCCGCGGAGCGGGGCTGATGACCGGCCACCAGAACAACACTCCCGTCGCGAAGAAGACGAGGTGCTCGAGGTCGTGGATCGGGCCGGCCCGGACCGCTTCGTCGTACGCGGCCGGCAGGTGCCAGACCCACAGCGCGCCCGTATAGATGAGCCAGGCCGACGGCATCCACGTCAGCGCGGCGAGCGCTCGCCGGCCCGCGGCGCCGCTGACCAGGCAGCGTCCTACCGCCTTTCGGGCGGTGGCAGGCAGCCCCCAGAGCGCGATCGGGAACGGATCGGAGAGGAGCAACAGCGCAGGCGCGACCATCAGCAGCAACTCGTGCTGAATCATGTGCGCTACGAACCGGGCCGACGCGAGGCGAGCCAGCGGAGACAGCAGCGCGACGCAGATGATCACGAGACCGGAGCAGTACAGCGTGAGCTTCCACTCGGAGGCGAGACGCCGCGTCCGGCGACGCAGCCGGAACCAGCCGATGATGTACGCGGCGCCGAGCACGAGGACGGCGGCAGTCACGTCCGGGCGCCATTCCCAGGCCCGATCCATCAGGTTTCTATTTCTTCAGCGTGAGGACGGCGACCCAGACAAAGAACAGGACCGTGCCCGCGAGGAAGAGCCCGAACGCGAGTTTCTCGATGCCGCTCATGCTCCCGCCCCTCCTGGGCGTCGGCGCCGTTCCAAGTTGCGAGCCAGACGAGGCCCGAGAGAGGAGGCGACCGGAGCGTACGTAGTTGTACGTGAGGATCGCCGACGACCGAGAACGACGTATGGCGAAGTAAATTGGAACGGCACTAGTGGAGGGCCGGCAGCAGCGCCCCGGCGACGTTGTAAAGCGCGTCGCTCAGGAGCAGGAGAAGGTTCAGGAGTGCCAGCGCGTAGAGGAGCCGAACGGCGATCATCGCGCGAGCCCCGGACCGAGGCCGCCCCAGTATCGGAGCAGGTAATAGATGCCCCAGACCGCCAGGATCGCGTAGACCACGAGCAGCCACCGGTTCACGATGCCGTGGTAGGCCCTGATCTCTCCCCCGGCGTACTCGTCGATCGGGCCGCGCTCTCGACTGCGCTCTTCCGAGCGCCACTCACCCGGTCCCTGCGCCGCATCAGGCGTCACGGGTGATGCCCTCCCCTTCGAGAACCTGGTACTTGACCGGCTCGACATCTTCGAAGAGTCCGGACGCCGCGGCCCAGACAAAGAAGCACAGGGCGCCCAGCGCCATCAGCAGTGAGACCAGGAACTGGCCGAAGATCAGATACCGCAACTCGTCCATCGCCCCTATCTCCCTTCGCCCATGACACCGCGGAAGAATCGGACCAGCGGCTTGGGGCCAACCCCTCCCGCGCGGGCCACCGCGGATGATCGCAGAGACGCGTCGAGGGCCAGACGCGAACTCCCGAATGAGTCGCTGTCGGCGGTGTTCAGGAGGGCGCGCGTCTCGGCATCGAGTGCGAGCTTCCGGCCGGTCAGCGGATCGTTGAACGCGGAGAACGCGAGGACGTAGTAGCTGATGGCCCACCGCTCGTCCTCCTTCATCGAGTCGGCGAAGGAGGGCATCGGGGTGCCGTCGAGGCCGGTCGTCATAGTTCGGAAGATGTCCCGGACGTTCCCGCCCCCCTTGAACTGTCCTTTGGTGAAGTCGGCCGGACGGATCTTGAAGCCAAGGTCATCCTTGAGCTGACCAGCCGAGACCCCGTCTCCCCTGCCGCTATCCCCGTGGCACTCCCAGCATTTCGCCTTCTTGTAGAGCTCCTTCCCTCTCACCAGAAGTTCGGCCGTGGCTCTGGGTGGTTCGCCGATCTGGATCGCGGGCTCCGGCTTCTCTTCCCGCCACCGGGATGAGAAGGTCTTGATGTAGGCGATCACCGCGATGCGGTCCTTCTCTGGGAGCTCATGCCACGTGGGCATAGCAGTCCAGCGGACCCCGCGCGTGAGCGTGCGGTAGAGATCACCGTCGGTCGGGAGCGAGCCCGATGGCGTCGACCGGAACTTGAAGGCGCCGATCGTGAAATTGCGCGGCCGCGGATTGAGGAAGGTCGCGACCGGCCCGTTCCCGTCCCCCTTGACGCCGTGGCAGCCGACACAGCGCCGCGCGTAGACCGCCTCCCCCCAGGCGATCTGGCTGTCGGTCTGCGGAATGCTCATGACGCTGGCGGCCAGATTCTGGGGCTCGAACACCTCGCGCCAGGCGCCGCGATTGGTGCCGAGCTTCTGGATATAGGCCACCAAGCCGCGCAGCTCCTCCCCGGGAACGACCAGCGTCAGCGTCTTCCCCTTCCATGCGCCGAGCTTGTCGTAAGGCTCGGGGAGCTTCGCGACACCCAGCACCGGCGTCCCGTCCGTGTGCTCGACGAAGACGAGGCCCTCGGGGCTCGGGTAGAGTTCGATGGGGGTATCAGCCTTGAAGCTGAACAGCGCCTTGAGTTCGGCTGAGTCCGCCAGCGCGGGCGCCCCCTCGCGTTCCACGACGGCGACGCGAGCGGCCCGGAACAACCACGGGAACTTCGGCATGATGGAGTCGGGCACCACCAGCTCCGGCACCCAGTGGTGCGCGTAGTGCCAGTGGTCAGAATATTTGAGGCCGACCCGGGTGAGGTCCGGGCCGATCCTGCGCGTGGACAGCAGATGCGGCCGGTCATGCGCGTACTCGCCGACCATGGAGACCGGCCCCCAGCGTTGATCTTCCCCCGTCACGGGACGGACGTACTGGCTGTGGCAGTACCAGCAGCCTTCACGCTGGTAGACGTCGCGGCCGAGCTGCTCGAGCGCCGTGTAGGGGGAGGAGTCGTACCAGACCCACTTGATCTCGCCCAGTTCGTTGCGAAGTGCTCGGGGCGCCCGCGTCTCCCGCGATTCAGGGATCGCGATGGGCAGCACCCCCTGGACGAAGATCGCCAGCGAGATGAACAGGAACCCCGCCCCGAGCGCCACTGTCTTGAGATTCACGCGCGACTCCGGTGACGCCGGCTCCGATTGTCCTGCGTCATCCGGCGCGGCCCCCGGTCCCGACGCGGGCGGGAGTAGCGACGGCCCGGCTACCCGGCCCCGACAAATACGTCTGCATGAAGTTGTAGACCAGCAGCGACATGCCCGTGTCCATGGAGATTCCGGAGAAGGTTCGGACGAGCCAGAATGGCTTCATCGTCACCAGCGTGTCGACCCACTCGGCGCGGGCCATCAGCATGAACCCCTGCTGGAGTCCCTGGGCGGTGAGCCCAAGGCCCATGGTGGAGATGCCGAGCGTGATCAGCCAGAAGCTCCAGTTGCCGAGCGTCGGGCTCCACAGCTCACGGCGACAGAGCCGGGGCCACACGTACACGGCGCCCGCGATCGCCCAGACCACAAACGTCCCGAAGACCGTCAGGTGAGAGTGCGCGATCACGAAGTCGGTGAAGTGGGTCGGTTGCTGGACCGAGCGGAGCGCTTCCACCGAGCCCTGGAAGCAGCCGAGAAGGTACATGATCGAGCCCATGATCAGAAACTTCAGCGGGAGGTTTCGTGTGAACTCCCCCCACCTGCCGATCATCGTGCCGAAAAAGTTCTGGAGCACCGTCCAGACCGGGATGATCAGCATCATCGAGGAGACGATGGCGATGGTCTCCGCCCAGTCGGCAATCGGGCTGAACAGGTAATGGTGGATTCCCACGAACGGGTAGAAGAACGCCAGCGACCAGAACCCGATCAGCGACAGCTTGTGGCTGTAGATCGGGGTTCGCGCGGCCACCGGCAGAAAGTAGTAGATGAGCACGTACCCGGCGGGCGTGATCCAGAGCCCGACCACATAGTGGATGAAGAGGCCGTGGAGGGCTGCGTTGTTGATTCCCGGCACCGTCCAGTACGGGCCGATGACGAGCAAGAGCAGGTTGATGTCGGTCCAGACAAACGCCCCGATCAGGTACCAGAGGCTTGTGTAGAGCTGGTGCTGCGCGCGGCGGGCGATCGTCACCAGGAGCTGGCCGGTGATCGCCGCCATCGCCAGGATCAGGATGATCACGTTGGGCAGGGCCAGCTCACCGGCCTCCCAGCCGCGGTTAGTGCCGAACACCGTGAGGCCGATGAAGGCAGCCGCGAGGTTCCCGTTCCAGACCCAGAGGAGTAGATACCCCCACGACTCCTTCCAGACCCGGACTCCCGCCAGCCGTGGCGTCACGTAGTAGGCCAGGCCGATGAAGAGCGTGGAGAAGGCGCCCCAGATGACACCGTTGACGTGCACGGGACGCAGGCGGCCGAAGGTGTCCCACGCGTGGTCCCCGAGGAAGCCGGGGTAGTTGAACTTCGTGGACACGAACACCCCGATGGTCGGGGCGACCATCAGCCAGAAGAAGCCCCAGAGGAGCCACTGCTGGATGAGGTCCCTGCTGATCAGTTCGTCGTTTGAGAGCGCAGGGTCCCGAGCCGGGATCGTCACGAGACCCGGATCTCGGAGACCGCTTCGAACCGCTGGTGGCGGTTATTCGTCAGGACAACCCGCACGGGGCCTCCGCGCCCCGCCCGGAGCCTGAAGGTGATGAACGGGTCATCGCTCAGTGCTGCAGTCGTCGCGTATCGGCTCACGCGTTCTCGGCCGTAGAAGACGCTCAGGTCCGTAATATAGAACGGTTCGGATTCCTGGAAGAACTCTCCGTTTCGAGCAATCAGCCCGGTCCGGTTCGGATGCTTGATCTTCACCTGAACATCGATGATCCCGTCGGGGCGGATGGGGTCGCCCCTCACCGCCGCCGGGATCCGGATGCTGGGCGGACGAATCGCATCGGCCGCGCGGGGGCCCGGCGGCGGCGCGACACCGGCGCACCCGCCCGCTCCCTCGACGACGTTGACCGACTCCGTGGTTGACCACCGTCCGTGCAGGTTGCACTCGGCCACGACCGATACGCCGGAGACGCCGTCATCCATCCGCGCCTGGAAGGCCAGATAG
>QHRS01000195.1 GCA_003221435.1 Candidatus Rokuibacteriota bacterium
GGCTTTGCCGGCGCAATCCGGTTCTGGGGGAGGCTCGGAGGGGGCCGCGACGGCCCCCTCCGATAATTAAAAGCCGCGGGAGCGCATGCACGCCTCGAACGCTTCCTTGAAACGTGGGTCGACGTGCCCGGGCTCGCTCATCGCTTCCTGCGAGCTGCCGCCGGCGCCGAACCGGCCGGAGATCTCCGGCGAGTCCACCGGTCCGGGAACGAGCGACCGCCGGGCCGGATTGGGCGACCGCGTCCCCGTGATCGGTCCCGTCCACGGTGAGACGCCCGACACCCTGGATGGAAACGGGCTGAGCGGAGCCGTCTCGATGTAGGCAGGCACGCCGACCTGCCCGCGGGCGAACTCACCGCACGCCACGAGGTCAGCTCGGGTCGGTCGCTCGCCGACCGCGACGGCGGAGCCCGGTCCGAGCGCGGCCGCCAGCAACGCGATCGCGATCGCAGCGTGTCGCGGGTAGGACGTTTCTCCGCAGGGGCGCCGCATATGGCCAGCATACGCGGCCGGTCGTGGTCCTGAAAGACACACCGCGGCTCCGTCAGGAATCGCGGACATGCGCCATGACACGAATCAGGTTTTCCCGGGCTTCGACGTAGTCGGGCTGGAGCTTGAGCGCCGCCTCGAAATGCCGCGCGGCCTCGTCGATCTTGCCGAGGTGAGCGTACAGCACGCCGAGGTTATTGATCGGCTCGGCGAATCCGGGTTTGAGCCGGACCGCGAGGTCGAACTCCCCCGCGGACTCGGCATAGCGCCTCTGGCGGTACAGCACGGCCCCGAGGGTGTTGTGGGGAGCCGCCCGCTCGGGGCGCAGCGCGATGGCGGCCTGCAGCTCGCGGGACGCGGCGTCCAGACGGCCCGCCTTGAGCCGCGCGCTCCCGAGATTGCTCCGGCAGATCGCGCACGCGGGAGCGACATCGACCGCAGCGCTCCACAGCGTCTCGGAATCCCGCCAGACGCGGACCTGCTGCGCCGTGAGGTAACTCCATCCGGCGATCGTCACCAGGACCGCCGCCGCGGCGGCGGCGCAGACGCGCGCGGACACGGCCCGCCGGCGCCACGCGTCGATCAGCGCACCCGCGCCCGCGCCCGCGAGCAGCGCCCAGGGCAGGCAGGAGAGATAGCTGTAGCGATCATGCGCGAGCTGGAACCCCGCGTGCACCGGGCCGCTGATCGGCAGCACCATCACGACGTACGCCGACCAGGCGGCCGTGAACCAGGGCGCGCGGCGTCTCCACCCGATCGCCGCGGCCGTGAGCCCGACCGTGCCCACCGTGCTCAGCACGAATTCGCGCGCGAGCGGATCCACCGTCGCCGGCAGCTCGTACAGCGGCGAGAGGCCGATCGGCACCAGGGTCCGCGAGACATAGAAGGCGAGGCTGAACATCGTCATCGCGAAGCGCGCTGCCGCCCCGTAGGCCTCCCACGACGTGACCGCCGTGGTGCGAAGCGCCGCGATCGACACGACGGCCCCGAGCACGCCGAGACACGCGAACGGCACCTTCTCGAGCAGCGCGCGGCGGCGTAGCGGGTAGGCGTCGAGGAGCAGGAGGATCAGCGGAAACGTCATCGTGATTGACTTCGAGAGCAGCGACGCGGCGAACGCCGCCAGCGAGGCGGTGAGCCAGCGCGCGCGCGCCGGGCCCTCGCGGTCGACCGCGTTGAGATACGCGAGCAGCGCGAGCAGCACGAAGCAACCCGATAACACCTCGCGCCGCTCGGTCACCCAGGCAACCGACTCGGCGCGCAGGGGATGGAGCCCGAAGACGAGCGCCGCGATCACGGCGGCGGCGACGGCGTGACGCTGGAGCAGGCGCCGAGCGGCCACGAAGAGCAGTGCCGCGTTGACGGCGTGCAACAGCACGTTCGTGGCGTGGTAGCCTCGCGGGTTCATCCCCCAGAGCGCGTAATCCGCGGCCAGCGTGAGCCACGTCAGGGGGATGTAGTGGCCGAGCAGGGTCGTGGTGAACATCCACTTCAGGTGCTCGGCGGAGAACCCCCTGAAGTGGGGGTTACCGGTGACGTTGACATCGTCGTCCCAGTTGACGAATCCGTTGTCGAGCGCGGGCGCGAAAACGGCGGCCACGGCGACCGCCACGAGGAACGCGGGCAACCAGAAGGTGGTCCGGTCGCTCCTCTCTGCAACGTACAACCGCCCACGTCTCAGAGCGCGTGAAAGAATCGTCACGAGCATCCGGCTACCCGAAGCGGAGGCGGTCGAGCAGGCGGCGCTCGCGCTTGGTTGGCCGCCCGGCGCCGGGTGCCCGGTGCGCCGGCTGGGCCATCCGCACGCGCGGCGGCGCGGGCGGCGTGAGATCGTCGTAGAGGGCGCGCGCGCTCGGGGCCGGCCCCCGGCGCTCGGCGAGCGCAACGATTTTGACGACACGCTTGCCCCTCGGGAGCGTCACGCGGAGGAGGTCGCCGGGACGGAGCGGGCGCGCGGGCTTTGCGGGTTGATCGTTGACCTCAACCTTCCCGCCCGTGCACGCTGCCGCCGCGAGCCCCCGGGTCTTGAAAAACCGCGCCGCCCAGAGCCACTTGTCGGCGCGCACGGCCTCCCGCCCCTCGCTCCGGCTCATTCGTCCCGAGCCTATCACATCGAGGTATACTTCCCGGCCATGGCGGCACGCCGAGGCTCGACCCGGACGGACGCGTTCGATCCAGGAGGAACGCCGTGCGCGGTGGGGCTCCCGCGGACCCGTGATCGTGGGACACTGACGACAGCCGTACCGCAGGGTGCGGCGTGACATGACCGGCCTTCGGGACAGGCGCCCCGGCCGAACAACGAGGAACGACCCTGTGAACCGCCGGGCCACCTCGCTCTCGCTGTTCGCGTTGTTGATCGCCGCCCTGGCCTGGGCCGCCGACGTGGTCGTCGTCGAAGACTGGTCGACGATACCGATCGGCTCCAGGGGAATTCCTCAGGGATGGAGAGGCCAGGACTGGGGCAACCCCGTCTATGACATGGCCGTGGTCGAGAACGGCGGCCACAGGGTGTTGCACCTCAAGAGCAGGGACGAAAGCTCGACGATCAGCAAAGACATCAAGCAGAGGGTCGATCTCAGTGAGACGCCAATCCTGGAGTGGCGCTGGAAGGCTACGTCGTCTGGCCGCGGTTCCCTGAGTCGCTGCGATCGCGCATCATTGGCTACGTCTGGGACACGACCGCGCCGGTCGGCACGATCGTAAAGAGCCAGAAGACCGGCACCGTCACGTACGTGGTCGTCCAGTCGGGCACGGCGCGACTCGGTCAGTGGATCACCGAGCAGCGCAACGTCGTCGACGACTTCAGGAAGATCTACGGCGAAACGCCCGACAACCCCGGCGCCATCTCCGTGGCGATCGACTCCAACGACACCCACTCGACCGCCGAGGCGTTCATCGGCGAGATCCTCTTCAGACGCGAGCAACCCACTCCCAAAGATCCCTCTGCGTCGTTGGCCCGGCCGCCCCTCCCCGCGACGTAGAACCGTTCACCCGGACGGCTCGTTCAGGCGCCGAAGCGACCACCGCCCGTCCCGGAGCTCGAGGATCGACAGCGCCGCGTAGTCCTGACCGAACGCGAGCAGCCGGTCGAAGGGCAGTCCGAGTGCGCGGCAGAGGATCGCGCGGTTCGTCCCCCCGTGGGCGACGACAGCGACCGCCTCGCCGGCGTGGGTCATCGCGATCCGTTCGAACGCCGGCCACGCGCGGCCGACGAGATCGGCGACGCCCTCACCCCCGGGAAACGAAAACTCGCCGATGCGGGACGTCCACTGCGCGAGTGCGCCCGGTTCACGCGCTTCGATTTCCCCGGCGGTCAGCCCTTCCCAGCGGCCCATCCCCATTTCGCGCAGCGGCGCGAGCGGGCTCGGCCTCACGCCCGCCGCCGCCGCGACGATCTCGCCGCTCCGGCGCGCCCGCACCAGATCGCTCGTGTAGACCGCCCTGAGCCCGACCGCGCGGAGCCGCTCGGCGAGGGCGCCGCACTGCGCCTCGCCGAGGGCCGACAACGGCACGTCGAGATGCCCGATGAATCGCCGCGTCTCGGCGCCGACGACCGACCCATGGCGGATCAGATAGATCGCGGTCGGCCGCACTCACGTGAGCCCGAGGTAGGTCGAGGACGCGGCGACGAGCAGGACGGCCAGCTCCCCGAACTCCACCGCCGCGCCGAAGGCGTCGCCCGTCAACCCGCCAAGCCGGCTCGAGAGGAAGCGCCCCATCCCGACCGCCGCCAGGGCGGCGACGCCGAACGCCACGCCGCCGGCCGTCCTGAGCGCGAGCAGCGCCGCGACGAGCCCGACCAGTCCCGCGATCCACGAGCCGGCGGGTCTCACGCCCCGCGCGAACGCGGCCCCCTGCCCGCCCTCGAGCGCGACCCCGAATATCCCGGCAAGGACGGGCGGCATCGCGCGCCCGATCGCCGGCGCGGCCAGCAGCGCCCGCCAGCGCATGCCGGCGGGCAGCTCCGCCAGCGCCGTCAGCTCGAGCAGCAGGATGAGAATCAGCCCGACCGCGCCGAAGACGCCGATCCGGCTGTCACGCATGATGCTCAAGCGGTGCTCGCGGTCGCGTCCCATGAGGCCGTCGAGGCAATCGGCGAGCCCGTCGAGATGCAGCCCGCCGGTCAGGAGCTTCCACGCGGTCAGCGTGAGCAGCGCCGCGAGAATCGGGGGAAAGAGCCACGACAGTCCCCGGTCCCCCGCCGCGAGCGCGGCGCCGAGCACGACGCCGACGACGGGAAACCATCCGGCCGACCGTCCGAGCGAGTCGGCCCCGCGCGGGGCCGCCGTGGGCAACGGCACGATCGTCAGGTACCGCGCCGCCGTGACGAACCCGCTCACGCTTGCCTGGCCCTGCCAGCGCTACACGGGGAAGACGCCGTTGCGCCGTGGCGGGAATTCCAGCGTCTTTGACGCCGCGTAGGTCAGTCGCTTGATCAGCTCGTCCCGGAGCTGCGAGCCGGGCACGATGTCGTCGACGAGCATCTCGGACGCGAGCTTGTAGATATCGACGTCCGCCGCATACTCCTCCCGCTTGAGCTTCACGTACGCCACGCGCTCGCTCTCCGGAAGCTCCATGATCTTGTTGTAGTAGACGGCGTTCACCGCGGGCTCCGGCCCCATGATCGCAATCTGCCCCTGCGGGAGCACCACCGCCGCATCGGGCTCGAAGGCCGGCCCGCACATCGCGTAGAGCCCCGCGCCGTAGCACTTGCGGATCGTGACCGAGATCTTGGGCACGGTCGCCTGCGATGTGGCGAAGATCATCTTCGCCCCGTGCCGGATGATCCCGGCCCGCTCGACCTTGGTGCCGACCATGAAGCCCGAGACGTCCGCGAGATAAACGAGCGGGATGTTGAACGCGTTGCAAAGCCAGATGAACCTGGCCGCCTTGTCGGCCGAGTCCGGGAACAGGACGCCGCCCTTGACCTTCGGCTGATTCGCGACGATCCCGACCACGCGGCCGCCGATCCGGGCCAGCCCGACGATGATTTCAGCGGCGAACAGGCGCTTGATCTCGAACCACGACTCCGCGTCGATCACGCGATCGATCACCTCGTACATGTCGAAGTACTTCCGCTGGTCGTACGGGACGATCTGGTCGATCGAGCGCCCTGGCTTCGCGTCCACGGCGTCGGCCGCCGCCGGTTTCTCGCGGAAGGAACCGGGCACCAGCGCGAGATAGCGCTTCGCCAGCTCGATCGCGTCTTCATCCGACGCGGCAAGGACGTCGCCGCAGCCTGACACCTCGCAGTGCATCCTGGCGCCGCCGAGGTCTTCCAGCGTCGTCTTCTCGCCGATGGCCATCTCGACCATACGCGGCGAGCCGACGAACATGCTCGCCTTGCCCTCGACCATGATCACGAGGTCGGTCAGTGCCGGCAGATACGCCGAGCCGGCGGGCGAGGGGCCGAACAGGATGCACACCTGAGGCACGACGCCCGAGAGCTGCACCTCGTTGTAGAAGATGCGGCCCGCGTGGAAGCGTCCAGGGAAGATCTTGATCTGCTCGGAGATGCGGCCGCCCGCCGCGTCGACCAGATACAGCAAGGGCACGCCGAGGCGAAGCGCCTTCTCCTGGATGCGCACGATCTTCTGGACCGTCTTCTCGCCCCACGAGCCCGCCTTCACGGTGTAGTCGTTGGCCATGATGCACACGGCGCGGCCTCCGACGGTACCGACGCCCGTCACGACACCGTCCGCGGGGGTGTCCTCCTCGGTATTGCGCGCGAAGAGCCAGTCCTCTTGGAAGGGTGATCCAGGATCGAGGAGGAGCTTGAGCCGGTCTCGAACGAACAGCTTGCCTTCCTCACGAAGCTTCTCCCGGTACCTGGTGTGGCCCTGCTCGATCCGCGCCCGCTCCTTCCAGTACCGCTCTTCACTCACGCCACTGGCCTCCCTGACGCGATTCGGTCACGCCGAGCCCCGCGATGATTGTAGTGCGAGCCGCAGCCGAAGGCGAGGCGAGCGCGCAGAAGGGCCTTTTCGAGCGCTCCGCTAGACGAGGAGCCCGTCGGAACATCCGCTTTCGAGCGCCGGCTTTGCCGGCGCGATGCGATTCGGGGGGAGGCTCGGAGGGGGCCGTCGAGGCCCCCTTCGACGGTTTAGCCCGGGTTGGGATCGGCCCAGATAACGATGATCAGGACACCATCCTCATAACGCGGGCCGCCGATAAGCGCCGGGCGCCCGGGCTGAGCCAGGACGTTCACGTTCAGCTCGATCAGATTGCCCCGCGCCAACCGGAGCCGCATGCGGACGGCGCTGTTGACGACCCCCTCGGGCATGACCTCGAGCAACCGGTCCCCCGGCACTGCCCACCGCTGCGTCGTCCCGACGGGCACCTGGGCCCGATAGCGCTCGAGGGTCGTGTATTCCTTGTAGCGGAACAGCTCCCGCAACCGCGCCAGGATCCGGTTGAAATGCTCGTCCGCGGCCTCGGGCCGCAGCGTCTGTCCCGAGGCCAGCGCCTCGGTGGCGAGCAGGATACGCGCGCCGAAGCGGACGGCCTGCTGCGCGCCCGCGGGCGCACCCGCCGAAAGCGCGAAGAGCAGACCGAGCAGCAGGAGCAACAGGGGCTTGAGCAGTTCCTTGAGACGCTTGCGCGCGTTGTGCAGCCGCGACATCACGGTCCCCGCGGGGGTGTTCAAAATCTCTGCGATCTCCCGGTACGACAGCCCTTCGACGTCGCTCAACACGATCATCGTGCGGAAATTTGGCGGCAACGCGTCGAGCGTCCGCGCGATGCGGGCGCGTTTCTCCCGTCGGGCCGCCTCTTCGTCCGGGCTCGCCGTGACGTCATCGGGCAACACCCCGTTCCATTCGTTCTCCGGCACCTCCTCGGATCCGAAGGCGCGGCGACGGGCGGCGCGCTGCCGCACCCGGTCGGTCGCCAGGTTCACGACGATCCGGAAGAGCCACGTGTAGAACGC
>QHRS01000176.1 GCA_003221435.1 Candidatus Rokuibacteriota bacterium
CGTCTTCCGGCTCAGGACGATGTCCTGGAGCCGCTCGAGCATGTTCGCTGGCGGCGTCGCCTCGCCGGTCCCTGCCTCACCAGCCTGCCTCGCTCCGGACGGCTCCAGCACGCGGTAAAAGCAGGTGCGATGGCCCGTGTGGCAGGCGACGCCCTCCTGGTGGACATGCACCAGGAGCGTGTCGGCATCGCAGTCGACATACACGGCCTGCACATGCTGCGCGTGTCCGGAGGTCTCTCCCTTGCGCCACTGTGTCTGGCGCGAGCGGGACCAGAAATGCGTGAGGCCGGTTGCGAGCGTCGCGTCGACCGCCTCGCGGTCCATCCAGGCGACCATGAGCAGTTCTCCGGTGTCCGCCTCCTGGATCACCGCCGGGATCAGGCCCCCGGCGTCGAACTTGAGATCGGAGGCGTTCATGGCCCGACCCGCACCAGGACCCCGTGCGAGCGCAGGTAGGCCTTGGCCTCTCCGATCGAGTAGGTGCCGAAGTGGAAAATCGAGGCCGCCAGAACCGCGTCGGCCCGGCCGACCGCGAGCCCCTCGTACAGATGGTCGAGCGACCCGGCGCCGCCCGACGCGATCACCGGGACCGACACACTCTCCGAGATGGCCCGGGTGAGCTCGAGGTCATACCCGGCCCCTGTCCCGTCCCGATCCATGCTCGTCAGCAGGATCTCGCCGGCCCCGAGCTGCTCGGCCTCGTGGGCCCACGCGACCGCGTCACGTCCGGCCGGGCGGCGTCCGCCGTGGGTGTAGACTCCGAAGCGGCCGTCCTCCCGCCGCGCGTCGATCGCCACGACGATGCACTGGCTGCCGAACCGCTCCGCCGCTTCACGGACGAGCCGGGGATTGGCGAGCGCCGCCGTATTCAGCGACACCTTGTCGGCGCCGGCCCGCAAGAGCGTCCGGACGTCGTCGAGGCCCCGAATGCCGCCACCGACCGTCAGGGGAATGTAGATGCCCTCGGCGGTTCGGCGCACGACGTCGAGCATGATGTTCCGATTCTCGTGCGATGCGGTGATGTCGAGGAAGACCAGCTCATCCGCGCCCTGCGCGTCGTAGGCGAGCGCGGCCGCGACGGGATCGCCGGCGTCGCGCAGATCGACGAACCGGATGCCCTTGACGACCCGACCGTCCTTGACGTCGAGACATGGGATGACCCGCTTGGCCAGCATCAGCCCCGAATCTCCCGCAGCGCGACCTCGAGATCGATGGCGCCCGTGTAGAGCGCGCGTCCCACGACGGCGCCGGCGACGCCCGGCACGCGCGCCAGGCGCCGGAGATCCTCGACGCCCGCGACACCACCGGACGCGAGCACCGGCAGGCCGACCCGGCCTGCGAGCGCCGCGGTGTCCTCGACGTTGGGACCCAGCTCGGTCCCGTCCCGACCGACGTCGGTGTAGAGCAGCGCGGCGGCGCCGGCATCGCCCGCCCGCGCCCCGACCTCGAAGACGGTCTCGTCCGCGGTTTCCGTCCAGCCCTTGATCGCGACTCGTGGCCCCCTGCCGTCGACGGCGACGATGATCCGGTCGGGATACTGCCGGCACACTTCCTTGAGAAAGACAGGGTCGAGCGCCGCACGCGTGCCGATGACCGCCCAGGCCGCCCCTGCGGCGAGGACGGCGTCGATCGCCGCCGTGTCGCGAAGACCCCCGCCCGCCTCGACGGGCACCGGAGAGACGGCCCTCGCGATCTCCCGGATCAGCGGCGTCTGGCGGGGCGCGCCCGCGAACGCGCCGTCCAGGTCCACGACGTGCAAGCGCCGCGCCCCGAGAGCCGCCCAGCGCCGGGCCATCGCCACCGGATCATCCGAGAACACGGTCTCCGAATCGGCGCGGCCTTCCCGCAGCCGCACGCACCGCCCGCCGCGCAGATCCACAGCCGGAATGACGATCATGCCCGTGCGGCCCTCACGATCGCCGCGAAGTTCTCGAGCATCCGGACGCCCCACCGCTGACTCTTTTCCGGGTGGAACTGCGTGCCGAACACGTTGCCCCGGCCGATCGCCGCAGCGAAGGTGAGTCCGTAGTCGCAGGTCGCCACCGCTACCGAGGGGTCGGTCACCTCAGGATAGTAGGAGTGGACGAAGTAGAAGTGCGCCCCGCCCGGAATGCCGTCGAGGAGCCGGAGGTCGCCCGCGTGCGCCACCTGGTTCCAGCCCATGTGCGGGACCTTCAGCCCCCGCGGAAAGCGGCGCACGACACCGGTCACGACATCCAGTCCCTTGGTCTGGCCGAACTCTTCGCTCTCGGTGAACAGGAGCTGGTAGCCGAGACAGATCCCGAGAAACGGGCGCCTGCCGTCGAGCGCTCGGCGGAGCGCGCCAAGCAGCCCGAGCTTGTCGAGGTTCTGCATCGCGTCGCGGAAGGCCCCGTCTCCCGGTAACACGCACGCCTCCGCGTCGTCGAGCACGCGCGGGTCGTCGGTCACGCGCGCAGGAATCCCGACGCGTCCGAACGCCTTCTCGACGCTCCCCAGATTCCCCCGGCCGTAATCGACCACGGCGATCATTTATCTGGGCACGGGCACCCGGGCTTCGCCACGCCCGTGCCCCGCCGCGACCTCGCATGAGCGAATTCCGGCCGCGCTGGGGCACGCGCGATCCACGGTTTCGCCACGCCCGTGCCCCGCCGCGATCCTCCGGTTATGCTCGTTCATCCTCGCTGCGTCAGCCGTCGCCACGCTAGAGCGTGCCTTTCGTGGTGGGGAGGAGGCCCTCGGTGCGCGGGTTGACGCGTGTGGCGTCGGCGAGCGCCCGGCCGACCGCCTTGAACACGGCCTCGGTGATGTGGTGGAGGTTCTTGCCGTAGTGCAGGTTCACGTGCAACGTCACCTCCGCGTTGAAGGCGAACGCGCGAAAGAATTCCTCGAGGAGGTCGAGGTCGAAGTTCGAGATCCGCATGCGCTGCACCGCTGGCACGTTGAACACCAGGAACGGCCGGCCAGAAATGTCGACTGACGCGGCGACGAGCGTCTCGTCCATCGGGACCACGGCGGTCCCGTACCGGATGATCCCGCGCTTGTCCGCCATCGCTTCCCGGAAGGCCCGGCCGAGCACGATGCCGACGTCCTCCACGGTGTGGTGGAGATCGACCTCCGTGTCGCCATGCGCCTCGACCGTGAGATCCATGAGCCCGTGCTTCGACCACGCCGTCAACATGTGGTCGAAGAACGGGATCGTGGTCTGGACCTTGGCCGCCCCCGTCCCGTCGACGTTGAGGTGCAACGCGACGCCGGTCTCCTGCGTCTTCCGCTCGACCCGCGCTTGCCGCGGCGCCGTGTCACGTTTCATCCGTTCTCTCCTCGCTCGCGGGGAACGCGCACTTCCGCGGCGGCGCCGTGAGCGTCGAGCCCCTCGGCCCGGGTCAACGCGCGGATCGCCGGCAGCGCCGCGGCGAGCCCCCGCTCCGAGTATCCGATGACGCTCGACCGCTTGACGAAGTCCTCGGTGCCGAGCGGCGACGAGAAGCGAGCCGTTCCAGCCGTCGGCAGCACATGGCTGGGTCCCGCGACGTAATCGCCCACGACCTCGGGCGTGTAGCGTCCGAGAAAGATCGCCCCCGCGTGTCGCACCGCCGGCAGCAGGCGATCGGGGTCCGAGACGTGCAGCTCGAGGTGCTCGGGAGCGAGCCCGTTCGCGATCTCGACGGCCTGCCAGAGGTCCTGCGCCAGGACGAGCGCGCCGTTCGACGTCAACGACGCGCGCGCGATGTCGCGCCGCGGCAGCCGCGCGAGTTGCCCGTCGACGGCCGCGGCGACGGCGTCGATCAGCGGTGCTGCGTCCGTGATCAGGATCGACCGCGCCATCGGGTCGTGCTCGGCCTGTGCCAGGAGATCTGCCGCCACCCAGGAGGCCGCCGCCGAACGGTCAGCGAGCACGACGACCTCGCTCGGCCCCGCCACCATGTCGATGCCAACCAGCCCGAACACCTTGCGCTTCGCGAGCGCCACGAAGATGTTTCCCGGCCCGACGATCTTGTCCGCGCGGCGAATCGTCGCCGTCCCGTACGCGAGCGCGGCGATCGCCTGGGCGCCGCCGACGCGATACGCCTCCGTGACGCCCGCCATCCTCGCCGCCGCGAGCACGGCCGGGCTCACCGACCCGTCCCTCGCCGGCGGCGTCACGAGCACGATCTCTCTCACGCCGGCGACGCGGGCCGGAACGGCGGTCATCAACACCGTCGAGGGGTAGGCCGCACGGCCACCGGGGATGTAGATCCCGACCCGATCGAGCGGGCGGACGTCCTGGCCGAGCACCGAACCGTGCTCGTCGGTCATCCGCCACGCCCGCGGCGCCGCTTCCTTGTGGTAGCGCTCGATCCGGGCGCGATCGACTCCGCGGCGCGCCATTCCGCCTCGGTGATGGCGAGGCGGGAGGCGTCGCAGTGGTACCCGTCCAAGCGCGCCGTGTACTCGAGCAGCGCGGCATCGCCCCGCTCCCGCACCGCCGCCAGGATCGCGTCGACCGCGCGGTGCACCTCGGGCTTCACCGCCTCAGGACCGCGCTGGAGCTGTCTGACGACCGCATCGACTCCACTCGACCGCGCGTCAAGCCGGCGAATCACGCCCGGACCTTCTTCTTCATCTCTTCGATCAGCGCGCTCACCGCCGAGTACGCGGTCTTCAGCGAGGCCCGATTCACGATCAGCCGCGCCGTCGACCGGGTAATCTCCGCCACTTCCACCAGCCCGTTGGCGCGCAGCGTCTCGCCCGACTGGACGAGATCCACGATACGGTCGGCGAGCCCGGCGAGGGGCGCCAGCTCGATCGAGCCATCGAGCCGCACGATCTCGACCTGGATACCGCGCTCGGAGAAGTACCGTTCCGTCAGCCGCGGGTATTTGGTGGCGACGCGAACCCATGACCACTTCGACGGATCGTCGCGCTCCCAGAGCTGCCGCGGCTCCGCCACGACGAGCCGGCAGGCCCCGAACCCGAGGTCCAGAGGTTCGTAGACATCGGGCTCCTGCTCGAGCAGGATGTCCTTCCCGACGACGCCGGCGTCGGCGGCGCCGTACCCGACGTAGGTCGGCACGTCCCACGGCTTGAGAAACAGCACCTGCAACCGGCCGCTCGAGTCGGCGGAAATGAGCCGACGCGAATCCACGTCGATCCCGTCGAGCCCCATCTCGCGGAGCAGCAGGAGGGCCGGGTCGAGGAGCCGCCCTTTTGGCAGCGCGAGCGTCAGGCGGTCTCTCACGACCGCTTCCTCTCGATTCGAGCCCCGACGCCGGCGAGCTTCACCTCGAGCCGCTCGTAGCCGCGGTCGAGGTGATAGACGCGCGAGATCGACGTCTGCCCCCGCGCCGCGAGTCCGGCCAGCACGAGCGCCGCCGATGCCCTGAGGTCAGACGCCATGACGGGCGCGCCCTGATAGGCGCTGACGCCGCGGATGACGGCGGTCGCCCCGTCGGTCTCGATCCGCGCCCCCATGCGGGCCAGCTCGGCGACGTGCATGAAGCGGTTCTCGAAGATCGTCTCCGTCACCCGCGAGAGGCCGTCGGCCAGCCCGAAGAGCGTCATCACCTGTGCCTGCATATCGGTCGGAAATCCGGGGAACGGGCTCGTGATGACGTCGGCCGGGCGCGGGCGCTCCGGGCCGCGCACCCGCACTCGGTCGGCGGCGACGTCGAGCGTCACGCCGCACTCCTCGAGCTTGGCGAGGACCGCCGAGAGGTGCTCGGGCGCGAGCCCGGTAACCGTCAGGTCCCCGCGCGTGATCGCGCCCGCAACGATGAGCGTGCCCGCTTCGATGCGGTCGGGAATCACGCGATGCCGGGCGCCCCCGAGGTCCGCGACGCCTTCGATCTCGATTCGAGACGTCCCGGCCCCATCGATCCGCGCGCCCATCGCCGACAGCAGTCGCGCGAGATCGGAGACTTCAGGCTCGCGCGCCGCGTTCTCGATGACGGTCGTGCCCTCGGCGGCCGCGGCCGCCATCATCAAGTTTTCGGTGCCGGTCACCGTCACGAGATCGGTGGTGATCCGGGCGCCCTTCAGCCGGCTCGCCCGGGCTTCGACGTAGCCCCTCTCGATACTGATGTCGGCGCCGAGCTTCTTGAATCCCTTCAGGTGCTGATCGATCGGGCGCACCCCGATCGCGCACCCGCCGGGCAGCGCCACACGGGCGACGCCGGTGCGTGCGAGCAACGGTCCCAGCACGAGCACCGACGCCCGCATCGTCGACACCAGGTCGTACGGCGCCTCACTGCTCGTGACGCGTTCGACCTGCACTCGCGTCGCCCCATCCGCCTGCCGCGTCACGGTCGCCCCGAGTCGCTCGAGCAGCCTGGTCAGCGTCGTCACATCGGCGAGGCCCGGCGGGTTCTCGATCACGACGGGCCGGGCGGTCAGGAGCGCGGCGGCAAGCGCGGGGAGCGTCGCGTTCTTGGCGGCGCTGACGGCGACCGTGCCAGAAAGGGGAATCCCGCCTTCGATCTCGAGCCGGGCCGGCATCAGTCGAGCTCGACCGGTCCGACGGCCACCCGTGGGGCGCCGGCGGCGTTCCGAATGGGCCCCGCAGGCGAATCCAGGCAGCCGGCGATGTATCGCTCGACGCCGTTCAGATCGCGGCGCGTCGAGACGTCGCGGAAGCCCGCGACTCGCATGGCCGCCGAGAGCCCCGCGGCCTGGCCCTCGCCGATCTCGATCACGAGCGCGCCGCCCCGGGCGAGCACGGCGGGCGCGCCCGCGATGATTCGCCTGGAGATCGCCATGCCGTCGGGGCCGCCGTCGAGCGCGCCGCGAGGCTCCCACGCGCGAACCTCGGCGGGCAACGTTGGAATCACACGCGACGGGATGTACGGGGGATTCGCCACGATCAGATTCACGGCGCCCATCCCACTACGGAGGGGTGCAAAGAGATCGCCGCGGAGGAGCGTGACGCGGTCACCGAGCCCGAGAGCCGTGACGTTCTCCGCCGCGACCCCGAGGGCGTCCGCCGAAACGTCGACCGCGACCACGCGCACGTCGGGGCGTGCAGCAGCGATCGCACAGGCGACGCAGCCGCTTCCGGTGCCGAGGTCACACACGGTCGAGCCCGGCGGTGTGAGTGCGAGCGCCCATTCCACGAGCGTCTCGGTTTCGGGGCGCGGGATGAGGACCGCCGGGCCGACTCGGAGTTTCAACCCGCAAAACTCCTCCCAGCCGAGGAGGTACTGGAGCGGCACGTGAAGGGCCCGGCGGCCGAGCGCGTCCGCGTAGTGTGCCGCCTCGGTTTCCGAAACGGCTGGGGATTCCGTGTAGAGGGCGAACCGCTGGACGCCCAGCTGTCCCGCCAGGAGCCGTTCGGCATCCCGTCGCGCTGTCGGCAGGCCGGCCGCGGACAGCACGCGGGCGCCCTCGGCAAGGAGATCGCGAGCGCGTCCGCGCTGGGGCTGCCGAGGGTCGCGCCGGACGCCGTCCGCCTTGCGGACCGCCGCCCCCTGAGGAAGTCTCATGGCGCGACGTGCTCGAGCCGCTCGGCCCGATCAGCGGCGGTCAGCGCGTCGATCAGCTCGTCGAGGTCGCCTTCGAGGATCGCGGGCAGCCTGTGCAGCGTGAGCCCGATACGGTGATCGGTCACGCGCGACTGGGGGAAGTTGTAGGTGCGGATGCGCTCGCTGCGCTCCCCGGTGCCGACCTGGCTCTTGCGGTCGGCGGCGATCGCCGCCGCCTGCTCGTCCTGGGCGCGCTCGAGGAGCCGCGCCTTGAGCACGCGCATAGCCTTCGAGCGGTTCTTGATCTGCGACCGCTCGTCCTGGCAGGTGACCACGAGCCCGGTCGGGATGTGCGTGAGTCGCACCGCCGAGTCCGTCGTGTTGACGCCCTGGCCTCCCGGGCCGGAGGCGCGGTAGACGTCCACCCGGACGTCCTTGTCCTCCACCCGGATGTCCACGTCCTCGGCCTCGGCCAGGATCGCCACGGTCACGGTTGAGGTGTGGATGCGGCCGCTCGACTCGGTGGCGGGCACGCGCTGGACCCGATGCACCCCGCGTTCGAACTTGAGCCGGCTCCACGCGCCGCGGCCCTGCACGAAGCAGACGATCTCCTTGAACCCCCCGACCCCGGTGGGGCTCGAGTCCATGACTTCGACCTTCCACTTGCGGCGTTCGGCGTACTTCGTGTACATGCGGGCGAGATCGGCCGCGAAGAGTCCGGCTTCGTCGCCACCCGCCCCCGCGCGGATCTCGATGAAGGCGTTCTTGTCGTCGTAGGGATCCTTTGGCAGCAGGAGCTGCCGCAGCTCCGCGTCGAGCGCCGCCTGCCGGGTGGTCAGCTCATCAACCTCGAGCTCGGCCAGCTCGTGCAGCTCGCGGTCCCCCTCTTCAGCGAGAATGTGTCGCGCCTCGGCGAGGCGATTGAGCACCGTGCGGTATTCCTCGAAGCGCCCGACGATCGTAGAGATCTCCGCGTGCTCCTTCCTGAGGCGCGTGTACTCCGACGGCTGACTGGCCACGGCCGGATCGGCGAGCAGACGGGCGAGCTCGCGGGACCGCTCCTCGATTTGCCGCAGCTTTTCAAACATTGGATATCAGGCGCGCCGGCCCGGGCAGGGTTCGGGCGCTCACGCCCGGGGTGAGGCTGCGAGACGGCTTGACCTTAGCCTTCGGTCGGAGACTTCCGCTTGTACTTTCGCTGGAAGCGCTCCACGCGCCCGGCCGTGTCCATGAGCCGCTGCTTGCCCGTGAAGAACGGATGGCATTTGGAGCAGACCTCCACCCTGATCTGCGGCCGGGTCGAGCGCGTGTGGATGACCTCTCCGCACGCGCACGTGATGGTGGTGTCGACGTATTCAGGATGAATGCCGGCCTTCACGGCGCACCTCCTCCTCGTAGAATAGAGAGGATACCAGCGAGCCGTCAAAAGGGCAAGGTTCTTCGCCAGTTGAGCGGGGCGGCCGCCAGGGCCGGCCTAGGAACCTGTCCGAGTAACCGGCTTCGAGCGCCGGCTTTG
>QHRS01000177.1 GCA_003221435.1 Candidatus Rokuibacteriota bacterium
GAGGTCACCTTCGCGGGCGAGTTCTGGAGGCTCGAGCGCGTGAGCGTCCTGCCCGGACCGGTGCAGAAACCGTTCCCGCTCTGGGTCGGTGGCAACAGCGAGGCGGCGATGCGCCGCGCCGGCCGCCTCGGCGACGGCTGGATCCCATCGTTCATCACGCCCGCGCAGCTCGAGGTCGGCGTCGCGAAGACCCAGGAGTACGCCCGCCAGGCCGCGCGCGAGGTGCCGGCCGATCACTTCGGCGCCCTCGTCTACTTCGGCATCGCCGAGGACCCCCGCGCAGCCCGGGCCGCGGCCGAGCCCTTCATCCCGAAAGGCCGGGTGGAGGATGCGACGCTCGCGGCGTGCACCGCCTTCGGCCCCCCCGAGGTCGTGACCGCGAAGCTCGAGGAGTACGTGGGCGCCGGCGCCTCGAAGTTCGTGCTCCGCCCGATGTGCCCGCCCGAGCTGATGCTCGATCAGCTCAAGCGCCTCGCCGAAGACGTCATCCCCACGTTTCATTCTCGGTAGCTCGAGATCGACGCGGGAGGCTCTCGGGCGCTGGTCGTTCTCGTGTGCCCGGGCGGGATCGCCCGGCGCGATCAGCTCGGGTGGATGATTCCGGCGAGGAGGAGCGGGTCGACGTTGCCACCGGAGAGGATGACGCCGACGCGGGCGCCGCGCTCGAGCGGGAGCTTGCCGGCCTGGACCGCGGCGGCCGCGACGGCGCCGGTCGGCTCCGCGAGCATCTTTGCGCGGAAGAGCAGGAAGCGCACGGTCGTGACGATCTCGTCGTCCGACACGAGCAGGATCTCGCTGACGTGCTCTTTCAGGATCGGAAAGGTCAGCTCGCCCGGCGTGAGGTTGCGAATGCCGTCGGCGATCGTCGGCGGCGGCGGGATCCGCATCCGTTCGCCTTTCTGGAGGGACAGGTAGGTGTCGTTGGCGGTGTCGGCTTCGACGCCGAAGACCTGGATCGCGGGCAACAGGCTCCTCGCCGCGGTGCTGCAGCCGGCCATGAGCCCGCCGCCGCCGACCGGGGTCAGCAACGCGTCGAGCGACGGCACGTCCTGCAGTAGCTCGAGCGCCGCCGTGCCCTGTCCCGCCATCACCTCGTAGTCGTCGTACGGCGGCACGAGCACCCGCCCGGTCTCGGCGCAGATCTTCCGCGCGATCGCCTCGCGGTCGTCCGTCTGCCGGTCGTAGAAGACGATCTGCGCGCCGTAGTCGCGAGTCGCCGCGAGCTTGAGGGCCGGCGCGTCCGTGGGCATGCAGATCACCGCCGTCGACCCCACCATGCGTGCCGCGAGCGCCACGCCCTGGGCGTGGTTGCCCGAGGAGAACGCGACAACCCCGCGCGCCCGCTCCTCGCGCGTGAGGGTCAGTAGCTTGTTGAGCGCGCCGCGGATCTTGAACGAGCCGGCCCGCTGCTGGTTCTCGCACTTGAAGAACACGTAGTAGCCGGTCGCGTCGTCGAAGGCGCGACACGTGACGACCGGCGTCCGGTGGATGCGGTCGACGAGCCGGCACGCCGCGGCCGCGACGCGATCGAGCGTCAACGTCCGGGCGCCCATCACGCGGGCCGGAACGGCTCGGCCGCGGTCGACCGCTCGAGCGGCGGGGCGTAGATCACGAGCACGCGCAGGGGCGCCGGCCCGAGCGACTCCACCCGGTGGGCGACGCCCGCCGGGAAGAAGCACGCGGTGCCCGCGCCGCACTCGCGCGACTCGCCGTTGAGCTCGACGAGCGCGCGGCCCTCCAGGATGTACATCGCCTGCTCGACCTCGTGCGTGTGGCGCTCGGCGAGCCCGCCCGGCTCGACGACACCCAGCACGACCTCCACGCACCCCGAGCCGTTGACGTCGCGACCGACGAGCCGGCGGTTCACGGTGCCCGAGTGCAGGGGCGGCGAATAGGCGGGGACCTCCTCGGGCGTCACGATGTACTTCGTGGCCGTGCGCATCACACGACTCCTTCGCGCTTCAGATCCTCGATTTCGGCCGCCGAGACGCCGAGCAGCTTGCCCAGCACCTCCGCGGTGTGCTGGCCGAGCAGCGGGGGCGGCTCTGTGATCGCGCCCGGCGAGTCGGAAAACTTCACGGGGATGCCGACGAGCCGCACACGGCCCGCGGTCGGGTGCTCGATCTCCTGCACCATGCCGCGATGGAGCACCTGGGGGTCGGCGAAGGTCTGGTCGACCGTGTTGATCGGCCCCGTCGGCAGTCCGGCCGCGGAGAACTCGCGGATCCATTCGTCACGGCTCTTCGCGGCGAGCCGCGCCTCGATCAGCCGGACCAGCTCCTCCCGCCGTTCGACGCGCCTGGCGTTCGAGTCGAAGCGCGGATCGTCCGCCCACTCGGGCGCGCCGATGGCGTCGCAGAAGGTCTTCCAGAGGCGCTCGTTGCCGACGCCGATGATCAGGTAGCCGTCGCGAGCCCGGAAGGCCTGATACGGCACGACGGTCTCGTGAGCGCTTCCCCAGCGCCCCTGTACCATGCCCGCGATGAGGTACGCGTTGGCGGCATTCATCATCGTGGCGACGCCGCTTTCGAGGAGCGAGCACTCGATCTTCTGCCCGCGCCCGGTGCGATCGCGATGCCGGAGCGCGGCGAGGATCGCGCCGTGGGCGTAGAGCGCCGTGATCTCGTCGATGATCGCCACGCCCGCCTTGACGGGGCGACCGTCCCGCTCCCCCGTGATCGACATGAGCCCGCTCACGCCCTGCAGGATCGAGTCGTAGCCCGCGCGCTCTCGGTCGGGACCCGACGCGCCGAACCCGGAGATACCGCAGTAGATCACCCGCGGGTTGACCCGGCACAGCACGTCGTAGCCGAGGCCGAGGTCCTCCATCGTGCCGGGCTTGAAGTTCTCGATCACCACGTCGCCGTGGCGGACGAGGGCCTTGAGAATCTCCTTGCCACGCGGGTGCTTCAGGTTGAGCGTGACGGATTTCTTGTTCCGGTTGATCGCGAAGAAGTAGGCCGCCGAGCCGTCAGGCGCAGCGGGCGGGACCCAGCCCCGGCTGTCGTCGCCGACCCCGGGCTGCTCGATCTTGATGATCTCGGCGCCGTAGTCGCCGAGGACCTGAGTCGCGAGAGGGCCCGCGACGATACGGGAGAGATCGATCACGCGAATGTCTTCAAGCGGGCCGGACACGCGGCACCCCCGGGGAATTTGCGATGACGAGGATTATGCCCGACTGGAGCCAAGACTGACAAGCCACCAGGCGGGCCATGTATACTCGGTCCATGCGCATCAGCGCGCTCGGCCTGATCGGGCTCGTGCTGGCCGGCTGCTCGGTGATTTCGATTGATCTTACGCCACGGATCCGGCCGCTGCAGGAGCAGACGGTCGAGGGGCAGGGCTACGCGAAGATCCTCCTGATGGATCTCTCGGGGTTCCTCGACGAGGAAGGCGCCTCACCGGCCGTTGCGATCGGCGCTCAGCCGCCGAGGGTGCCCACGCTCGTCAGGATTCGCGAGGAGCTGAAGAAGGCCGCCGCAGACGACCGCGTCCGCGCGCTCGTGCTGCGCATCAACAGCCCCGGCGGCACGGTGACCGCGTCCGACATCATCTCCCGCGAGATCGAGGGCTTCAAGGCGAACAAGAGGGTTCCCGTCGTCGCCGTGATGATGGACGTGGCGGCCTCGGGCGGCTATTACGTCGCGCTCGGGGCGGATACGATCATCGCGCACCCGACGACCGTGACGGGATCGATCGGGGTGATCATGATCACCGTCAACGCCCAGGGGCTCCTCGAGAAGATCGGCGTGTCGGCCTCGGCCATCAAGTCCGGCCCCCGGAAGGACATGGGCAGCCCGTTCCGCCACCTCACCGACGAGGAACGCGCGATCTTCCAGTCGGTCATCGACGAGCTGCAGAATCGGTTCGTGGCGAAGGTCGCCGAGCGGCGGAACCTCCCGATCGCGAAGGCGCGGCAGATCGCCGACGGCCGCATCTATACGGCGGAGCAAGCCGCGCAGAACGGGCTGATCGATCAGATCGGCTACGTGGACGACGCGATCCGCGCGGCCAAGCGCGCGGCCGGCGTCGGCGAGGCCCAGGTCATCGTCTATCACCGGCCGCGCGAGTACCGGGCGACGTACTACGCGCGGGCGGACGCCTCCGCGCCGCGCCTGGACACCGCGCTCACCCAGTTCGCCCTGCTGCTCGGCGGCACCGGCCCGCGCTTCCTCTACCTCTGGTGGCCGTAGCCAGGCTTCGACCCCGTAATCACGGTCCGCGTGCGCAAACACTCTCCTTCGACCGGCTATGACTTCACCACGATCTGGATGGCGGAACAGAAGCATGATCGGGGAATTCTCGTCGGAAAAGATCTGACGGCTGTCGTCGATCACGGGGCCGGTTGGCCCATCACGGGGTCTCGGGACGCGGGGAGGAGGCGCTCTCCCCACCTGGCTTCAGACCGGCGACCGTCACGCCAGAATCCGTTACTTCAACGACCGCCCGTCCCGCTCGGCTCAGCGCCTCAGCCGTATGATACTGCCGGAGGACGGCGGGAATGCTCGCTGGCGCATGAGCGCGGAAGAACTCAGCAGTGAGAGCCAAGGTGTGTAGGGATTTCCCGTAGATATCGTCAATCCGAAATTCCTGGACACCCTGTTCGATGAACGGGACGACTCGCTTTTCAGGGAAATGACCTCATCGGCCAGGTGCATCGTGCTCATTCTGGACCCTCTGACGGTTAGGCGGGGTGACGGAGGTTCCGGGACGATTGGGTAGCCCTTCCTGCCGGGTGGGAAACGCTCGCATCGGTGATCGCGACGACGAGGCACCGGCAGCCCGGGTGGAATGGAGGAAGCTCCTCCTGTCTGTCTTTCACCTCGCGGTGATTGAAGGGATCGCAGGCCGGGCACAGTGCACCGTCCCCCTGCCGCGCAATCTTTGCCGACACGCCCCGTCCCCTGTAATGGGCGAGGGCCGCACGTGCGCCTTCGAGATTCTGGAGCCAATCGAGAAGGAGATAGAGCTTGTGCCGGTCGTAGGCGTTGCGAATTTCAGGAGAGTCTTGGAGATTCGGGATCCTCTTGACTTCGTCCCAGAGTGGCGGGAACGTCCCACACCGGGCGAAGAACGCGTGCCAGCGATCGAACTCGGGCCAAGCGAATTCTTTGGCTCCCGGCCGTGCCAGCGCTGCGGCACGGGACTCCCCAACCCCTCTGCCGCGCGCGCCAGCTCCCCTTAGAAGGCCGATGGCGGTCTGACGCTTCTCCGCGGAGTCGCCGTCAGTTCGGGCGATCGCGATGGCCGGTTTGTGGAGTTCGTGCCTCATTTGCTACCGCCTATTCGGCCCCGGTCCAAGATTGCCTTTTGAGGGCCTTTCGCCGCTTCCTCCGGGCCTCGGCCTGCTTGCGCTTCCGCTTCACCGAGGGCTTCTCATAGTAGGCCCGCCGCTTCATCTCCTTGAAGACGCCCCCCTTGAGCATCTCCTTTTTGAGGGCCTTCAGCGCGGGCTCGATCTGATTGTCGACGACCTCGATCTTCACCGTCTTCACCAGCCCACCTCATCTCGATCGTCGTCCGGACTTCCCCCTGAGATCGGGCCTCCGCTGACTGCGGGCCATTCGGCCAGTCCCACGACACTCTTCCTCCTTATACTCGGTGCTCCGACCTTGCCGCCACGCGATCTCTCTTGACCTGGGACATATCACATTATAAATTGTATGACAAGTAGAAACTATATAACGTGAGCAGGCGTCCGGCCGGTCGCCGGGCCGGCAGGAGACGGAGGTGGTGATGTTCGAAAATAAAACCAGCGTCCTCCTCATTCTCTCCCAAGACGTCCTGGACCGGGCTCGAGTCTTGGCGGGGAAGGCGACGACCGCGCTCAAGCTCCCGGTGAGCCTACAGATCGTCCTCCGGGCCCTCATCGAGGAGGGGCTGAAGCGGGATGACCACCCGGCCCTCCTCGCCAACGTTGAGGGCCAGGCCAAGGCGGTCCGCTATAAGCGGAGCGCGGCGCGTCGAGAACGGGCTGAGGCGGAACTGAGGAATCTCCGGTCTGGAACCCCGCGGGGGCTGAGCGGTCGTGGGCCGCAGAGGCGCCGGACGTAGGGAGCGCGCGGGAGGCAACTCATTCTTCCCTCGGAAAGCGGGGCACGAGTGACCAGTCGAACTCGCCGGCACCGATCCGCGCGATCGTCGCCCGCACGGCGCGCGCGAACGGGGTGAGGTCAAGCGCGCCGAGACGGCGCGACTCGACCTTCGCGCTGCCCTCGTCGAGCAGCGCCCGCGCTCCGCGCACGTTGCCGTTGGCGAGGTGCTGGTAGCCGACGGCGACCTGAATCAGCCCCTGGAGCGCGTCGCGTTCCCCGACGGCGGCCTCGATCCAGTGCGGCTCCAGTAGCTCGTGAACCTCGAAATAGAGCGCGGCGTCGAACAACGCGGCCGCAC
>QHRS01000178.1 GCA_003221435.1 Candidatus Rokuibacteriota bacterium
CCACGCGCTCGATGACGATGGCGAGCACGATCATCACCACCATCGTCAGCGCCAGCGCCGGGACCACCGGCACCCCCCGCTCCATGAGCCCGACCAGCGTCAGGGCCGCGAAGAGAACCATCACCCCCTGGGCGAAGTTGAAGACGCCCGAAGCCTTGAAGATCAGGACGAAGCCGAGAGCGACCAGCGAGTACATGAGCCCGGCGGCGACCCCGCCGATCAGCACCTCGACGAAGAACGCGGGATGGCCGGCGATGTCCTTGAGCGGCGCGACCAGCGTGCCGTACAAGATCTCCATCACTCGCGCCCCCTCGGCGCGCCGGCTCCGCCGGCGCAATCCTGGCCAGGCGGTGGCCCGGCGGCAGCCACCCAGGCGGGGGGAGGTTCGGAAGGGGGGCTGAGCCCCCCTCCGAGCTGACGCCGAGGTACGCGTCAATCACGGCTTGGTCGGTCCGCACCCGGTCCGGCGGGCCGTCGGCGATCTTGCAGCCGTGGTCGAGCACCACCACGCGGTCCGAGATGTCCATGACCACGCTCATGTCGTGCTCGACGAGCGCAACAGCGGTGCCAAACTCGCCGTTCACGTCGAGGATGAAGCGGCACATGTCCTCCTTCTCCTCGAGGTTCATGCCCGCCATGGGCTCGTCGAGCAGGAGGAGCTGGGGCTCCGCCGCAAGCGCCCGCGCCAGCTCGACCCGCTTCTGCAGCCCGTAGGGCAGGCGACCGGCGGGCGTCTTGCGTATCGCCTGGATCTCCAGGAAGTCGATGATCCGCTCCACGAACGCCCGGTGCTCCAGCTCCTGCTTCCTGGCCGGTCCTAGCCAGAGCGCCTCGAGCAGGAGACTGCCGTTCATCTTCAGGAGCCGCCCTGTCATGATGTTGTCGAGCACGCTCATGCCTTTGAAGAGGGCGACGTTCTGGAAGGTGCGCGCGATGCCGAGGGCGGCGATGTCGGGTGGCGGGAAGTAGGTCCGGTCCTTCCCGTCGAAGCGGATCCGTCCCTCCTGGGGATGGTAGAAGCCGCTGATGACGTTGAGGAGCGTCGTCTTGCCGGCGCCGTTCGGCCCGATGATCGCCAGGATCTCCCCGCGCTCGAGCTCCAGGCTCACCTCGGCGAGCGCCACCAGCGCGCCGAAGCGCACGGTGACACGCTCGACCTCGAGCAGCGGCCGTTTCACCAGATCGTCGGCGGCCGCGGGCCCGGGCGTTGCGGCGCTCCGCGCACCCATCAGGCCGCCCCCGCCACCACGGCGTCCGCGGCGCGGATCCTCACGTCGGCGCGGACCGTGCTCGTCCGGCCGTCCTCGTAGGTGACTTTCGCCTCTACCTCGACGTGGTCGCGGTCGGAATAGAGCGCCTCGATGAGCGCGGCGTACTTCAGCGCGATGTACCCGCGCCGGACCTTCCGCGTTCGCGTGATCTCCTCGTCGTCCGGGTCCAGCTCCTTGTGGAGGATCAGGAACTTTCGAAGCTGGGCCCCGCGCAGCAGATCGTCCTCCCCGAGGCTCGCGTTCACCCGGCCCACCTCCTGGTGGATCAGGTCGTAGACCTCTGGCTTCTGGGCCAGGTCCACGTAGCTCGTATAGGCGATCCCCCGGCGCTCCGCCCAGTTCCCCACCGCCGCAAAGTCGATGTTGATGAGCGCAGCCACGTATGGCCGTCCCTCGCCGATGCAGACGGCCTCGCGGATGTAGGGCGAGAACTTGAGCTTGTTCTCCACGAACTTCGGAGCGAACATCGTGCCGTCCGCCAGCCGGCTCACGTCCCGGGCGCGGTCGATGATCTTGAGCTGCCCCTCGTGGTCGATGAAACCGGCGTCGCCGGAATGGACCCAGCCGTCCTCCAGGGTCTGACGCGTCGCCTCGGGATTCTTGTAGTACCCGTGGAACACGCCCGGGCTGCGGTACATGACCTCGCCCGTCTCGGAGATCCGCACCTCCACGCCCGGCAGCGGCGTGCCCACCGAGTCGAGCCGTACCTCGCCGTCCTTCTGGATCGACACGAGCGCGCTCGATTCGGTCATACCGTAGACCTGCTTGAGGTTGATCCCGAGCGACCGGAAGAAGACGAAGATCTCGGGACCGATCGCCTCGCCGGCGGTGTAGGCGCGACGGAGACGGCGCAGGCCGAGGTTGTCGACGAGCGGTCCGTAGACGAGGAGCCACCCGAGCGGGTAGAGCAGCCGGCGCAAGAGCGACAGCGGCTGGCGGTTGAGACGCTGGCGCTCGAGCGTCTGGGCGACGTCGAGGAAGAAGTGGACCAGCTTGCGCTTGACCCAGGTCGCGTCCTCGAGCCGAATCATCACGGTGGTGAGGATGCTCTCCCAGATCCGCGGCGGCGCGAAGAAGTAGGTCGGGCCGATCTCCTTCAGATCGTGGAGCACGGTCGCCGCGCTCTCCGGGCAGTTGACCGTAAAGCCGGTGACGATGGACTGGGCGTAGGAGAAGATGTGGTCGCCCACCCACGCCATCGGCAGATAGGCCAGCACCTCCTCGTCACTCCCGAGGTTCTCCCGGGCGGCGGCATTCCGCGCGGTCAGGATCAGGTTCCGGTGGGAGAGCATGGTGCCCTTGGGCGCGCCCGTGGTTCCCGACGTGTAGCAGATGATCCCGATGTCGTCGGCGCTGCCCTTCGCGACCTCGTCCTCGATGTAGGAGGGGTTGTCCTGCGCGAATTTCCGGCCCCGCTCCTGCAGCTCGGCCAGGCTCAGGAGGCACGGCTCGGAATAGTTCCGCATGCCGCGGGGATCGTCGTAGATGATGTACTCGAGGTGCCTGCACTGCTCCCGCACGTGCAGGAGCTTGTCGACCTGCTCCTGGTCCTCGACCACGGCGAACCGCGCCTCGGCGTGATCGACGACGTACTGCATCTCTTTCTCGATCGAGTCCTGATAGAGCGGCACGGGAATGCCGCCGACGGCCTGGGTCGCCAGCATCGCCCAGTAGAGCTGGGGGCGGTTGTCGCCCACGATCGCGGTCCGGTCGCCGCGGGCGAAGCCCAGAGAGGCGAGACCGAGCGCGATGAGCCGGGATTGCTCCAGGTAGTCCGCCCAGGTGGAGGACTGCCAGATTCCGAAGTCCTTCTCCCGGATCGCGACCTTGCGAGGAAATCGTTCTGCGTCGTACCGCACGAGCTTGGGGAACGTGTCCCGGGCGCGGTCAAGACCCGGCGCCAGCGCGCTCACGTGGCGCGCCCGACCTCCGGCGGGCCGGCCTTCGTAGTCCGCCCGATGATCGTCTTCGCGGGATCGATCTCCTCACGCAGAATGGCCATCTCACGCGGGGTCGGCGCGGGCAGGATCTTCACGGTCGGTGCGACGAGCGGGGTGAAATCCATGTCGTCGATCACGTCCTGCGGGCGGAGCCCCTCCAGCACGCCGAGCAGCGTCATCTTCTTCGACGCCTCGTCGAAGCCGAAGAGGGCCTTCGACGTCACGACGCGCCACGGGCCGGTGCCTGCGGGCAGCCCCGCGCGCTCGCGCGCCCCCGGGGTGCCGTCGAGGAAGCCGGGGGAGGACACGAAGTCCACGCGGGACACGAAGCGCCGGCGCTCGTGCATCATGATGACGATCGTCTTCCAGCAGAAGGACGCGACCTCGTTCGCGCCGCCGGCGCCCGGAAAGCGTTTCTTCGGCCGCGCGTAGTCGTCGCCGATCATCGTCGAGTTGATGTTGCCGTAGATGTCGATCTGCGTCGCCCCGAGCACCCCGTAGTCCACGAGCCCGACCTGCGCGTGGGCGAAGATCTGGTTCATGCTCGTCCACGCGATCGACCGGTAGCAGTTGGCGGGGCCACCCATCGTGTTGCGGACGAACGGCGTGAGCGGCGTCGGGCCGATGGCGCCGAACTCGAAGAGCTGCACGAGCTGCGGCGCCTGGATCCGCTGGGCCAGGATCGCCGCGACCTGTGGCATGCCGAACCCGATGAACGCGGTCTTCTGGTCCTCGAGCAGCCGCGCGCAGAGGCAGATCATGACCTCGGCGTCCGTGAACATCACCGGTACCCTTCCCGAATCGTCGCGCGACGCCTCAACTCGTTCAGGCGTCCGATCCCGACGCGCTTCTCGAGCATCTCCTCGTGCGAGCCGACGCTGTAGACGTACGTGTCGAGGTACTCGCCGATCCTGCCCTGCCGCTCGAGGGCGCTGTACTGGCCGAAGTGCTCGAAGTCCATCTCGTAGAGGCCCTGCACCCCGCCCGGATACGCGCCGAAGGGCGCGTGGACCACGGCGTCCACCACGTAATAGGGGATCGTCGTCTTCGACGGATCCTTGCGGATGTCGTCGGGGTCGATGATGTCGTCGGCGGAGACGATGACCTTGCGCGAGGCCATCGCCGTCTCGAGGGGCGACACCCCGGGGCCGAAGCAGCGCGCATTGCCGTAGATGTCGGCCTGGTGGGCATGGACGAGGCCGACGTCGGGGTTGACCGCGGGCACGAGCGCCACCGGCTTGCCGCCGTAGGGATCCTCCACCACCCGCGCGCCGGAATACTCGAGCGTGTCGGAGGCGAGCAGCGCCCGGGTCGGCAGGAAGGGCACGCCCATCGCGCCCGCCTGATGGCGCAGTGTCAGCGTGCCGTTGGTCCACTCGGTGACCTTGACCCGGCCCTCCTCGACGGCGCGGCCGATCGTATCGCCGAGCCCCATGAAGCCGACGTCGATCCGCGAGCACGCCCCGGCCGCCACAAGCAGCGTTGACTCCAGGAGCGTGAACTTGGCGCAGTACCAGATGTCGCGGCGCCGCTGCCGGATGATCTCCCGGATCAGGCTGAGGGGACCCCGAGTAAAAGAGGAAAAATCGAACGAGACATAATCACCATCGGACACGTAGCGGCGCACGGCCTCGGCCTCGGAGACCGT
>QHRS01000186.1 GCA_003221435.1 Candidatus Rokuibacteriota bacterium
TGACGTGCAACGGCGACATCATCACCTGCACCAAGCCCACGGCGACGACGCACGTGACCGTGAACAATGCGGCCGATGCCGGCGGGCCGATTCACTACGCGTGGACGGGCGCAGGGCTCGTGTCGGGCGGAGCGAGCGCGGATGCCACCTGGAGCCAGGGCGGCGACAAGACCGTGACCGTCACGTTCACGGCCAACGGCTGCACGAACACCTGCACCGCGACCGTGCAGGTCAACAACACGAAGCCGGACCTGACGTGCACCGGGGACATCTTGACCTGTATCAAGACCACGGCGACGACGCACGTCACGGTGAACAATGCCGGAGCGGCCGGCGGGCAGATCACCTACTCGTGGTCAGGGGCCGGCCTCGTGTCGGGCGGCGACACGCCGGATGCCACCTGGAGCCAGGGCGGGAACAAGACGGTGACGGTGACGTTCCAATCGAATGGCTGCACCACCACCTGCACGGCCAATGTGGACGTCAACACCACGCCGCCGCCGTGCGCGATCACGCCCTCGAGCCCGACGGTCGAGGCGGGAGCCACGGTGCAGGTGTGCGGGCCGGACGGGGCTTTCACGTACGAGTGGAGCACGGGCGAGACCACGCGCTGCATCACGGTGGGAGCGGGGTGCTACAGCCTCAAGGTGACGAATGCTGCTGGGTGCTTCGACACCTGCCACGTGTGCGTGCAGGAGAACAGCGGCCGCTGCTGGCTGACGGGCGGCGGACAGTCGTTCGACCACAACGGCCACCTGCACAGCTACGGCGGTGTGGTCAATCCGGGCTGCAGCCCGACCGCTGCGGGCGGCGGCAACTGGAATGATCTCGATCACACGACGGGGGCGCACTTCAAGGGCGAGCTGATCACGGTGCTGCGCTGCGGCAACATCCCGGGAATTCCGCCGGGGTCGAACTCACCCAAGACACCGTTCAACTTCATCGAGTTCCAGGGCAGCGGGTACATCACCGGCATCCAGGGCAACAAGCGAATCCGGGTGTCGTTCTTCGGCCATTACGAGGACCGGCACGAGCCGGGGAGCCTGGGCCAGCGGGACAGTGTGAAGAAGGACCGCTACTACCTGCAGGTGTACACGAATCCGGCGGATCCGAACGGCTCGACGCTGATGCTGGTGGACGAGGACGGCGTTCCTTCGCGGAATAGTCCGGACCCGGTCGCGATCTTCCACGGGAACCTGCAGCTCCACATCACCGGCTGCGACAAGCCGCTGGCGGCGGAGCCGGCGGACCTGTACCAGACGCCGGAGGAAGAGGTACTGGGTGGCTCGCTGCCGGCGGAGGTGACGTTCGGGTCGCCGCGGCCCAACCCGACCGGTTCGGGCACGGAGCTGACGTACAGCCTGCCCGAAGAGGCGCAGGTGTCGGCCAAGGTGTTCGACGTGGCGGGCCGGGTGGTGCGCAGCTTCGGGGAAGGGCCGGTGGCGGCAGGGTGGCACGTGCTGGCGTGGGACCTGGCGGACGATGCGGGGCAGCGGGTGGGGCCGGGGCTCTACTTCGTGCGGCTGTCGGTGGACGGCCGGACCCAGATGCGGCACGTGACGGTATTGCGGTAGCTAGAAGCGACGCAGTCGAGTCAACGGACGACCGCTCGCGCTTCGGCGCGGGCGGTCGTATCGTTTTTCACTCAGGCGCGACTACTGAACACGAGCAGAGGCCGGCCGGGAGGTTCAGATGCCAACGATTTCCCCTCGCTCCTCCGCAGCGGACCGCCGCGGACTTGGGCAAGCTTCGATGAGG
This sequence comes from Candidatus Rokuibacteriota bacterium, assembly GCA_003221435.1. Classification (GTDB taxonomy): domain Bacteria; phylum Methylomirabilota; class Methylomirabilia; order Rokubacteriales; family CSP1-6; genus AR9. The sequence goes on from QHRS01000186.1 coordinate 1,759, forward strand.
GCGGGCGCTCGCTCCTGGGCGATTCCCGCCGTTCTGCTTGCGCTTGCGTCACCCCGGCCGGCGCCGGCCCAGGCCGTCGACCCCAATCTCTGGATCCCGAACGGCGCGGTCAACGCCACGGTGAGCGTCAATGACACGCTCTACATCGGGGGCTCGTTCAGCCGCGTCCAGCCCGTCACGGGCGGGGGCGTGCCGCTCGACCTCACGACGGGGGCCGCCGCCACCGGGTTCCCGCGCATCCACGGCAAGGTGTTCGCGGCGATCTCGGACGGCGCGGGAGGCTGGTACATCGGGGGCGCGTTCGACTCCGTGGGTAACCAACCGCGGGCGAATCTCGCGCGCATCCTGTCGAACTTGAGCGTGAGCTCGTGGGCGCCGCAGGCGGACGACGTCGTGAACGCGCTCGCGCTGTCGGGCGGGAGCGTGTTCGTGGGCGGCGTGTTCCAGAACATCAACTCGACATCGCGGCCGTGGCTGGCCGCGGTGACCACCACGACGGGTCTCCTCACGGCGTGGAATCCGCAGAGCGACGGACCGGTCTACGTGATGGGGGTCAGCGGCACGCAGCTCTACATCGGCGGCCTGTTCCTCAACGTGGGGTTGCAGCCACGCACCTACCTGGCGTCGCTCGACCTCACGACCGCCAATGCCAGCGCGTGGGACCCGGAGCCGGATGGGTTCGTGTGGTCCATGGCGTTCGGCACCGGTGTCGTGTACCTGGGCGGCGACTTCACGCACGTCGGCCTGACGCTCACCGCTCGCAACGGCGCCGCCGCCTACTCCACGTCCACCGGCGCGCTCCAGTCGTGGGATCCCAACGTGCTCGGAACCGTGTACGCGCTCGCCGTGAGCGGGACCACGGTGTACCTGGGCGGCAGCTTCAGCCAGGTCGGCAATTCCGGGCGTAACAACTTGGCGGCCGTGAGCAACAACACGGGGAATGCCACGAACTGGAACCCGAACATGGCGGACATCGTGGTCGCGCTGGCCATGAACGGGACCAACGTGCTCGCCGGCGGCGACTTCCTCATGGCGGGCGCTCAGAGCCGCCTGCACCTCGCCTCGATCGACGCCTCGGGCACGGTGCTCGCATGGGACCCGGCGACGAACGGCGAGGTCAATTGCCTCGCGCTGGGTGGGACGCGCGTGTACGCAGGAGGGCAGTTCACCGCGGCGGCCGGGGTGGCGCGCAGGAACCTCGCGGCGCTCGACCTCACGACGGGTCTCCCCACCGCATGGAACCCGAGCGCCGATCAATCGGTGGATGCTCTGGCCGTCGGCTACGACGGCTCCAACTTCGCGGTCTATGTCGGGGGCCGGTTCACCACGATCGGCGGCACCACGCGCCCCCACCTGGCCAGGGTACTGCTGAGCGGTCTCGGCTCGAGCGCGTGGGACTCCCACTGCGACGGCAACGTGACGGCGCTTGCCGTCCTGGGCGGCACCGTCTACGCCGGCGGCGCGTTCACCCACATCGGCGGCGCCGCGCGCGCGTTCCTCGGCGCCGTGGGCCTGACCGACGCCGTGGCCACGGCGTGGGTGCCCGCATGCAACGGCCTCCCGTACGCGATCCTCCCCACGACGGGCGGGGTGTTTGTCGGCGGCGCGTTCACCACGCCGCGGCTGCGGGTCGCGAAATACGACAAGAACGGCACGGTGCTGGCCTGGACCGCCAACGCGGACAACGTGGTCTTGGCACTCGGGATCGCCGGCACCACGCTCTACATGGGTGGCGATTTCCTCCACGTCGCGGGACAGCCGCGCTCGAGGCTCGCCGCGGCCGGTGTGCAGACCGGCACGCTCGGCGCCTGGAATCCGGGAGCCGACAGCACGGTGCGCGCGCTGGCCCCGACGGGCGGCGGCGTGTTCATCGGCGGCTCGTTCGCCACCGTCGCGACACAGCTGCGCGGCGGAGCCGCGGCGGTCGATGCGGCGGGGAAACTGCTGGACTGGGATCCGGCCCTGGTCGGGGACGTGAAGACGCTGCTGCCTTATGGCCCACAGACCGCGATCGGGGGATCGTTCGCCACCGTCGAGGGTGTTCCTCACGCGTTTCTCGCGCTCGTGGGCCCCGGTGTACGGACCACGGACGTCCCGCTGAGACACGACACCGGACGCGTGGCGCTCGGCCCCGTGGCGCCGAACCCGGTGCGCACCGCCGGGCGGGTGCGATTCACGCTGGAGCGCCCCGCGCGCGTCTCGCTCGCGCTGTTCGATCTCGCCGGGCGCCGCGCGCGCCAGCTCGTGGATGGGACGCTGCTCGCCCCCGGGGACCACGACGCCGCGATCTCGAGCGCGGGGCTTTCGCGGGGAGTATATTTCCTGCGCCTCGAGGCCGGGAGCGAGGCCGTGATGCGGAGCGTCGTGCTCGTCAGATAGGAGGTGTGTTCCATGTTCGTCGTCGCCGGAGTGAGCGGCCATACCGGCCGCGTCGTGGCCGAAACGCTGCTGGAGCGGAAGCAGCCCGTGCGCGTCGTCGTGCGGGATCGGGCCAAGGGAAGCTCGTGGGAGAGCCGGGGGGCCGAAGTTGCGGTGGCGTCGCTGGAGGATGCCGCCGCCTCGGCGCGTGCATTCCAGGGCGCGCAGGGAGCCTACGTTCTGATCCCGCCGCGATACCAGGCCGAGGATCCGATCGCGGCGCAACGACCGGTGGTCGATGCCGTCGCTCAGGCGGTGAAGCAGAGCGGCATCCCGCACGTGGTGCTGCTGTCCTCGATCGGCGCGCAGCACGCCACGGGCACCGGTCCGGTGCGGACACTGCATTATGCGGAGCAGGCGATCGGCAAAGCGGCGAAGAACATCACCGTGCTGCGCGCCGCCTACTTTCTCGAGAACTGGGCCGCAGCACTCGGAGAGGCCCAGACCAACGGCGTGCTGTATTCGTTCGTGACTCCGGGTCGCGCGCTCCCGATGGTGGCGACGCACGACATCGGCCGCGTGGCGGCCGAGGCGCTGCTCGATCCCGCCCGCGGGACGCGCATCATCGNNGGACGCCGGAGGACGTAGCGCGCGAGCTGGCCGAGGTGCTCGGGCGCGACGTGCGCGTGCAGGGCCTCCCGCTCGAGGCGATGGTGCCGGCGTTCACGGCCGCGGGCATGTCGGCGGGCACGGTGAAGCTGTTCCAGGAGATGACGGATGCGATAAACCACGGTCGCATGGAGCGGGAGGGAGGCCGCGCCGAGCTTCGCCGCGGGACGCTCGGGCCGCGCGAGGCGTTCCGGGCCCTGGTCGCGCATACCGCCGCCTGAGAGAGGTAGGGAGCCGGCGGCGCGCGCCGCCGGCTCCGCGGCGTGAGCCCAGGAACCTCCGCCCGGGCTCGTGGCCGGCAACAGCGTGACGCCTACGGCGGCTGTGACCGCACCGAGGCTCCTCCGCGCTCCCGCGCACGGCAATTATCGCGTAACATACTTGACCACAGCCCCTTAGCCCATGGGGCCCAGCCCGCGCTCAAGCCCTCCTCAAGCCCACCCCGGCAATCTCCATACGCGTGCACGGGACGCCTCGTCCCGAGCCCCCGGTGGGTTCTCCCAAGGACCGCTCTCAGAGAAGGGTCGTATGTCTCGCCACTCGTTTCACACGCGGCGTCCTGGTCGCGTGCCGCAGGCCCGAACGCCGCTCGTGTCGGTGGCGATCTCGTTGCTGCTGATCCTCGGAGCGCGCGCGGCGCCGGCCGCGACGCCCGGCAGCGGCACGCTCAGCGGGAGCAATCCCTCGGTCACCTGGACCGGCAGCATCTTCGGCGCGGGGACGGGCGAGAACACCTGCGTCGACGGCGTGAGCTGCGACAGCTTCGAGGTGGTGCTGGCCGCGGGCGACTACACCGGCAAGCAGATCAACGTCACGATCACCTGGACCGTCCCGGCGTACGACTACGACCTGTTCGTGCACGTCGGCTCGCTGCGCGGACCGGAGCTGCCGGCCTCCGCCGGTCCGCCGCCCGCGACCTCGGAGCAGGTGCGCGTGGGCATCGATCCCCCGGTGGTCACGACGCCACGCGTGTGGTGGGCGCACATCCAGGCGGCCACGGTGCCGCCCGGCCAGATCTACAACGGCAGCGCCGTGCTCGTGAACTCGCCGCCGTCGCCCGCCGTGGTGCACCTGACCGGAGCATTCGTGTTCAGCCACACGGTGCCGCTCTTTGCTCGCGCCACGGTGCGTGACGAGGAGCCGAGCGTGCGCGTCGACGTGCGGGGCAACTGCTACGTGAGCGGGATCCGTGGCGTGCCGGCCGGAGTCGACCTGTGGCGATTCGACCTGAACCCCGCGAGCCCCACCTACGATCCCGAGATGCGCCATGCCGAATATCTCGGCAAGCCGGACGCGTTCCAGCAAATGGGAGCCGAGGACTCGACGGCCGGAGGAGCGGACGGCGGCGGCGACATCGAGCTGGCCACGAGCTTCCCGACCAGCCCCGACTCCACGCCGGTGCTGACGATGGTGAGCCTCGCGGTCGCGAACATCTCGTCCAATCTGTCGTTCGACCGGGGGGAGACGTTCGAGCATAACGAGGCGGCGGCCGACATTCCCGCGGACGACCGGCAGTGGATCGAGGCCGATGGGCCCAACACCGTGTATCTGTTCTATCGCGCCCCGTTGCCGAGCTCGGGGTTGTTCGTTCAGAAGTCCACGGATCACGGGCTCACCTACGGGCCGCCCGTCGCCGTGATCGCGAACGACGATCCGCTCGACTCGACGCCGGGCTACATCGACGTCGATCACACCGACGGCACGGTGTACGTGTCGCACCAGAACGACAACGCGAACTACGTCAGCCATTCCACGGACGGCGGCGCGACCTGGATCACGCGCCTGGTGGACAGCAACACCGCCCACGGCCACCTGTTCGACCCGGTCAAGGTGGGGGACGACGGCACCGTGTACATCGTGTGGTCGAACGACCGGCACATCCTCTACTCGTTCTCGACGGATCACGGCGACACCTGGACGCCGGACGCCGTCGTCGAAGACCCGGACTCGACGCTCACGAACGTGTTCGCGTGGCTCGAGGCCGGCAGCGCGGGGCGGCTGGACGTCGTGTGGTTCGGCACCAAGAGCCAGAACATCAGCGCCGCCGAATGGGATGAGGATCCACGGGTCCAACATCAGCGAGGGCGGCCTGACCGGTGCCGCCAATCGCAACCTGGGCGACTACTTCCAGATCGCCTACGACACCGAGGGCGGCGCGGTGGTCTCGTTCGCCGACGACCACAACGACTACGACGGCAACACCTACGTCACGCACCAGCTCGAGGGACCGGGCCTGCTCGCCGCGGCCAACGGCGGCACCGGCCGCGTGAATCGCATCACGCCCACCGACATTCCGCCGGTGAACCTGGGGCAGCCGGAAGTCGTGGACCCGGTGCACGACGCGACGATCCAGACCGAGCAGGTGCAGACCGACAGCCCGTTCGACATCGTGTCGATCGACTACTTCGCCGACACCAATGGCCCGAACGCACCGTACATCGGCGCGCACATGAAGCTGTCCGGGCTCACGACCGCGCCGCCCGCCGGCAACTGGCGCATCGAGTTCACCGCGAACGCTCCCGGCGCCCGCGACCAGCTGCCGAACGGAGTCTCGGACCACGGCGACATGTTCTACCTCCTGGCCTCCGACACGAGCGCCACGCCCACGTTCACCTACGGCACCGCGTACCGCGATTCCAATCCGCCGGCGCCGGTCGTGTTCACCGCCTACGCCATGGCGTACAACCCCGCGGTCGGGTTCGCCGATTCGGGTTCCATCGACACCACGACGAGCACGGTCACGGTCAAGATCGCGATCTCCAAGATCAATACCTTGATCCCGCCCGGCCATCCGCTGATCGGGGAGGGGACCTGGCTCTCGGGCCTGCGGGGGACCGCCGCCACGAGCGGCAGGGGCCCGCGCGACAACACGCGCGGCGGGCTGTTCAACTTCCTCGTGCACTACGGAACGACCGGCGTGAGCCCGGGCGAGCCGGGAGTGAGCCTCGCCGTGAGCGCGGCGCCCAATCCCTCGAGCGGGCCGAGCGACATCCGGTATTCGATCCCGACCACCGGCCGAGCCTCGCTCGGGATCTACGACGTGCAGGGGAGGCTCGTGCGCACGTTGCTCGCGGGGCGCGTCGCCGCGGGAGCGCACGATTTCCGCTGGGACGGCCGGACCTCGCAGGGAGCGCTCGCGGCGAACGGGATGTACTTCGTGAGGCTGAAGACGGCGGACCGGGAGGTCACTTCCCGGATCGTGGAGCTGCATTGACGGCAAGCGCGCACCGGTGGTTCGAACCCATGGAAGGGTTCGGGGCGGCCGCTCCTCCGGGGGAGCGGCCGTCATGTGAGGGTGGGATTGCATGCGATCGATCGGCCCCGCGCCGAACGCGCGGCGCCGAGCCTCGCACGCGTTCACAGCTCGAGACTCTAACCAGGGGAGATACGCGATGATCAAGACACTACGCGCCGCGGCTTTGGTCGCGGTGGCCGTCGCCCTCGCGCGGGCAGGCACGGCGGCGACGCCCTCGAGCGGGACATTGTCCCCCGACACGCCCGCGCTGACGTTCACGGGCGGACCGTTTACCGGAAGCAACCCGAGCGGCTTTGCTGGCGACCTTCCGAACTGCTCCGTGCCGAACACCTGCGACACCTACACGCTCGGCATCGACATTCCCGCGGGCTATTCCGCCCTCCATCCGAATGACGTCATCACCGTGAAAGTCCAGTGGCCGGACGCCGGCGTCAATGACTTCGACGTCTACATCCTGAACGCCACCACCGACACCCAGGAACAGGCCCCGGCCGCGACCAGCTCGGATCCCGAGGTCACGGCGTGGGCTGTGGTCGACGGGAGTGTGACCTACAGGGTCCGCATCGTCGCGTTCCAGGCGGCCAACGAGAGCTACAACGCCACGGTCACGCTTGGCCCCCCGAGCTCGAACACCCCGCGCTTGGGGCAGTACATCCTCGGGACAGAAGCATGGAGCTGCAACCAGCATCTCAGCGGGGCCAACCCGACCGGGCCGCCGCCGACCTTCGACCACAGCCAGGACGGTGAGCCGGCCGTGAAGTTCGACGGCAACGGCAAGTTCTACATCTCGGCCATCGCCGGCGTTCCGGCGGGCTCCGGAATGTGGGCGACGACGGATGCGTGCGGGCAGAGCTACGAGTTCATCGGCGCCCCCGACGAGGGGGTGGGCGGCGGTGACACGGATGTCGAGACGGCACCTGCCGTCAACGCACTCGGCAACTACAACGTCTACCAGTCGAGCCTTTGGCTCGGGAA
>QHRS01000191.1 GCA_003221435.1 Candidatus Rokuibacteriota bacterium
CGGCGAGCTGACGGAGCGGCTCGACGCCGTCCGCGACCTGCTGGTGGGGACCCGGTTCGCCTACGAGGTCGAGGGGAAGACCGTGACCGTGACGTGCCCGTGGGGCAATCGTCTTCGTTGCCACGCGCCGTCCCCCGAGTTCGGCGACATGGTGCTCGGCATGCCGTACGTGGAGTTCACGGTGACGCCGGGCGACGCGGCCGGCATCGCGCGGTTCTATGAGACCGTCATCGGCGCGCCTGCCACCGTCGGTGACGACGGCGCCGGGGTGGCGGCCCGGGTACGGGTGGGCGGCGTCCAGGCCCTCGTGTTCCGGGAGACGTCGCGGCCGGTCGCCGCCTACGACGGCCACCACATCGCGATGTATATCGCCGACTTCTCGGGGCCGTACCGCCGCCTGCTCGACCGCGGGCTCATTACGCTGGAGACCGGCGAGTACGAGTGGCGGCTGCAATCCATCGTGGACCCCGAGGACGGCCGGCTCCTCTTCGAGATCGAGCACGAGGTCCGCAGCGTGACGAATCCGCTCTACCTGCGGCCGCTTACCAGCGCGGCCGCGACGCCTTCGTGCCGCGAATGGGTTAACGCCTCCGAGGGGGGCTCCGCCCCCCTTCCGAACCTCCCCCCAATCGCTGGCGCCGGCAAAGCCGGCGCTGGAGCATCGGAGGGGGCCGTCGAGGCCCCCTCCGAGCCACCCCCAAGAACAGACGGCGCCGGCAAAGCCGGCGCTCGAACCCGCTTACCGCCGCAGGTTTCTGGTGCAAAGATCGCGAGAGCGCGAAGTGCCCCGGATGCCGTACTATGCCGGAGGCCCGGGCATTTCCCGGCGAGAGGGAGGACACTCGTGAAAGCAGCCGCGGTCGTAGCGGACATTCTCAAGCGCGAAGGGGTGCAGTTCCTCATCGGCTATCCCGTCAACCCCATCATCGAGGCCGCCGCGGAGGTCGACATTCGCACGATCATCGTGCGCCAGGAGCGGACCGGCCTGCACATGGCCGACGCGGTGAGCCGCGTGTCATCCGGCGAGCGTATCGGCGTGTTCGCCATGCAGCACGGGCCGGGGGCGGAAAACTCGTTCGGCGGCGTCGCGCAGGCCTACGGCGACTCCTCAACATCCCGCCCAACTTCAGCTCGTTCCTCAACTACCAGCACGTCACCAAGTGGGCCGAGCAGGTGATCCTCGCCGACGCCGTGCCCCACGCCATGCGCCGCGCCTTCACCCAGGTGCGGAACGGCCGCCCGCGCCCCGTCCTGGTCGAACTGCCCGCCGACCTCCTCCAGGAAAACGTGCCGGACGGCTGGACCTATACGCCCGCGCCGCGCCTCCGCACGGCGCCGGACCCCCGCGCCGTCGCCGACGTTGCGGCGGCGCTGGTGGCGGCCGAGCGGCCGGTGATCTACGCGGGTCAGGGCGTGCACTACGCGCGCGGCTGGAGAGAGCTGCGCGAGCTCGCCGAGCTGCTCGAGGCGCCGGTGACGACGAGCCTCCAGGGCAAGAGCGCGTTCCCTGAGACGCATCCTCTGTCGCTCGGCTCCGGCGGCCGCTCGATCGGGAAGGCGCTCCACCACTTCCTCACGAGCGCCGACCTGATCTTCGGCATCGGCTGCAGCTTCTCGACGACCAACTACGGCGTCGCCATGCCGAAGGGCGCGCGCATCGTCCACGCCACGCTCGACCCGGCCGACGTCAACAAAGACCTGCGCGCGGAGCTCGCGCTGATCGGCGACGCAGACCTCACGCTCGGCGCGCTCGTCGCCGAGGTCCGCGACCGCCTGCACGGTGGCCCGCGCGGCCGCGCCGCCGCGGTCACCCAGGAGATCAAGCGGCTCAAGGCCGAATGGCTCGCCCAGTGGGCGCCGCGTCTCACATCCGAGGCGACGCCGCTCTCGCCCTACCGGGTCATCTGGGACCTCCTGCACGCCGTGGACGTCGCCAACACCATCATCACCCACGACGCCGGCAGCCCGCGCGACCAGATCTCGCCCTTCTGGGAGTCGGTCGCGCCCCTCACCTACATCGGCTGGGGCAAGACGACCCAGCTCGGCTACGGCCTCGGGCTCGCGATGGGCGCCAAGCTCGCCGCCCCCGACAAACTCTGCGTCAACGTCTGGGGCGACGCGGCCATCGGCTTCACCGGCATGGACTTCGAGACGGCGGTGCGCGAGCGCATCCCGATCCTCTCGGTGCTCCTCAACAACTTCTCGATGGCCATCGAGCTCAAGGTGATGAAGGTCGCCACCGAGAAGTACCGTTCCACCGACATCAGCGGGAACTACGCCGACTTCGCGCGCGCGCTGGGCGGCTGGGGCGAGCGCGTGACCGAGCCGGGCGCCATCGTCCCCGCCATCAAGCGCGCGATCGCAAAGACGCGCGAGGGCACGCCCGCGCTGCTCGAGTTCATCACCGAGAAGGCCGTGGATTTCTCGATCTTCCCCTGAGTCAAGTCAACGTCGGGGGGAGCGAGCGTCGCTCCTCCCGACACCCCCCGCCGGTCATCCGCGGCGTCGATTCGTTCACGCCCTCTGACGCAAACGGCGCTCCGCGTCTTAGACCTCGAGCCGCTGCCGCGAGACCACGGGTAGTGCTGTCGGTCAGACGTTCGGACGCGATCGGCCCCAGAGTCGGGCGGTGGCGAGGGCCGCCCCTTCCTTCAGCGACAGGAGTTTCGCCCACACGACGCTCTCCGCAACCATGTCCGATCCCGCGAAGGTGCCGAAGCCGCAGTCTGCCGACGCGATCACGCGACTCCGGTCCCCGACCGCGTCCACAGCCTGGCAGATCCGATCGGCCACCACCTCGGGATGCTCGACGAAGTTGGTCGTCGAGTCGATCACGCCGGGCAGGAGCAGCATCCCGTGGGGTGGGGGCAGGCGCTTGATCACCTTGTACTCGTGCTGGTGGCGGGGGTTCGCCAGCTCGAGCGACAGGGCGCCCACCCGGGCGCGGTAGAGGAGGGGGAGGATCGCTTCCAGGGGCACGTCGTACGTGTGGGGCCCGTCGTAGTTGCCCCAGCAGACGTGCAGGCGGAGGCGGTCCGGCGGAATCGCCGCCGTCGCCTGGTTGATCGCCTCGACGTGGGTTTCCACGATCTCGAGGAACCGATCGAGCGGCTCGTGCTGGAAGAGGCGCGACCGCTCCATGGCAAGATCCGGACAGTCGAGCTGCAGGAGCAGGCCTCGGGAATGGATCAGCTCGTACTCCTTCCGCATCTCGCGGGCGAGCGCCTGGACGTAGCGCTCGTGGGAGTCGTAGTAGGCGTTGAGGTGAATGGTCGCGATGATGCCGGGGGATGCCGCCGTGAGGAAACGCTCGGTGAACTTCCGCGGGTGTGCGTCAGTGTGTCTCACGAGCCGGTCGCATTCCCCGGCGGCCTCGCCCAGGTCGGCGTACGAGACCTCGGCCACCGCCTGGGGCGCGTTGCCGATCCGGGTCGTCGACCGCCGTCGTGACTCCAGCATGGCTGCGTAGTCGGGGAAGTCGACCAAGTCGCGCGCGAGCGGGCGCCGGCTCTGTCCACCAAACCCCCGCATGCGACGGGTCACGTAGGTCGCGAACCCCGGCCGCGACTGCTCGCCGTCGTTTCCGATGTCGATGCCGACCTCGAGCTGTCGGTGGATGACCGTCTGCACAGCCGCCTCGACCTCTCGCTCGAGCTCGGTCTCGACGGCCTCCCCGCGCTCCTGGCGGATCAGGAGATCGCGCAGCGCCGGACGGCGCGGCAAACTGCCGACATGAGTCACCAGGATCCGATCGTCACTCGCCCGCATGACCGGTCGCCTTCGCTCCGTCTGGCTCTGGCCGGTGCCTCTCGCCTCACTGCTCCGCCGAACAAATTCCGCCTAATGCGAGCCACTCGCTCGGTGCCGGTTCAAATTGCGAGCCAGACGAGGCCCGAGGGAGAGCGGCGTGTTGAGGATCAATGATCGCCGACGACCGAGAACGACGTATGGCGCAGTGAGTTGGACCGGCACTCTAGTGCGCCCGAACGGGCTGCGGCCCCGCCACGTCCATCCACGTTCGTCGCGCGAGTGACTCCAGCACGGCGTCGAGGACGACCTGGGCGCCAAGGCCGTCGGCGAACGACGGCGCCGGCGTGAGGCCACGCTCGGTCGCCTCGAGGAAGCGGGCGACCAGGGCGGCGATCGTCGTGCGCCCGATCACCTCGAGCTGATCGCCGGCGGCCGGACCCGCGGTCTCGGTCACGGGCATTACCCCGAGCCCGCTTGCCACGGACGCGCCGCGCAGCTCGCCGTCGAACCAGCGCGGCCCTTCGCGACCCAGCCGGTACGCAAGCGTGCCCCGAGTGCCGCACGCCTCGATTGTGTGCTCGCTCATCCCGTGCGCGGCGCGGCTGACGCTCAGCGTGACGGACGCGCCCGTGGCGAGCTCACCGACGACGGCGCAGAAGTCTTCCGCGTCAGCGGGGCGCGCGCCTCCCGGGATGTCCCGCGACGGGTACGCGATACCCGCGGTCGCCACCAGCCGGACGAAGTCACCGAAGTTCCAGCGCACGAGGTCGATCAGGTGTACCCCCATGTCGCCCATCGCGCCGTGGCCAGCCTCTGCGCGGTCCATGCGCCAGGTCGGCGCGACCGCTTCGTCGGCGAACCGGGAGCCGAGAAAGCGCGCGTGGACGTGGAACACACGGCCGAGCGCGCCCTCGCGGACCATGGCGTTGAAGCGCTGCATGGCGACCGGGAAGCGCCAGTTGAATCCCGTCATGGCCACTCGCCCTGCGCGCGCCGCCGCGTCGACCATCGCTCGCGCCTCCGCAGCCGTCAGCGCGAGCGGCTTCTCGCACAAGACGTGGGCGCCGCCGGCGAGCGCGCGGAGGGCGATGGCGTGGTGGAGCCGGGGAGGCGTGGCGATCACGACGACCTCCGGCCGCACCCGCTCGAGCATTGCCTCCCAGTGCGTGAACACAGAGTCCACCCCGTAGCGGTCCGCGATCGCCCGGGCACTTGCCTCGTCGCGCTGACAGACCGCCACCACGCGGGAGCCGTTGGCCTGAAAAGCCGGGATGTGGGCCCGACCGAAGCCGAGCCCGATGATGGCGACGGTGAGACTCTTCACGACGCGAACGTGCTCCAGAGCGCGGCCAGACGCTGGAGCGCCGCTGGCGGAAGCGGCCCCTTCTCCACGCACCGCGCGGCGTACTCG
>QHRS01000192.1:0-933 GCA_003221435.1 Candidatus Rokuibacteriota bacterium
CCCAAGATGGATCGGCGCGCCTTCCTGAGCGTCGCCGGCGCCCTGGCCGCCGTCACGACGATGGCGCCGAAGGCGTTCGCGCGCAACTTCGAGCCGAGCTCCGAGCCGGTTCGGTACCCCGAGCCCGACGTCGTCGTCCTCGACAAGCGGTTCAAGTACAAGTTGGGCAACACCCCGATCCTGCGGCTCTACCGGGGGACGCTGTGGGCGGAAGGCCCGGCCTGGAACACCGTCGGCCGCTACCTGCTCTGGAGCGACATCCCCAACGACGAGCAGCTCCGTTGGATCGAGGAGGACGGCCACGTCTCCCGGCGGTTCCGCTCGCCGTCCGGCAACAGCAACGGGAACACCTTCGACTACCAGGGCCGCCAGCTCGCCTGCGAGCACGGCAACCGCCGCGTCGTGCGCTACGAGCACGACGGCAGCGTCACCGTGCTGGCGGACAAATACGACGGCAAGCAACTGAATGCGCCGAACGACATCGTGGTCCATCCAAACGACGGGTCGATCTGGTTCACGGACCCCGGGTACGGCGCGCTGATGAACTACGAAGGCCACCGGCTGAAGAGCGCGACGGTCCAGCCGTTCCAGAAGGAGGCGACCTACCGGATCGACGCGCAGACGGGGCGGATGGAGAAGGTGGATGACTCATGCTTCAAGCCCAATGGGCTCTGCTTCTCGCCCGATTACAGAAAGCTGTACATCGTGGACACCGGCGCCTCCCACTATCCCGAGGCGCCCAAGGCCATCAGGGTCTATGACGTGGACGGCAGGCGGCTCGCGAACGGCCGCGAGTTCTGCTCCACCGAGCTCGGCGGCAAGGCGGGCTTCGCCGACGGGATCCGGGCCGACGAGGACGGCAACATCTGGGCCGGCATGGGCTGGGTGGGCGACGGATATGACGGCGTGCACATCCATGCGCCGAACGGGGAT
>QHRS01000192.1:997-6446 GCA_003221435.1 Candidatus Rokuibacteriota bacterium
AGACCGTCGGCGCCCACATCACCTGATCGGCTGACGGGCCGCCCCGCGGCCCCAGAGGTAAGAGCGGCCCGCGTGGCTTCACCGCAGCGCGGGCCGTTCGGTTTGTCCGGCTCCCACAACCCCCGAGGGCCCGGGGGGGCCTCACGGCTGGCGTAGACAGCGCGAGAGGGGCCAGCCGTAACGCGCTGAGATTAGGGCGGGGGCGTCGGGCACCCCGGCCAGGCTGACACGGTCCTGCCGGGCGGGCGGCTTAGCGAGGATGCTCGAGCGGCGTCGGTGCCGTCAACATGGGACTCCTGCCGGGCGCGACCTCCATCGCGGCGACGTCAATCCCAGAGACGAGTCGAGAAGTACCGCTCGCCGATGTCGTTGAACACGGTGACAAAGCGGCCGCGCCGTTCGCGGCGCGCGATGTGCTCGACCCCCACCATATACGCGCCCGACGACTGGCCGACGAAGAACCCCGCGCGCGCCAGCCTCACGCACATCGCGTAGGCCTCGTCGACGGTGACATCGATCCGCTCGTCGATGACCTTCTCGTCCAGGATCGCGGGCACGATGTCCTCGGGACGCCCGAGCGGCTTGAGCCCCTCGATCCCGGGAAAGACTTCGGGGACGATGCAGATGACGCGGATCGCCGGGTCGTGCTCCTTGAGGCGTCTGCCCACGCCCGTCACGGTGCCGCCCGTGCCGACGCCCAGGACCACATGGGTGAGCCGACCGCCGGTCTGCTCCAGGATCTCGACGGCCGTCGTCTCGTAGTGCGCGCGCCAGTTGTCGTCGTTGCTGTACTGGTCGCAGAAGAAGTAGCGGTCGGGGTTGGCCCGGTGGCGGCGGTGCACCTCGCGCAGCGCCTCGTCGTAGCCCTGCAGCGCGTCCGTGAAGATCAGGCGAGCGCCGTGCGCCTGCATCCGCTTCTTTCGCTCGGCGCTGGCGTTTTCGGGGATCACGATCTCGACCGGGTGGCCGATGATCCGCCCGATCATCGCGTAGGCGATGCCGGCGTTGCCCGACGAGCTGTCGAGCACGGTCTTGCCGGGCTGGAGCCGCCCGTCGGCCAGCGCACCGAGCAGCATCCGGAGCACGGGGCGGTCCTTGAGCGAGCCGCCGGGGTTGAGCGACTCCATCTTGACGAGCACCTCGACGTCGGGCAGCTCGCGACGGAAGGTCTCCACCGGCACCAGCGGGGTGTTGCCGACCGCCCGCAGCGCGGGGTACCGGCCCAGCAGCGACTCGATGCGCGGGTCCCACGGCATGATGGTCCCCTGCGCTCCTATTCCGCGGCCCGCTGAATGGTCACGGGGACGATTCTACCGTACGCCGCACGCGGCGCCCCGGGCGCGGCGGGAGCCTCGACGGCGCACCGGGGTTGACAACGGGGCCGGCATCTGGGACTTATCTCCATCATGCACGTCGGCATGGCTACGATCTTCCAGAACCCCGGCAGGGCGCGCACGGATCGCGAGGTCTATCAAGACGAGCTGAGGCTCGCGAACCTGGCGGAGCCCCTGGGATTCGAGTCCATCTGGGGTGTCGAGCACCACTTCACGGATTACACCATGTGCCCCGACGTGCTGCAGTTCCTCACCTACATGGCCGGGCAGACCGAGCACATCGCGCTCGGCTCGATGGTCGTCGTGCTGCCGTGGCACGATCCGATGCGCGTCGCCGAGGAAGTGTCGATGCTCGACAACATCTCCAACGGGCGTGTGATCCTCGGCCTCGGGCGGGGCGCCGGCAAGGTCGAGTTCGACGGCTTTCGCATGCCGATGGAGGAGTCGCGCCAGCGCTTCGTCGAGGCCGCGGAGATGCTGCTGCGCGGGCTCGAGCGCGGCTACTGCGAGTACGACGGCACGTTCGTCAAGCAGCCGAAGGCGGACATCCGGCCGGCACCCTTCAAGTCGTTTCGCGGCCGCACCTACGCCGCCGCGGTCTCGCCCGAGTCCGCCCGCATCATGGCGGAGCTGGGCGTCGGTATCCTTATCATTCCGCAGAAGCCATGGGCGGAGGTCGCGCGGGAGCTCGACGCCTACCGGACGATCTACCGAGAGGTGAACACGGTCGACGCGATGCCGCCGATCGGCGCCGGCTGGGTCTTCTGCGACGAGCGCGAGGACCGCGCGCGCGAGCTGGCGCGGCGCTACATCGGCGGCTACTACCGGTCGGTCCTCGAGCATTATCAGTTCGCCAGCGGGCATCTGGGGACGACCAGGGGCTACGAGTATTACGGCAAGATGGCCGACAAGATCGCGACCTATGGCGTCGACATCGTGATCGACTTCTTCATGAACCTCCAGGTGTGGGGCACACCCGAGCAGTGCTACGAGAAGATCGTCGAGGTTCGCGATCGCGTCGGCAGCGACACGTTCGTCGGCGTCTTCAGCTACGCCGGCATGCCGTACGAGGAGGCCGAGCGGAACGTGCGTCTGTTCGCGGCCGAGGTGCTGCCGGCGCTGCGGAAGCTCGGCCGGGAAACGCTCCTCGCCGACCATCGTGCCTGACGGCGCCTTCTCCTCACCCTCGGCGTGCCCCGACTCGAGCGGCGTGAAGTGTTCCGCGCTGCTGGCCTCAGGCCGACCTTGTGCGACAATCCAGGGAGGTGGACCGCCGATTATGATCAGGCTCCGCTTCGTTCGACGGGGTGACGGCGCCCTCATGACGCGCGGAGCGTAGATCGCCGAGGTTGGGAGCGATGGGGGCGGCGTGGTTCTTTCTCGTCTGGGCCCTGGGCGCGCACAACGGTCACTCCTTCACGACCCGGGTCGTCATCGACCGAATCGTGATGCCGACGCAAGAGGTGTGCGAGGCGGCGAGGCACGGGGTCGAGGAGTACCTGGTAGGAGACGAAGGGGCGCTGTACAAGCCGGGTCCGTGTGAACCGGTGCCACGCGAGCGCGAGCAGCGACGGGACGCCAGCTCGACGTAGAGCACGTTCGGCATCGCCGCCGCGGGCGTGTTGATCCGGAGGTTCCTCAGCGAGTAGCGGCGAAAGGGACGCGTTCGGCTCCGACTCGCCTTGCCCGATCCAGACCCGCCTCTGACCCCACCCCCTGGGCGAGTCGGCGCAGAAGCAAGTGCTGTCAAGGTGGCACTTTCGTCAATATCCGGGTGCCGTCCGCTCACCTAGTATTTGTTGCCGCTGTTCCCAACTCTTTAATTCTCGGCTGATCGCTTCGGAGTCTGCCTTGGCAGGGAAGTTGCTGCTTACGCGAGGCATGAAGCGATTTCCTTATGAAAAGGCTGACAAGGAGTTGAGACCGTTCTGCTCGGTTTCTTCGAATCAGCGAGGGTTCACGCTCGCCGAACTCCTGGTGACGACGGCCATCGTGGGACTGGTCATGGCGGCAGTCCTCAGCGTCCAGATGAGCGGCGCCACGATCAGCCAGACCAGTTCGAACAAGGCCGAGGCCCAGCAGTCCGCGCGAGCGGCCATGATGATGGAAGAGGACCTGCGCGCCGCCGGGTATGGCTATCCTCCCTCTCAATCCCAGATCACTCCTCCGGGCGGCGGCGCCAACGTCACCGCCAACATCATTACGGCCGCGACCGCGAGCGCCATCACGTTCACGGCCGACGTCGCGAACGCATCGACCAGCCTCACCGGTGCGGTGAATTCAGGGGCCACCGTCCTTTCCGTGACCGACGCCTCGAAAATCGCCGTAAACGACATCATCTACCTCATCAACTACACCCAGGCGTCGAGCCTCGTCGTCAAGACGATCACGGGCAACAACATCACTACGGTCACAGGGGTCACCTGTCCGGGAGTTCCTCCCCCTTGTTATCCGGCGGGGGCGGTGGTTGGCCGCGCGCGCGCCATCGCCTACTCTTGGAACCAAGCGACACTGACGCTTTCCAAGGACGCCGGCGATGGCGCGGGGTCGCAGCCCGCAGTCACGGGGGTTCAGGCCTTTCAACTGCGCTATTTCGACGCGAACGACGCCGAAATTCTGCCGGCGAACCTGGCCGCCAATCTCCCGAACATTCGGCGCGTCATGATCGACCTGACCGCTCGATCGGCGACGGCCCTGAATCAAGGAACCTTCAGAGGCACCTCGTCGGTCCGTCCGAGGAATCTGTAACGGTAGAGAGGACAGCACTGTGACGCCGCCCAACCCCAACTTCAGCTACGACACGCGCTTCAACACGACCCCTCCGCCGGGAACACCGATGGGGGTGGGCTTCACGACGGGCCCGTGGTCTCAAAAGTGAGGAGTTCAGTCATGCGAACGCGATGGGATGCTCGAGGCATGACCCTCATCGAGGTACTGGTCGCCATCTCGATTATCACGGTCGCCCTCCTGGCCCTGCTGGGCATGCTCTCCGGCGGCTCTCTCGAAGTGGCCGCCGGCGGCGGTCAGTCGAAGTCGACGGGCTATGCCCGGCAACAGGTGGAGCAACTCAGAAACCAGCCTCTATGCCCAGCCGCCCCACCGTGCTTTCCGACCAACGGCACGGACAACCCCGATCCCGGGAACCCTGGACTCGTCAGAACATGGACGATCACCTCGTCCGGCCCCACCGTCGCGCCGAACCGGCTGTGGGACATCACCGTGACGGTGACGTCGACGCAGGCGTCCCCGGCGGCCGCGGCCCAAAACATCACCATCCAGACGATGAGGGCGGAGTGACCGCCTACCTTTGGCGCCGCGCCGATCGAAAGAAGATTCCAAACACCATGACACCGCGTGACATTGTCCGAGCCCGGGTAGGCTCCGAGAGTGGCATGGCCTTGCCCCTTGCCCTCCTCGTCCTGCTCGTGATCTCGGTGATGGGCTTCGCCCTCATCGGGGTGGGGAGGACAGAGCTCACCGTCGCGACGAGCTGTCGAGCGTATAATGCCGCCTTCTACGCAGCCGACGCCGGCCTCCAGAAAGGCCTGGTCGGTCTCCGGGATCTCTTTACGACGACAGCGACCCCCAGCCAGACCCAGCTCGACGGCATCGCGCCGCCGACGCTTTCGGACCCTAAGCTCAAGTTCGCCGCATTCTCGATCAAGCCGGGCGCAGCGCCGTACCGAACGACCTTCACCACTGGCCAGTACAAGGGCCTGTATGGCTTCGTGACCGACTACCAGATCACGTCTCAAGTCACCGGGGACGGCGGGACCCAGGCCACCCTCACCCAGACGGTGCGGTACACATCAATCCCGCTCTTCCAGTTCGGAGTCTTTTACGGAAAGGGAGTCGACCTGGAGATTTACCCCGGCGCGAAGCCAATGATCTTTAACGGAAGGATCCACTCCAACAGCGACATCTACATGAAAGGCAGTAATGCGAGCTCCTTGCAGGTCGATTCGGCCATCACGTCGGCGGGGCGCATCTACCGCGATAGCAAGAGCGAGCCGGGCGCCCGGCAAGCAGATCCCCAGATCAAAGACGCCAACGGGATCTATCACGCCCTGAATTTCGACCACGATTGGCAGCCGGGGTTCACCACAAAGTGGGCG
>QHRS01000193.1:0-16053 GCA_003221435.1 Candidatus Rokuibacteriota bacterium
CGGGAAGCCGGTCGCGAGGAGGCTCTCGTTCAGACGCGTGGTGCCCGAGACGGCGAGGCGCGCGCCGTTCAGGTACGCGCCCCGGCCCCGCTCGGCGGTGAACGTCTCGCGCTGGTTCGGGTCGTGGATAACGCCGAGGGCGATCCCGTGGCGGTCCTCGAGCGCGATCGAGACCGCGAAGATGGGCAGGCCGTGAGCGTAGTTCGTGGTGCCATCCAGTGGATCGATGATCCAGCGCCGCCCGGAGCGGCCGCCGCTCGCGCCGCCCTCCTCGGCCAGGATCGCGTCGTCGGGAAACTCGCGGCGCAGCCGCCCGACGATCAGCGCTTCGGCGCGCGGGTCCATCTCGGTGACGAGGTTGGTCGGGCTGTCCTTCAGTTCGATCCGGCGGGTCCGTCCCAGCTCCTCGCGCAGCATGCTTCCGGCCGCCTGCGCGATGTCGAGCGCGACGGTTTTCTCGCGTGACGTCATTGCCAAAGCCAGAGCCTAGCATAGAATTGAGGCGATGAACGTCGTCGTGATGGGCACCGGAGGAGTGGGCGGGTACTTCGGCGCGAAGCTCGCGCGGAGCGGCGCGGCCGTCACGTTCGTCGCGCGAGGCGCGCATCTCGACGCGATCCGCGAGCGAGGGCTCACGATCCGGTCGGCGGTCGAGGGCGAGTTCACCGTTCGCGCGCCGGCCGTCCCGGAGCTGGCGGGACATCCGCACGCCGACGCCGTGGCCTTCTGCGTGAAGTCCTTCGATACCGAAAGCGCGGCCGAGGCGATCCGGCCGGTCGTCGGGCCCGAGACAGCGGTGCTCTCGCTCCAGAACGGCGTGGACAACGAGGAGAAGATCGACGCCGCGCTCGGCACGGGCCACGCGGTCGGCGGGGTCGCGTACGTCTTCGCCGCGATCGGCGAGCCGGGGGTCATCACCCACACGCAAGGCGGCCGGATCGTGCTCGGAGAGATGGACGGCGAGCCCCGGCCGAGGACACAGGCGCTGCTGGAGGCCTTCACCCGGGCCGGCATCCCGGCCGCGATCGCGCCGGACATCCGGACGGCGCTCTGGGAGAAGTACCTCGTCATCACCGCCCAGACCGGCATGACGGCGCTCACGCGGAAGCCGCTCGGCGTGATCCGCGAGATTCCCGAGACCTGGAAGATGTTCCGGCTGCTGCTCGAGGAGCTGGCTGCGATCGCGGCGCGGGAAAAGATCGCGCTCGCGCCGGACATCGTCGACAGGCTCCTCGGGGTCGTCGCCGGCCTCAAGCCCGACACGACCTCGTCGATGCACTACGATCTCACGCACGGCAAGCGGCTCGAGCTGGAGGCGCTCCAGGGCCACGCGGTGCGCCTGGGCGAGCGGCACGGCATCGCGACTCCGATGCTCTGCGCCGTCTATGCGGGGCTCCGACCCCACGCGCGTCCGGCCTGACCGGATGCCGTACGGCCTGCTCTGGGGGTACGTCTCGCGCTATCGCGCCCGCTACGCCTGGGGCGTGCTCTTCCTGCTCGCCGCCAACGTCTTCTCGCTCGGGATCCCGTGGACGGTGAAGAACGCGATCGAGGCGCTGTCGGCAGCCGGGACCGCCGAGGCCCCGATCGGACGGTACGTGGCGCTCATCCTGGCGCTCGCGGTCGCGCATGCGCTGGTGCGCCTCGGCTCGCGGTTCACGATCCTCGGCGCCGGGCAGCACATCGACTTCGACATCCGGAACGATCTCTACGCGCGGCTGCAATCGCTCCCGCCCAAGTTCTACCGGGCGCATCGCACCGGCGACCTGATGTCACGCTCGTCGAGCGACATCGCGGCCGTGAAGCAGCTCGTGGGCTTCGGCGGCCTGAGCCTCATCGGCACGCTGTTCGCGTTCCTCGGCACGCTGACCGCGATGCTCGCGATCGCGCCGTGGCTGACCCTCTGGGCGATGGCGCCCTATCCGCTGCTCATCGTCCTCGCGACGCGTTTCAACGCGCGGGTGCACGCGCGCACCCAGGCGGTCCAGGAACAGTTGAGCCACATGTCGGCCAAGGTGCAGGAGAACCTGTCCGGCATGACCATCGTGCGCGCGTACACGATGGAGCCGCGCGAGTCGGCCGAGTTCGGCCGGCTCAACGCCGAGTACCTGCGCCGGAGTCTCGCCCTCGGCCGGGTGCAAGCGCAGTTTGCGCCGCTCATGGGCCTGGTCGCCGGCGTCGGGACGCTCGTGATCGTCTGGATCGGCGGCAAAGCCGTGGTGGACGGGCAGTTGACGCTCGCCCACCTCGCGTGGCCGACGATCGCGCTCGGCTGGACGCTCTCGCTGATCCGCCGCGGGATGACCTCGCTCGAGCGCATCGGCGAGATCCTCACCTCGCCGCAGGCGTACGAGCCGCCGGCGACCGCGCTCCCCGCGGGCTCCGCGGCCGTCGTCGGGCCGGGGCGGGTCGAGTTCAGGCGCCTCACGTTTGCCTACGATGATCGCGCGCCGGCGCTCTCGGACGTGAGCTTCACGGTCGAGGCAGGCCAGACCGTCGCCGTCGTCGGGCCGACCGGCAGCGGCAAGTCGACGCTGGGTGTCGTCCTGGCGCGACTCTACGAGCCGCCGCCGGGTACGGTGTTCATCGACGGCGTCGACGTGCGAGCGATCGACCGCGCGGCGCTCCGGCGGAGCCTCGGCTACGTGCCCCAGGAGGCCTTCCTCTTCTCGCGCTCGATCCGCGACAACATCGCGTTCGCGGCGGACGACAGGCGCGACGGGCGGGTGGAAGAGGCGGCGCGGATCGCCGGGCTCGCGGCGGAGGTCGAGTCGTTCCCGACCCGCTGGAACACGGTGGTGGGCGAGCGGGGGCTCACGCTCTCGGGCGGTCAGCGGCAGCGCGTGGCGCTGGCCAGGGCGCTGGTGACCGGCGCGCGGATCCTGATCCTCGACGACGTGTTCGCCAACGTCGACGCGGCGAAGGAGGCGGAGATCAGCGCGGGGCTCGAGGCGATGCGCCGGGGCCGGACGACGCTCTTGATCACGCACCGGCTGCGGGCGGCCGAGACGGCGGATGCCGTGATCGTCCTCGACGGCGGCCGGTTCGTGGAGCAGGGCACGCATGCGGAGCTGGTGGCGCGCGGCGGCCTCTATGCGCGGCTCTGGCGCGCCCAGCAGCTCGAGGACGAGATTGCCCGCACATAGCGAGCCGGAGCACGACGAGATCCTCGGCCGCGCCTACGACCAGCGCCTGGTCGCGCGGCTCTGGGCGGTGACGCGGCCGCACCGCCGGCTCATCACCGCGTCGGCGGTGTTGTTCCCGCTGATGTCCGGCGTCGAGCTGCTGCAGCCGCTCCTCATCAAGAGCGCCATCGACGACCACATCCTGAAGGCGGACTGGCCGGGCCTGAGCCGCGTCGCCGCCTTGTTCCTCCTGACCCTCGGCGCGCTGTACGGGCTCCGGGCCGCGCAGAGCTACCTGACGCACGTGACCGGCCAGCGGGTGATGCACGACCTGCGCCGGGCCCTCTTCGAGCACCTGCAGGAGATGGATGCGCGCTTCTTCGATCGGAACGCGGTCGGCCGGCTCATGACGCGAGTGCTCTATGACGTGGAGGCCGTGAGCGAGATGTTCACGAGCGGCCTCGTGTCGATCCTCGGGGACGTGGTGACGCTGACCGGTGTCATCGCCATCATGCTCGGCCTGAACACCCCGCTCGCGCTCATCACGTTCTCGGTCGTGCCGCTCCTGTTCGGGGTCGCCGCGTACTTCCGCGTCCGCGCCCGCGATGCGTACCGGCTCGTTCGCACCCGGCTGGCCCGGCTCAACGCGTTCCTTCAGGAATCGCTGCAGGGGATGGCGGTGACGCAGGTGTTCGCTCGCGAGCAGCAGGAGCTGCGGACCTTCAGGGAGCTGAACGCCGATCATCGCCGCGCCCTGTTCTGGTCCACGGTCTACGACGCCTCGCTCTACGCGTCGGTCGAGGCGATCGGCTCGGCCGCGGTGGCGTTGCTGCTCTGGTACGGCGGCGGTCAGATCTGGCGCGGGATGCTCACGTTCGGCGCGCTCGTGGCGTTCATCGAGTACACGAACCGCTTCTTCCTGCCGATCCGTGACCTCGGCGCCAAGTACGCGGTGATGCAGGCGGCGATGGCCTCGTCCGAGCGGATCTTCGGCCTGCTCGACGTCGAGCCGGCCGTGCGGAGCCCCGCGGTCGCGGCGATGACCGTTCGCGCCCGCGGCGCGGTCGGCCGCATCGCGCGCCCGCGCGCGGCGGTGGAGCCGGGCCGGCCGGCGGTCGTCGAGGCCGCGGCCGGGCGGCCGGCGGGTGGGGCAGCCTACGAGGTCGAACTGCGCAATGTCTGGTTCGCGTACGAGGGGCCACGGGGGCGGGCAAGAGCACGATCGCGCGCCTCCTGAACCGGTCGTACGACGTGGTGAAGGGTCAGGTGCTCGTGGACGGCGTCGACGTCCGCGAGTGGGACCTGGTCGCGCTCAGGCGGCACGTCGGCCTCGTGCACCAGGACACGGTGCTCTTCAGCGGCAGCATCGAGGCCAACCTCCGGCTCGGCGCCGACGGCGAGGTGTCGCGGCAGGACATCGAGCGCGCGGTCGAGATGGCGAACGCGCGCCGCTTCATCGAGGCACTCCCGCAGCGCTACGCGCAGGAGATCAGTGAGCGCGGGACGAATCTCTCGCAGGGGCAGCGCCAGCTGCTGGCCATTGCGCGCGCTCTTGTGTACAATCCCGCGGTGCTGGTGCTCGACGAGGCGACGTCGAGTGTCGATCCCGAATCCGAAGCGCTGATCCAGGACGCGATGGCCCGCCTGCTGGCCGGCCGGACCAGCCTCATCGTCGCGCACCGGCTGTCGACCATCCAGGGCGCGGACCGGATTCTCGTGGTGCACCGGGGACGGATCCGCGAGGAGGGCCGCCATGCCGCGTTGCTGCGTCACGGCGGGATCTATGCGCGTCTCTACGAGCTGCAGTTCGGCTCACGGACCGCATGAAACTCGGAGGGGGGCTTTCGCCCCCCTTCCGAACCTCCCCCCTGGGGACGCGCCGGCGAAGCCGGCGCTCGAAGAGAGGGGACAGCAGATCCGCGTTTGTCGCGGACGTGCACCAATTCGTGCGACGCATTCCGCGTGGCCACGTCGCCACGTACGGTCAGATCGCGGCGTGCCTCGAGCATCCGCGCGCGGCGCGCGCCGTCGGATGGGCGATGAAGCACTGCCCGCCGGGCGTGCCGTGGCACCGAGTCGTCAACGCGCGCGGCGGCATCAGCCGTCGGCGCAACGTCGGGGGCATGCTGACGCAGCGACTCCTGCTGGAGCAGGAGGGCATCCGGGTCCGCGGCGGCCGCGTCTCGCTTCACCGTCACCGCTCGCAGGACGGCGGGGCGACGCTGTCGAGACTGCAGGGAGCGCGCGGCGCAGGGCGACGCGGGAGTCGATCGCGACGGGAGGGCGCGGTGCGCCACGACACACCATGAGGGGATGACAGGGTGCGACTGGCGCTGAACCTCGGCTACTCCGGCGCCCGCTACTCGCTCGACATGCCGTTGATCCTCGAGGCCGAGCGGCTCGGATACGACTCCGTCTGGACGGCCGAGGCGTACGGATCGGATGCGGTGGCGCCCGCGACATGGATCGCGGCGCGCACGTCGCGCATCCACGTCGGCACCTCGATCATGCAGATCGCCGCGCGAACGCCGGCGATGGCGGCGATGACTGCCATGACGCTCGACGCCCTGTCGGGCGGGCGGTTCCGGATGGGCGTGGGGGTCTCGGGCCCGCAGGTCGTCGAGGGCTGGCACGGCCAGCGGTTCGGCAAGCCCCTCCGCAAGACGCGCGAGTACGTCGAGGTCGTGCGCGCGATCCTGCGCCGCGATAAGCCGGTGGAGTTCCGCGGCGAATACTATCAGATCCCGTACACGGGCCCGAACGCCACGGGGCTCGGCAAACCGCTCAAGTCGATCCTCCACGGGCGGCCGGATCTGCCGATCTACCTCGCCGCCATCGGTCCGAAGAACGTGGCGCTCGCGGCGGAAATCGCCGACGGCTGGATCCCGGTGTTCTTCTCGCCGCAGCGGATGGGGATGTTCCGCGAGTGGCTCGAGTCCGGCTTTAGAGCCGGCGGCCGCGCGGCACAGCCCCAGGGGTTCGACATCATGCCGATGGTCGGCGTCGCGGCCGGGCCCGACGTCGCCGCCTGCCGGGCGGTCCTCAAAGCCAACCTCGCACTCTACGTCGGCGGGATGGGCGCGCGCGGCAAGAATTTCTACAACGACCTCGCCTGCCGATACGGCTACGAGGACGCGGCGACGAGGATCCAGGACCTGTACCTGTCCGGGCAGAGGGCCGAGGCGGAAGCCGCAGTCCCGGACGCGCTGGTGGATGAAGTGGCGCTCTGCGGGCCGCGGGAGCGCATCAAGGAGCGCCTGGCCGAGTGGAAGGCGTCTCGAGTGACCACGATGATGGTCGCGGTGCGCGACCCCGCCACCCTCCGCATGATGGCCGAACTCGTGGTGTAACGGGACTGACGGGGCGCGCTGAACGATCTCGCGCGAGGTGCCGGCGGGGTGCGGGCGGGCGATAGCCCGGGTGCACCCAGATGAATGGAGCCAGTTCATGAAGCTCGGGGGCAAGGTCGCTGTCGTGACTGGGGCGGGGTCGGGGATCGGCGCTGCGTCGGCCGTGCGCTTCGCGGCCGAGGGCGCGCGCGTGATCTGCGCGGACATCAACGAGGCAGCAGCGAAGAAAACGGCCGAGGCGATCGAGAAGGCCGGCGGGCAGGCGCTGGAGGTGCGCGCCGACGTGACGTCAGCGGTCGACAACCAGGCGCTGGTGGACCAGACGCTCGCGGCCTGGAATCGGCTCGACATCTTCTACGCCAATGCGGGCGTCCCGCAGTCGCCGCTCCCGATCGAGAGCGTCGACGAGGCCACGTTCGATCGCATCATGGCGGTCAACGTGAAGGGCGTCTTCCTCGGCATCAGAGCCGTCGTGCCGGTGATGAAGCGTCAGAAGTCGGGCGTCATCCTCGTCACCGGGTCGACGGCGGGCCACCGCCCGCGCCCGGGGCTACAGGTGTACGCCGGGTCGAAGGGGATGGTCGCGTCGATGGCCAAGGGCATCGCGCTCGAGCTGGCGCCGCACGGCATCCGCGTCGTCACGATCGCGCCCGTCGCGACGGAGACGCCGATGCTCCCAACCTTCATGGGCAAGACCGCGGTCGACGCGGCCGACCGCGAGGCGTTCGTCAAGACAGTGCCGATGGGGCGGCTCAACACCCCAGAGGATCTCGCCAACGCGGCGCTCTTCCTGGCGTCCGACGACGCGGCGATGGTGACGGGCACCGTGTTCGAGGTCGACGGCGGCCGGTGCATATAGCCCGAGGCCCGCAGTTCGACGTCCTCGTCGGCGCATGAAGATCCTCCCGCTGGCGGCCGAATCGCTCGGCGTGCGGTCGATGGCCACCTACGTCGAGGCCGGAGGGACGGGCGTCCTGATCGACCCTGGCGCGACGCTGGCGCCCTCCCGCTTCAATCTGCCGCCGGCCGACGAGGAGTGGGAGGCGCTCAGGCGCGCGAACGACCGGATCTCGGCGTATGCGGCGCGCGCTGGCATCATCTTCGTCAGCCACTATCACGAGGATCACTTCCGCCACGATCCTGGCGGGTATGCCGGCCGATGGGTGCTCGCGAAGGATCCGCGGCGGATGATCGCTGGGGCCCAGGGCCGCCGCGCGTCCGACCTGTGGCGCGAGATCGGCAGGGCGGCCCGCCTCGACTCCGCCGACGGACGGGAGTACGAGGGCACGACGCTCTCGTTCCGCGTCTCGCCGCCGCTGGCCCACGGGATCGAAGGCACGACGCTCGGCTACGTGGTGGCGATCACCCTGATCGATCCCGCCGAGCGCTTCCGATTCGTGTTCGCGTCGGACGTGCAGGGGCCGCTCTCGCGCGTCGCGACCGCGTACCTGATCCGCGAGCGTCCGCATCTCCTGTACCTCTCGGGCCCGCCGTCATACCTGGAGAAACAGGTGGGCACCGCCGTCATCGACCACGGCATCGACAATCTCCGCCGCGTGATCGACGCGACCGGCTGCCGGGTCATCATGGATCACTACGCGCTGCGGGACGCCAACGCGGCCGACCGCTTCGGCGCGCTGTGGGAAGAGGGCAGGGTGGTGACGGCCGCGCGGTATCTCGGGGTGCGTGAAACGGCTCTCGAAGGCAAGCGGCACATCCTGTGGGCGACGCAGCGGAAGCCGCAGGCGAGGATGCCGAGCCCGCACGGTGACCGGGAACAAGACGCTCCAGGTCGGCGACACCGCGCCCGACTTCACGCTGAAGACGATCGGACTGAAGGAAGTGAGCCTCAAGGACTTCAGGGGGAAGCGCGTCGTCGTCCTCTTCTACCCGCTCGACTGGACGCCGGGCTGAAGCACCTGCATGCCCGCCTTCGACAAGCGCGTGCGCGACTTCGAGGCGGCGAATGCCCAGGTGCTGGGTATCAGCACGGACAGCCCGTTCAGCCATGAGAACTGGGCGAAGGCGGTCGGCATCAGTCACTATCCGCTGCTCTCGGATGTCCACCGCACCGTGAGCAAAGACTACGGCGTGTACTGGCCGGACTGGAACGCCAACGTGCGCGCGACCTTCATCGTCGACACGCACGGCATCGTGCGATTCGTCGAACGCTACGGCAGAGGCGAGCTGCCGGATCCCGACAAGATCCTCGCCGAGGTCAAGAAGCTCGCGTAGCCCCCGCCGCGGACGCGCGGCAGCGAGACGCGGCTCCACCGTTGCCGCTGCTGACCGGCCGGAAGCCTGTCGGAGATCCGGTTCGAGCGCCGGCTTTGCCGGCGCCGGGGTTCCCCGGGGGAGGTTCGGAGGGGGCCGTCGAGGCCCCCTCCGATAAAATGGCCGACGTCTTCTTCGAGTCGTGGGTGTGGGTTGGCAGGAATCGGCCCGAGGTCTTCGAGTTCCTCGCCAATCCGGAGAACATTCCGTGCCTGACGCCGCCCTGGCTCGGCGCCCACCTTCTGGCACCGCGGCCGCCCAGAATGAGCGCGGGCGCGGTCTTCGATTACCGCATCCGCTGGCTCGGCGTGCCGATCGCAGTGCGGATGTTCGTGCGGGAGTACGACCCGCCCGTTCGGTTCCTGGACGTGCAGGTGCGCGGGCCGTGCGCGCGCTGGGAGCATCGCCACATGTTCCTGGAGGAGGCGGGCGGCACGCGGGTGGAGGATCGGCTCGTGTACCGGCTGCCGCTGGGCCCGCTCGGCCGCCT
Organism: Candidatus Rokuibacteriota bacterium; assembly: GCA_003221435.1. GTDB lineage: Bacteria > Methylomirabilota > Methylomirabilia > Rokubacteriales > CSP1-6 > AR9. Next base: position 9,240 of record QHRS01000193.1, read on the forward strand.
GGCCGAAAGGGTCGTCGTGGGGCCGCAGCTCGAGCGGATCTGGCGGTACCGCAACTCGGTGATCGCCGAGCGCCTCGGGCCGATCAGGGTGCTCCGCGAGTGACGCGTCGCGGGGCGGGGCGCCCCGGCAATTTCATCGGCGCGCACATGTCGATCGCGGGCGGTCTCCATCGCGCGCTCGAGCGCGGGCATGCGGTCGGCTGTGACGTGGTGCAGATCTTCCTGAAGAACCAGATGCAGTGGAAGGGCAAGCCGCTCGGTGAGGCCGACGTGCGGCTCTGGAAGCAGGCGCAGCGGGCGACGGGCGTTCGCACCGCATTTGCGCACGCGACCTACCTGATCAACCTCGGCACGCCGGTCGACGCGGAGTGGCGTCACGCCATCGCGGCATTTCACGATGAGCTCGAGCGCGCCGAGACGATCGGCCTGCCGTTCGTCGTGATCCACCCGGGCTCGCACAAGGGATCGGGCATCGACGCGGGCATCGCGCGCGTGGCGGCGGCGCTCGACGCGCTGGTCGGGCGGACGCCGGGCTACCGCGTCAGGATCGTCCTGGAGAACACGGCCGGCGCCGGCGACACGATCGGCCGGACCTTCGGCGAGCTGGCGGCGCTGCTCGACCGCTCGGCCCACCCCGAGCGGCTCGGTGTCTGTCTCGACACGTGCCACCTCTTCGCCGCCGGGTACGACATCCGGACGCCCGTCGGGTACGAGCGCGCGATGGGGGAATGCGCGGCCACGGTCGGTGTTCGGAACGTTCGCGCCTTCCATCTCAACGACGCCCGGGCCGGGCTCGGCTCGGCGCTCGACCGGCATCAGCACATCGGACAGGGCCAGCTCGGGCTCCGGCCGTTTCGCCTCCTGCTGAACGACCCGCGGTGGCGCCGCGTCCCGAAGGCGCTCGAGACCCCGAAGGAGCCCGACCCGGCGGCCGACATCGCGAACCTGCGCACGCTGCGGGGGCTCATCGCGACGCGGTGACGCCGACGCGGCGGCAGCGCGTCCGCACCGGGCAGACCGAGCACCGGGGCGAGATCGGCGCGCAGACGTTCTGGCCGAAGGCGACCAGCAGGTCGTTATACCCGATCCAGTACCGCGCGGGCAGCTTCGCGCGGAGCGCCATCTCGGTCTGCTCGGGCGTCTTCGTGCGGACGTAGCCGAGGCGGTTCGAGATGCGGTGGACGTGGGTATCGACGCAGATGCCCGGTTTCCCGTACCCCATCGTGACGACCAGGTTCGCCGTCTTGCGGCCCACACCCTTGAGCGTCAGCAGCGCGTCGATCTCGTCCGGCACGCGCCCGCCGAAGCGCTCGAGCAGATCGCGGCAGATCGAATGAATCACGCGCGCCTTCGTCCGGTAGAAGCCGACCGGGTAGATCGCGCGCTCGATCCGCGGCGGGGCGAGGCGCAGCATCGCCGTCGGCGTGTCGGCGAGTGCGAAGAGGCGCTCGGACGCGCGCGCGGTCGTCGCGTCCTGGGTGCGCAGCGAGAGGATGCAGGCGATGAGGACGCGGAACGGGTCGCGGGTCCTGTCGGCGATCGCGGCGAGCGCCGTCGGGTTCCACGTCGGCGCGGTCGTCCGGAGCTTCCGGATGACGGCCGCGATGTCTACCGCGTGTCCGTGATCTCGGCGAGCAGCTTTCGCGCGCGTGGCAGGTCCTTCATGGTCCAGTCGGCGATGTTCGCGGGCGCCGACTCGTTGACGACGGACTCCAGCTCCCGCCGCGCCGCGACGTATTCGCCCTTTCGGATGAAGACCTTGGCGAGCCCGATGCGGAGCGCAGTGTACTTCGGCTCGACCTCGATCGCCTTCCTGAAGTGCTCCTCGGCCTTCGCGACGCTGCCACCCGCGATCGCCGGAAGCTCGAGATAGACATTGCCCGCCAGCGCGTGGCCGGCCGCGTGGTTCGGGTCGATCTCGAAGATCGTATTCAGCTCCTCCTTCACGGTGGGCAGGAGGAAGAGCGAACGGAGGACGCCCTTCGTCTGTCCCCAGCGACCCGTGTTCGCCCCGTAGAGGAAATGGGCGTCGGCGTTGCGCGGCGCCAGCTCGATCGCGCGCTTGGCGATCTGGCGGCCGCGGTCGTAGGCGGCGAGCTTTTCCTCTTGCGTGCTCGCGCGGACGTCGCCGATCGTGAAGTAGACGCGCGCGAGCGCCAGCATCGTCTCGAGCTGGGGATTCTTCTGCAGTTCTGCTTCGAGGATGTCCCGCGCGCGATCGAGCCCGGAGAGCTCCTGGTGGTAGTTCGCGAAGAGCGCGAGAGCGTCATCGACCGGGGTCGCGGCCCGGGCCACGGCCGCGGTGCACAGCAGCAACGCGAGCGCGAATCGGCGCACCCGTAGAGGCTATCACGCGGAGAACCCACTTGACCACTCGCGGGCGCGCCCGCATGATGCGGGCGATGCGGGAAGCGCGGGAACACCGGACGATCGACACGAACGGGCGGGCGGGGCGGGCAGCGCCCGATGCCGCAGTTTAAGCCGCTCGGCCTCGACCACGTCGTGCTCCGCGTCAAGGACCAGGCCGCCTCCGCCCGCTTCTATACCGAGGTGCTCGGCTGCACGGTCGACCACGTGAACGAGGCGATCTCGCTCGTCCAGCTCCGGTTCGGTGAGCACCTGATCGATCTGCTCCCGGCGACGGGGGAGCCCGGAAGCGGGCTCGATCACGTGTGCCTGTCGATTCGCTGCGACGACCTGGGCGCGGTCGCCGAGCACTTGCGCGGGCGCGGCGTCTCCCTCGACGGCGGCGTGGCGGAGCGCCGCGGCGCGTTCGGTCGGGGCCCGTCGCTCTACGTCAGGGATCCGGACGGCTACCGCATCGAACTCAAGCCTCGGTAAGGCGCGCGAGGGCGCGCAGCACGTCGGCGGTCGGCGCCACGCCGCCGCCGGGCGCCTCCCGGAGGAGCGCCTCGCAGCCGGCCAGGAGCACCCACGCGAGGACGGCCGGCTCGGGGTCTTTGCGGATCGCCCCGGTGCGAGCGCCTGCCTCGAGGATCTCCTGCAGGGACGCCCGGAGCTGCTCGCGCACCCACGCGAGCGCCAGGGCCAGCGCGTCGTCAGTGCGCGCGCGATGCCACGCGGCGAGCAGCAGCGAGGCGAGCTCGCGGTCCTCGCTGAAGGCGGCAGCGATCTTTGCCAGCGCGTGATCCCGGCGGGTCCGCGGCGGATCCGGCGCTGCCGCGATGGCCGCGACCTCGCGCGCGAGCGTGAGCACGCGGGCTTCGACCGGAAAGGCTTGACGCTCCTCCCGACGTCTCGGAGCTTTGCGCCGGCCCGGCATGTCTGTTAAACATAGCACCGGTGGATTTCACCCTGTCGCCGTCCGAAGAGGCGTTCCGTGCGGAGCTGCGGGCCTGGCTCGCCCTCCACGCGCCGGGGGACTGGGCAAAGCTTCGCCGGCGGTTCGGCTCCCGCGAGGAACAGATCGAGTTCCTGAAAGACTGGCAGCGCCGCCTGTACGCGGCGGGCTACGTCGGTCTCGATTGGCCGAAGGCGTACGGCGGCCGCGGGGCGTCGGTGATGGAGCAGGCGATCTTCTACGAGGAGATGGCGCGCGCCCGGGCGCCCGAGCTCCCGAACGCGATCGGGCTCGACATGGCCGGCCCGGCGCTCATGCGGCACGGGACCGAAGCCCAGAAGCAGACGCATCTCCCACGGATCCTTTCCGCCGAGCACATCTTCTGCCAGGGCTTCTCGGAGCCCAACGCCGGATCCGATCTCGCGGCCCTCCAGACGCGCGCCGTGCGCGACAACGGCAACTTCGTCGTCAACGGCCAGAAGGTGTGGACCTCGTACGCCCATTATGCGAACTGGTGCATCCTGCTCGCGCGGACCGACCCCGAGGCGCCGAAGCACCGCGGGTTGACGTTTCTGCTGGTCGGCATGGACTCGCCGGGCGTCACCGTGCGGCCGTTGCGGCAGGCGAGCGGGGATGCCGAGTTCAACGAGCTGTTCTTCGACGGGGTCTGCGTGCCGCCCGAGAACGTCGTCGGGCGGGTGAACGGCGGGTGGGAGGTCGCGATCACGACGCTGATGTTCGAGCGGGGCCCGCGGACACTGTCGCGCCAGCTGATCCTGAGAGAGGGGATCGATGCGGCGATCGAGCTGGCGCGGACCGTGGAGCGCGACGGAATCACGGCGGCCCGCGATCCCGTCATGCGCCAGCGACTCGCGCAGCTCTGCATCGACGCCCAGGCGCTCCGGTGCTCGACCCTGCGCGTCCTGACCCGGCTGCTCCGCGGCGAGCCGCCGGGTCCCGAGGGCTCGGCCTCCAAGCTCTTCTTCAGCGAGACCTGGCAGCGCCTCCTCGAGTGCGTGCTCGAGATCGAGGGGCCGTACGCGACGCTCTGGGAAGGCAGCGAGTACGCGATCGACGACGGCTACTGGCAGGTCCGCTTCCTGCGCTCCCGCGGTGACACCATCGCCGCGGGCACGTCCGAAATCCAGCGCAACATCCTCGCCGAGCGCGTCCTGGGTCTGCCGAAGGACTGACACCCCGCCTGAGCCTATTCGTACCGGAGCGCGTTGATCGGGTCGAGGCGCGAGGCCTTCCAGGCGGGGTAGAAGCCGAAGAAGACGCCGACCGCGGAGGCGAAGGCGAAGGCGAGCGGGACGGCGCCGGCCTGGATGACCGTGGACCAGTCGGCCAGGTAGGACACGAGACGCGAGGAGCCCATGCCCACCGCCACGCCCACCGCGCCGCCGATCAGCGAGAGGCTCACGGCTTCGATCAGGAACTGCGAGAGGATGTCCTTGCCGCGAGCGCCGACCGCCATTCGGAGGCCGATCTCGCGCGTCCGCTCCGTCACGGACACGAGCATGATGTTCATGATGCCGATGCCGCCGACCATGAGCGAGACCGCAGCGATCGCGTACAGCAGATTGGTCATCACCTGCGCCGCCTTCTCCTGGGCCCCGAGCAGGTCGGTGAGGTTGCGGAGGGAGAAGTCATCGTCCTGGTCCGGCTGCAGGCGGTGGCGCTGCCGGAGCAGCGCGCGGGTCTCGCGCTCGGCCTCCTGCAGGTCCCCGCCGTCTCGCACCTTGACCGAGATCGCGCTGACCGCCCGCGCGTTCCCCTGGCTGATGTTGCCCATGACCTTTTTCTTCGCCGTGCTGAGCGGGATGAACACGATGTCGTCCTGGTCCGTCCCCCAGCTCGACTGCCCCTTGCGCTCGAGGATACCGGTGACGGCGAAGGGGATCTTTCGGATCCGGATCATCTGCCCAATCGGGTCGGTGGACCCGAAGAGGTTGTCCGCGACGGTCTGCCCGACGAGCGCGACCTTGGTGGCGCCGTCGATGTCCTCCTGGTTGATGAACTTGCCCGCGACGACCGGCCACTCCCGCGCGATCTCGTAGTCGGGCGTGACGCCCTGGACCGTGGTCGACCAGTTCTGGTTGCCGTAGACGACCTGGCCCGCGCCGCGGATGGACGGCGCGGTGACGAGCACGGACGAGACCTCGCGGGCGACCGCCGCGGCGTCGTCCTCTGTGATCGAGAGCTGGGTGCCACTGCCGAGGCGGATCCCACCGGAGTGGAGGCTGCCCGAGAGGATGATGAGCAGGTTCGATCCGAGACTGCGGATCTGCTCGGCGATGCGCGTCTGCGCGCCGGCGCCGATGGCGCCGCTCGCGATGAACGCCCCGACCCCGATGATGATGCCGAGCATCGCCAGGCTCGTTCGGAGCGTGTTGGTCCGGAGCGCCGTGAGGGCGACGCGCGTGCTCGCCGCGAGGTTCACGACTCGTCCCCTCGGGGCAAGGTCGCGAGCACCGCCTGCGCGTCGCGCCGGATCGTGACGGGCTGGTCGTGGAGCAGCCGGCCGTCGCGGAATGTCAGCACGCGGGTGGCGTATTCGGCGATGTCGGGTTCGTGAGTGACGAGCACGACCGTCATGCCCTGCCGGTTCAGCTGCTGGAAGAGGGAGAGGATCTCGACGCTCGTGCGCGTGTCGAGGTTTCCCGTCGGCTCGTCGGCCAGGATCAGCGACGGCTCGTTGATGAGCGCCCGCGCGATCGCGACGCGCTGCTGCTGGCCGCCCGAGAGCTGGTTCGGATGATGAGTCTCGAACGGCGCGAGCCCGACCGCGGCGAGCCCTTGGCGGGCCCTCGCATGCGGATCGCCCCGGGGCGCTCCCCCGTACAGAAGCGGCAGCGCCACGTTCTCGAGCGCGCTCGCGCGGGGCAGGAGNGCGAGGGCATCGCGTGACAGGCTCGACACGTCCTCGCCGTCGAGCACGTAACGGCCGGCGGTCGGCCGATCGAGGCAGCCGAGGAGGTTCATGAACGTCGACTTGCCCGAGCCCGACGGCCCCATGACCGCCACGAATTCTCCGGCTTCGACCCGGAGCGAGACGCCCCGGAGCGCGTGGACCGTGTGCGTACCCAGGTAATAGTCCTTGACCAGGCCCACGGTGTCGATGAGGACGCGACCCATCGTCAGAGCCTGAGCCGGGGGCCGCCCCCGCTCGCCGGCGGTGCGGACCCGTTTCGGAGCCCGATGAGCACCTCCATCCCTTCCTTGACCTCCCCGGCGAGGACTTCGGTCGCGCTGCCGTCGGTGATCCCGAGCCGGAGCACGACCGGCGTCGGCTGCCCGCTCCGACCGATGACCCACGCGCGCCCGACGATTCCGTCACCGCCCTGCTGCCCGCTGAGCTCCGCATAGCGCGCCTGTTGCTCGGGCGTCAGGATCTCGCGGATGTGCGCCTGCGCGGCTTCGCGAATCTTTTGCCCGCGCTGACGCCGCTGCTCCTCCGGCAGATTCGGCGACTGCAGCGCCATGAGATGCTGCCGGGACTCTTGCAGGATC
>QHRS01000193.1:16250-20227 GCA_003221435.1 Candidatus Rokuibacteriota bacterium
CAGCTTCTGCTCCGAGTTGCGGACGTAGATGACGACATCGTAGGTGACGACGTTCTGCACGATCTGGGGCGCCTTGCGGATCTGGTTGACCTCTCCCGGGAAGGTCTGCGTCGGAAACGAATCGACGGTGAAGGTGGCCCGCTGGCCCACCTGGATACGCCCGACGTCGGCCTCGTCGACGTTGGCGTCGACCTGCATGCGCGAGAGATCCTCGGCGATCGTGAACAGGACTGGCGCCTGCAGGCTCGCGGCGACCGTCTGGCCGACATCGACGTTGCGGGAGACGACAACGCCGTTGACAGGGGCGCGGATCGAGGTCCGATCGAGGTCGAACTGGGCCTGCGCGAGCGCGGCCAGCTTCTGCTCCGAGTTGCGGACGTAGATGACGACATCGTAGGTGACGACGTTCTGCACGATCTGGGGCGCCTTGCGGATCTGGTTGACCTCTCCCGGGAAGGTCTGCGTCGGAAACGAATCGACGGTGAAGGTGGCCCGCTGGCCCACCTGGATACGCCCGACGTCGGCCTCGTCGACGTTGGCGTCGACCTGCATGCCGCGTTCGCCTTCGCCGTGGCCACCGCCGCCTGGGCGTTATCCACCTCGGCGTGCGCCTTCTCGAGCGCCGCCTCCTGGTTCAGCACCATGGCTCGCGCATTGTCGACCTCGGCCTTCGCCTGGTTCACCTTGGCCTCGAAGCTCTCCGGATCGATGCGCGCGATGAGCTGGCCCTTCTTCACCAGGGAGTTGAAGTTCGCGTAGAGCTCCTTGACCTGGCCCGAAACCTGCGAGCCGACTTGCACCGTGATGACGGCGTTGAGCGAGCCGGTGGCCGAGACGGTGGCGGTGAGGGCCCCGCGGTCGATCGACGCCGTGCGGTACTTCGGGGTGCCGCCTGCGCTGCCGGCGACGGCGACGATGAGAGCGAGGAGCACGAGACGGCGAGCGCTCATCTCAGTGTGCTGGACGTCTCCGCCGATGCTTCTATTCTAGCGGCGGCCCAGGGCGCGTTCGAGCCGAGAGACGGCGATGTGGAAATCCGACAGCGCCTGCGCCTCGGTCGATTGCGCCTGCGTCAGCGCGAGCTGGGCATCGGTCAGCTCGAGGATCGTCCCGACTCCGGCGGCGAACCGGCCCTGAGCCAGCCGGAAGTTTTCCTGGGCCGAGGCGACGGCCGCCTTGGCGGCCTGGATCCGCTCCTGGGCCTCCCCGACGTTCAGGCTCGCCTGGGCGACCTCCTGCGAGATCGTGAGCTCCTCCGCGCGGACCTGCGCCTGGGCGCTCTGGAGCTTGGCGGTCGACTCGCGGTAGCGGGCGATCTTGTTGCCGCCGTCGAAGATGCTCCAGTTCAGCGTGACGCCGAACTCCCAGATCTGGCCCGGATCGGTCGTCTTGACATCGGGGTTCGTCGCGCCGACGAAGGCGCTGCCGGTGATGTCGGGGAAGAAGTTGCGGAGTTGGAGCTTCACCGAAGCCTCGGCGGCGTCGACCTGCAGCTTCGCCTGCCGGTACTCGGCGCGCCCCCGCTTGGCCTCGTCGAGGAGCAGCGCAGGATCGACGGTGAACGGCCGGTACGCCAGGATGTCCTCGACCTCCGTGGGGGTGTCGACGGGGATGCCCATGCCGGTGTTGAGGGCGACGCGGGCGAGCCGCTCAGCGTTGTGCGCCCGGATCGTCTCGAGACGGGCATTGGCCACGTCGACCTCGGCGCGGGTGACGTCGGACTTCGGTCGCGTGCCGACCTCGAAGAACCCGCGGGCCGAGCGCAGGTTCAGCTCGGCGCGCTTGAGCGCCTCGTCGTTGACCGTGATCAGCCGTTTGGCGAAGAGCAGGTTGAAGGACGCCTCCTTGACCGCGAGGACGATCAGGTCCCGCTGCACCTCGACGTCTTCCTTCGCCACGTCGGCCAGCCGCCTGCTGACTTCGGTCGCCGCGAGGTTCTTGCCGAAGTCGAAGAGCAGCTGGGAGAGCTCGAGCTGGGCGGTGGTTCGCGTCCTCGCGTCGACGGCGGCGGCGTTGCTGCCGAGGCCGGACACGGTGCGGTCGCGCGAGGCGTTCCACGAGGCGCTGAGTTGCGGGAGCAGCGGCGAGAGCGCCTGATCGACCCGGAACCGCGCGGCCGCGTAGTCGTGCAGGCGCGCCTGGATCTGCGGCTGGGTCGCGAGCGCGATCTGGATGACCTCGGCGAGGCTCAGCAGGCGCCCGGCCACGTCCGGCACCGCGGGCGACTGGGTTTGCGCTGCCAAGGCGAGCGGAGTCGCCAGGAGCACGAGAGCCAGGATGCCGGCGACCCACCGCATGATTGTCGTCCCTCCTCTGATTCGGCTGCCGCATGCGTAGCCGAGCGTTCGAGACGCCCATGATACTACCCGCGAGCCGGTGGCGAGAAGGCTTGTGCATCCAGTGACGCACCGTCGGGGCACGATCGCCAAGAGACAAAGTGCGTCGGACCTTTGCGCGGACGTTGTGAACGAGTTCACCAAACGCCCGGTGGTGGATATTCCGTGGACGGCTTGTGGACCTCTTTTTACTTGACGACTCCCAAATATGGTGTGCTACCGTCACGTTCGCCCCCTAATATAGGGGTAAGAGGACCGACCGGGGCCACAGAACCAAGCACGATGAAGACCACAGAGGGCGAGGCTTCTCCGTGCGCTCATACCCGTCATAAGGAGGAGCGGTATGTTGTCTGAGACTCGTCCGCCGAAGGCCGGGAGGTGGACCGAACCTGCGCGGCGCGTGCTCCGTGAGCGATATCTCACGCGCAACGGCGAGGACGTCCTCGAGACGCCAGAGGAAATGTGCTGGCGCGTCGCCAGGGCCATCGCGGCGGGCGAGACCCGGTACGGCCGGAGCCCGGCCGCGGCGCTGGAGGTCGCCACCGCCTTTTACGAGATGATGGTCGACGGCTACTTCCTTCCGAACTCGCCGACGCTCATGAACGCCGGCAAGAACAACGGCCTCCAGTACTCGGCGTGCTACGTGCTGCCCGTCGGCGACTCGATGGAGGAGATCTTCGACGCGGTCAAGGACGCGGCCATCATCCATAAATCAGGGGGCGGCACGGGTTTCGCGTTCTCGCGCCTTCGCCCGAAGGATGACGTCGTCGCGTCGACGGGCGGTCGGGCGTCGGGACCGGTGTCCTTCCTGCGGGTCTTCAACGCGGCGACCGAGGCCGTCAAGCAGGGCGGCACCCGGCGCGGTGCCAATATGGGGATCTTGAGAGTCGACCATCCCGACATCCTGGAATTCATCGAGTGCAAGCTCGACGGCGGGATTACGAACTTCAATATCTCAGTGGCGGCGACTGACACCTTCATGGACGCGCTGTCCAAGGGGCAGGAGTACGACCTCATCAACCCCCATACGGGCCAGGTTACGGATCGTCTGAGCGCGCAAGAGGTTTTCAATCGCATCGTGCGCGCGGCATGGCGCACCGGCGACCCCGGGATGGTGTTCCTCGATCGAATCAACGCGAGTCCGGCCAACCCCACGCCCGAAATCGGCATGATCGAGGCGACCAACCCGTGCGTGGCGGGCGATACACTCATCTACACCACTCAAGGCCTCCTCCGGGCAGATGATCTCGCTCGGTCGCGCGAGGCCGCCGACGTGATCCTCGACTCTCGATTCGCCGCTGGAGATGTGGGGCCCGCTTCATCTGTCTTCGAGACGGGCGTACAGCAGGTCTTCAGGCTCCGTACCGAGGAAGGATACGAAGTCCGGCTCACCGCGGATCATCGCGTGATGACCGCTCGGGGGTGGCGGCGAGCCGACGAACTCCAGCCGGGTGACCTTGTCCACATCGTCAACCGCAAGGGCGGCTTCGGCTCGAAGGGCACGCTCGAAGAAGGCCGACTGCTCGGCTGGCTGATCGGGGACGGTCACATCCGGCCCGACAAAGGAGTAATCCTCAGCTTCTATGGTGACGAAAAGCGTGAGCTCGCCCCCGACTTCGCCGCCTACATGAACCAGGCGGT
>QHRS01000193.1:20256-20701 GCA_003221435.1 Candidatus Rokuibacteriota bacterium
TCTCTGCCGTCGATGTCGCCGGTCGCGACCAGGCGACCGTAAGCTCCGTTCGCTTCGCCCGCGCCGCCCTCGCCGAGTACGCCCTGACTCAAGACACGAAGCTGGCTGGTGTTCCCGCGGCCGTCCTCTCGGGCTCGGAGGACCTCCAGAGGGGATTTCTTCAGGCGCTGTTCACGGCAGACGGTCACGTCAGCGGCGCCACAAACAAGGGAGTGTCCGCTCGACTCACCTCGGTTTCACTGGCCCTTCTGGGGGACGTGCAGCGAATGCTGCTCAACTTCGGGATCGCCTCCCGGCTCTACGCAAACCGACACCTGGCGCGGCGCGTGCAGCTCCCTGACGGCCGAGGCGGCCAGGCCGAGTACGAATGCCAAGCAGATCACGATCTCGTAGTGGCTCGCGACAACCTGGCGAGGTTTGCTCAAGAGATTGGCTTCCTTAGCTC
>QHRS01000049.1:0-26713 GCA_003221435.1 Candidatus Rokuibacteriota bacterium
CGGCGTAGCCGTTCGACGTTCATGCCGCCCTCCGCACGCTCAGTAGCCGAGCGCGGCGCCGTCGCCACGCGGGTCCGCCCCGCCCATCAACGTGCCGTCCCGCACGACGACGCCGTGCGCGTGCCCCATCTTCTGGAAGAACTCACGCTCCCGCTTGATACGATGCCCGCGCCGCTCGAGCGCCGCGACCACGCGCGCCGGCACCCGCCATTCCAGGCGGATCCGATCCGCGGGCTCCTCGGGCGTGAAGGGCCCGATCAGGAACCGCGGGCGTTCGATCGCGTCCTGGATGTCCAGGTCGTAGTCGAGCACGTTCGTCAGCACCTGCGCGTGGAACATCGCCTGGCCGTTGCTGCCCATCGTGGCGAAGCCCATGACCGGGCCGCCGTCGCGGGTCACGATCGACGCAATCAGCGTGTGGAAGGGGCGCTTCCGCGGCGCGAAGCAGTTCGGGTGCTCCGGATCCGTGCTGAAGTACGTCCCGCGATTGTGCAGGACGATGCCCGTGCCCGGCGGCACGACGCCCGAGCCGAAGGGGCGGAAGAGGCTCTGGATCACGCTGATCAGGTTGCCGCGTCCGTCCATGACGACGAACCCGGTCGTGTCACCGGAGGGATCACCCCACGCATAGCGCTGCGCTTTCTCTGGATCGAACGCCGCGCGCCGGCGATCGGCGTACGCCCGGGACAGGAGCCCCTCGACGGGCAGCCGCACGCCGGCCGGGTCGGCGACCCAGCGGTCCCGGTCCGCGTACGCGAGCTTCACCATCTCGATCAGCGTGTGGAGGTGATCCGCCGAGTGGAGCGCCATCCGGGGGAGGTCGAACCCTTCGAGCAGGTTGAGCGCCAGGAGCGCGGCCAGCCCCTGCGTCGGAAGCCCGGTTTCGTGCACCGTGTAGCCCCGGTACGAGGTCGTGAGCGGCTCACCCCACTCGCCCGTGTGCTGCGCGAGGTCTGCGAACACGACGAAGCCGTCCGGCTCGAGCCGCTCGGCGATCGCCCGGCCGACGCGCCCGCCGTAGAAGAGGTCCGGCCCCTCGACGGCCAGCGCGCGCAGCGTGGCCGCGAGGTCCCGCTGGACGAGCCGCTCTCCGAGCCGAGGCGCCCGTCCGTGCGGCGCGAAGATCCTCCGCCATTCGGAATCGTCGAGCGTCGGGAGTATTTCCGCGATCGCCTGACTCACCAGCCGGGTCGTCGGGAAGCCGGCCTCGGCACAATGAATCGCGGGCTGGAGCAGATCGCCGAGTGCCCGTGTGCCGAAGCGCTCGAGCAGCATCGCCCAGCCGCGCACACAGCCGGGCACCGAGACCGCGCCGGGACCGACGACCGGTACGCGGCCGAGTCCGCGCCGCCCGAGCTCGTCCAGCGTCGCCCGGGTGCCCGATCGGCCCGCGCCGTTGAGGAAGTGCACGCGCCCGCTCTGCGCGTCGTAGTAGAGGCAGAAGAGATCGCCCCCGATGCCGCAACAGTAGGGCTGCGTCACGCCGAGGACCGCGTTGACGGCGACCGCGGCGTCCGCGGCGGTGCCGCCCCCCTTCAGGACCTCGACGCCCGTCAGCGTCGCGAGCGGATGGGCCGCCGCGACCATCGCGGTGGTGCCGAGCGCGACGGGGCGATGCGAGTAGCCGATGTCGGGCATCCGGGCTCAGGCTCCGCTGAAGACCCGGGCAATCTCGTCCTGCGCGAAGACCGGCATCGGCCGCGATGAACCGCCGTCGACGAGCGTCACGCCCTTGTCGTGCGGCACGACCCGGCCGATGAAGTGCGAGTCGATGCCCTCGCGCGCGAGCGCGTGAATGACGATCCCTGCGTCCGCGGGCGGCAGCGTCAGCAGGAGGGCGCCGGAGGCGAGCGTGCCGAGCGGGTCGAGCCCGTAGGCCCCGCAGATCTCCGCCCCTTCGGGGAGGACCATGATGCGGTCGCGATCGATCCGCAGGCCAACGCCGGCAGCGGTGGCCAGCTCGTGCAGCGCGGTGGCGATGCCCCCTTCGGTCGCGTCGTGCATCGAATGCACGGCCCCCAGCTCACACGCGATCTCCGCTTCGGGCACCACGCTGATGCCGGGCGCCCGGAGGAAGTTCTTCGCCCGCAGGATCGCGGCAGCCCGCACGCCGCGCTCGAGCAACTCGGCTTCCCTCTCGCGGGCGAGGATCCCCGCGCCCTCGAGCGGGACGCCCTTGGTCATCACGACGGCGTCGCCCACCTGCGCGCCGCCCGTCGTGACGAGCCTGTCCTTGTCGACCTCGCCGAGCATCGTCCCGATGATCAGCGCGCGATCCAGGCCGTGCGTCACCTCGGTGTGGCCCCCGACGAGCGAGACCTCGACCGCCTCGCACGCCTCCCCGAGCCGGGCAAAGAGCGTCTCGACCGACTCGTCGGTGGTCGTTCCCTCCGGCAGCAGCAGCGTCGCCAGGAACCAGCGAGGGCGCGCCCCGCGCACGGCGACATCGTTCGCGTTGACGTGGAGCGCATACCACGCGGCCTCGTCGGTCGTGAACGTGATCGGATCGGTGGTCGCGACGAGGTAGCGGTCCCCCATGTCGATGACCGCGGCGTCCTCGCCGACCCGCGCGCCGACGACGACCCGCGGGTCACGCACGGACGCCTTCTCGAGAAGGGCCTGAAGCATCTCTGCGCGGAGCTTTCCGACGGGCAGGCCCGGCATGCGCGAGTCAGTATAGCCGAAGCAGCTTCAGGAGGTCAGCCGTCAGGTCGTAGAGCTGGGCGCAGCCGCTCGCGCCGCCGATCAACGTCTGGATCCGCGTGCGCAGATTGGGGTCGACCGCCTGACCGACCAGCGAGGAGATCTTCGTCTGCGGTTCCGAGCAGATCCCGAGGTAGGGCAGGCGGGGCGTCCGCGACTCCGCGGCGACGATGACACCCTTCTCGAGATCGATCTCGTACCGGATCTCGAAGCCGTGGACATTGTCGTGCATCGAGTGAGACGCGACGAGCCGCGCGCCCTCGCGCGCGAGCCGCGCGACTTTCCTCCTGACGAAGACGCGCGCCTGGCCGGGAGGCGGCGAGTACAGGTCGGGGACCATTGGGGTCGTGACCGCGCGCGTCGCGAACAGGGCCCGCCCGGCGTCGCTGTAGGTGAAACACGAGTTCGGCAAGTCGATCCAGCCGCTCATGTCGAGTTGCCAACACTCCCATGGCCCGGCGGCGGCCCGGGCCGCGCGTTCGGGCGGCATTTTCGTCGCCTGCCGGGCGAGTCGCGCGACCTCGACCGCCGCATCGACCAGGTGACGCGCCCCGGAACGCCCTTCGACCGCCTCGCCAACCCGCCGCGTGAACCCGCCGACCATGCGCGCGCCGGCGAGCGCGCCGAGCAACGCCCAGTCGGACAGCGCGCCCGCAGCCGGTTGCACGCGGGAGCGCGCCTCCCGGATCTCGTAGGAGGGCGACCCCGTGGCGACCGCGGACAGCTCCACACCGAGGTCGTCGTCCATGAGCCGCACCGTGTGCGTGAACGCGTCCTCATGGGTGTTGTCGATCCAGCCGTCGACCACCCGCTCGTACCGGTCGCGGCCGCGGAGGAGAGCGCACTCGATCATCGTCCGAATCGGGCGAACACGTCGAGCAGCTCGTCGATCTTCTTCTGCCGGTCGCCCCGGGAGCCGGGGCGCACCGCGTCAGCGACGCACGACTCGATGTGGCGACCGAGCAGGAGTTTCCGCACCTGCTCGAGCGCGCCCCGCACCGCCGAGATCTGCAGGAGGATGTCGACGCAGTACGCGTCGTCGCCGATCATCCGCTGCAACCCCTGGACCTGGCCCTGGATCCGGCGCAGCCGGCCGAGGGCCTTCCGCTTCGTCTCGGCGTTTCTCATCGGCGCCCCCTATACTCCTCGGGGGTACTGTGGGGCCGGGGCCCCCTCCTGTCAAGGCGAGGGGCCCCGTGTCACGGCCGCGCGGCGGGCGGCCGCGGCGGCCGGGAGAAATCGAAGGCCTCCAGAAACGCCGCTGCGCGACGGTCGCGCTCGGTCAGGGGCTCGAGCCCGAAGCGCCACTCGATCAGCTTGAGGATCGAGGCGTGATCGTACCGCCCGCGGGCGATCAGCCCGCGCCTCGCGTACGGGGACACGACCAGCGCGGGGACGCGGGTGCCGAGGCCGAAGCGGTCGACGACGGGCGGCGGGACGTGATCGAACCACCCACCGCCCTCGTCGTACGTGATCACCACCGCGACGCGGGGCCAGTAGCGGCTCGCCATGATCGCGCGCACCATCTCGCCGATCCATCGGTCGCCGGCGCCGACCGTCGACCACCACGGGTGTGCGTTGTCCTTCCAGTGCGGCTTCACGAACGCGACCGACGGGAGCCCGCCCGCGCGCAGGGCGACGACGAACTCCGACGCGTCCCTGATGTGCCCGCGGCCCTCGGGCGTCTCCATGATCCGCTTCACGTACTGGAACGGGTTGTGGTGCGGCACGAGCCCGTTGCTGACCGCGTCGGCGCCGGCCCCCCAACCCGCCGCGTACCACCGCCACGTCACGCCGGCGGCGTCGAGCCGGTCGGCGATGGTCGGCACGGTCTGCGGCGTCGTCAGAATTTCCGGCACGCGCTGCGGGGCGTACGGCGGATCGAGGTTGTTGACGACGTAGCCGTCCGGGTCCACCTCGCCATCCCTCACCACGCTCCCGTCGGCGGCGAGCTGTGCGCGGTAACGCTCGGGCGCCTCCCGGTACCGCGCCAGCGTCGCCGAGATCAGGTAGAAGTGGTTCGCAAACGAGCCGCCGTGGATGCCCTGGAAGTAGTGATCGAGGAGCACGAACTCGTCCGCCAGACGCCACTGCACGGGACTCGCGGCGCGATCGAAATACCCCATCGAGGCTCCGCCGCTCGTGCCCTCCGCCACCCATTTGCCCATGGGCGTGCCGTCCGCGCCCGCACCGTACTGGCGCTGCATGTGGTAGAAGGTGTGGACCGGGATCCCGGTCTGATCGTACGGACCGACGAACCGGAGCATCGCGAACGGCGCGTTCGGCAGATCTGCGGGGAAACGCGGGTCGGGCTCCGTGCCGCGCCCGATCGGCTGCGGCAGCGTGGGATAGGTGACGCCGCCCGGGTCCGCCTGCTTGCCGGAATATTCCCCGAGCCCGGTCGCGCCCGGATACGTGCCGAAGAGGTGATCGAACGAGCGGTTCTCGAGGAGGAGCACGATGATGTGATCGATCGGCGCGTCGGCGCCACGCGGCGCGGCCGCCCCCGTGACTGCCGCGGCGCAGGCGACGAGCGCCGCCGCCAGCAGCCCGGCGCCCCAAACGTGGGCCCGACTCAGAGCGCGTGACGGAATCGCCGCGACCGGTGGTCGGTGGGGGGGGTCGGGGAGGAGCGGCGCGCGCTCCCCCCGACGTTGACTCATGGTTCCAAGTCCGGAAAGAGCGAGGGCTGCTCGGTGACGCGCGACGGCCGGCGGCGCGGCGCGCGCCGGGGTGGCCTCTTCGCCGTGCGGGGCTTCCGCACCGCCGTCGGCACCCTCCGGCCCTTGTGCTGCGCGATCCGGTCGCCCTGCTTGATCACCAGCAGGTCGACCAGTCGGGCGAGGGGATTGGCGAGCAGCACGAGATACTTCTCCCAGTACCGCGGCGAGAGCGCCAGGATCTTCATCTGCTCCACCGCGAGCGTGAGCGCCGCGCGGTCCCCTTTCTTCGCGGCGAGCCGGAGCTGGTCGAGCACCCGGGTCGCGCTCACCCGCGAGGGGACCGTGCGTGCCATCGGTCAGCGGAGGACGACCTCGTACTCTTCGCGACCGATCGACGGGCTCCCGGCCTGGACGAGAATCTTTCGACCGAGCAGGCTCTGCAGCCGGTCGAGCGCCTCCCGCCCCTCAGCCTCGCAGTGCCGCACCAGGTCGGGATGCGCGCGAACGAGCAAGTCCTGGCCCCCGCCCTCGGCCGCCACCGCGCGCACCTTCCGGAAGACCTCGGCCGCGAGGGTGACGTCCGATTTCACCGTACCGCTGCCCTTACAGGTCGGACACTGCACCGCGAAGAGCGACCGCAGGTCCTGCCGCACGCGCTTGCGCGTCATTTCCACGAGACCCAGCTCGGAGATCTCCAGCACGTTCGTGCGGGCCTTGTCCTCCGCGAGCGCACGCCGCAGCGCCTTGTAGACCTGCTGGCGGTGCTCCTCCCGCTCCATGTCGATAAAGTCGATGATGATGATCCCGCCCAGATCCCGCAGGCGGATCTGGCGGACGATCTCGCCCACGGCCTCCAGGTTGATGTTGAGCACGGTCTGCTCGAAGTCGCGCTTACCGACGTACTTGCCGGTGTTGACGTCGATCGAGACGAGCGCCTCGGTGTGGTCGATCACGATGTAGCCGCCGGACTTGAGCCAGACCCGCCGGCGAAGCGCCTTCTCGATCTCCTTCTCGACCCCGAGCGCCTCGAAGATCAGCGCCTTGCCCTCGTACAGCTTGACCCGCCCGACGAGCGCGGGCACGAGCGAGTTCGCGTACTGGACGCACTTCTCGTACGCCTCGCGCGTGTCCACCACGAACTCGTCGACCTCCGGAGAGAACAGGTCGCGCACCACCCGGAACGCCAGGTCCGCCTCCTCGTGGATCACGGAGGGCGCCGGGGCCGTCTCGTAACGCGCCTGGATCTGCGTCCAGAGACGGCCAAGGAACTGGATGTCCGACGCCAGCTCCTCGCCGCCTTCCCCCTCCGCGTTGGTGCGGACGATGAAGCCGCCCGGCGGCGGGTCCAGGCCGCGCACGATCGCGCGCAGGCGCTCGCGCTCCTGCTCGTCGTGGATCCGGCGGGAGACGCCGACGTGATGCGCGTGCGGCATGTAGACGAGGTAGCGTCCGGGCAGGGAAATGAAGGAGGTGACGCGGGCACCCTTCGTGCCGAGCGACTCCTTGGAGACCTGAACGAGCACCTCCTGTCCCTTGCGAAGCACGTCCTGGATCGGGGGAGCCGATTCGCGCTTCGGCGCGACGTCGTCGACGTCCAGGTCGGCGGGGTCCTCGTCCGCGCCCGCCAGCATCAGGCGCTCGTACTCGCCCACGTTGGCGGTGTAGTCGCCCCCATAGAGGAACGCGTCCTTGCTGAGCCCGATGTCGACGAACGCGGCCTGCATCCCCGGCAGAACGTTCGTCACGATACCTTTGCAGACGTTGCCGACGATCGATCGACGACGGTGGCGTTCTACGTAGAGCGCGGTGAGGAGATTATTCTCCTGGAGAGCGACACGTGTTTCGATGACCCCGGCGTTGACGACGATCCGTTTGGCCACGGCAGCACCTCACAGGCGAGCGTTCACGCCTCATGCGAACTGCCGCATCCGTACCGAGAGGAGAAGCCCCAGCGCCATCATCGACACCATCATGGACGAGCCACCGTAACTCATCATCGGCAGCGGAATGCCGACGATCGGCAACAGGCCCGTGACCATCCCGAGGTTGACGAGTGTCTGCGTGGCCAGCAGCGCCGTGGCGCCGATGGCGACCAGACGACCGAGCGGCTCCCGCGCGGTGGCCGCGATCTCGAACCCCCGGGTGACCAGGATGGCGTAGCACACGATCAACAGCAGGCAGCCGACGAATCCCCAGGTCTCGGCGAACACGGCAAAGATGAAATCCGTATGACGCTCCGGGAGAAAGGCGAGGCGGCTCTGCGTCGCGCCGGCGATGCCCTTGCCCAGGAGCTGACCCGAACCGATGGCGATCTTGGCCTGGATCACGTTGTAGGCGGTCCCGAGAGGATCGCGGTACGGATCCAGGTAGACGAGAAATCGTTCGCGCTGGTAGTCCTTCAGGACGAACCATACCAGCGGCATCACCGAGAGCCCGGCCAGGCCGAGCCCGCCGAGCAACCGGAGGCGAATCCCGGCGCCCACCAGAAGGAGGGCCAGCACCGGGAGCAGGACGAGCGCCGTGCCGAGGTCGGGCTGCTTCACGATCAGCACGAACGGCACCGCGAACACGGCCGCCGCCAGCCCGAGCGCCGCCTTGCCGACGGGCTGCGCCCACCGGGACGTGAGCACCCACACGATCATGAGCACGAACGCGAGCTTGAACAGTTCCGCGGGCTGCACGGTGAAGGGTCCCACCGGTATCCAGCGGCGCGCGCCCGACACCGACCGGCCTATCGCGAACACCGCCACGAGACCGAGGATCCCGAGCAGGTAGAAGACCGGCGCCGCGCGGACGAGAGTCCGGTAGTCGAAACTGGCGACGATGACGAGCGCGACGGCCCCGATACCGATCCAGAGGAGCTGGCGCAGCACGAGTCCGCCCGCGGCGCGGCTGACGGTGAGGTTCGCCAGCGTGAGCGCGCCGAGCGAGAGCGCGCCGCCGGCCGTCGCCAGCAGAAGCCAGTCCACGTTCTCGAGCAGCCGGCGATCGATGTAGAACATCACCCGCTCACGCCCGCGGACGCGACTTTTTCGAGGAAGATCGCGTTGTAGATCTGCCGCGCGATCGGCGCCGCAATGTGCCCGCCCTTGCCCCCGCGCTCCACGAGCACGACGACCACGTACTGCGGGTCTTGGACCGGCGCGAAGGAGGCGAACCACGCGTGGTCCTGGCCCCGCTCCGCCCTGGAGTTGGCGATCATCTGCGCCGTCCCCGTTTTCCCGGCGATGTCGATCCCCGGAATGCGCGCCTCCGCCCCGGTGCCCTCGTTCACGACGTCCAGGAGGCTCTGTTTGAGGAACGCCCAGACCATGGGCGACAGCGCGAGGTGGCCGTTCACGAGCCCCGGATCGCTGTAGAGCAGCTGGCCATCGGCGCGTTCGACGCGTTGCACGAGGCGCGGCTTGAAGAGGACCCCGCCGTTGGCGACCGCCGACATCATCCGCGCGACCTGCATCGGCGTCACGAGGAGGGCCCCCTGGCCGATCGACAGGTTCACCGTGTCGCCCGAATACGACCAGCGCTTCCCGCGGTGCAGACCCGGGATGAGCCCGACCTTCTCGCCCGGGAGGTCAATGCCCGTGGGGGCGCCGAGACCGAACGCCTTCGCGTAGCGCGCGATCGTGTCG
The DNA here is from genome assembly GCA_003221435.1 of Candidatus Rokuibacteriota bacterium. Classification (GTDB taxonomy): domain Bacteria; phylum Methylomirabilota; class Methylomirabilia; order Rokubacteriales; family CSP1-6; genus AR9. Next base: position 8,996 of record QHRS01000049.1, read on the forward strand.
ATCCCGATCTTCAACCCGGCCTGATAGAAGTAGACGTTGCACGACTGAACAATCGCGCGATGGAGATCGACGGTTCCGTGGCCGCCTTCCTTCCAGTCGTTGAACGTCCAGTTGCCCAGGTGGAACTGGCCGTTGCAATAGACGCGGTCCACGGGCGTGAGCGTCGTCTCCTGGAGGCCGGCGGCGGCGACCACGATCTTGAAGACCGAGCCCGGTGCGTACTGGCTCTGTACCGTGCGATTGAGCATGGGATGCGAGGGGTCGCGGACGAGCTGCACCCAGGCGGCGCGGCCGATGGTGCCCGTGAACTGGTCGAGCGCGAAGGCCGGGGTCGAGACCATCGCGAGGACGTCGCCGTCGCGCGGGTCCATGACGACGACGGCGCCCGCGTGGCCCTCCATCGCCCGCTCCGCGGCCTCCTGGATGCGGCGGTCCACGGTCGTCACCACCTGCGCCCCGGGGTTCGGCTCGGTGTGCTGGATCACCCGGATCGGTCGTCCCATCGCGTCGACCTCGATCCGCTCGCCGCCGTCGCTTCCGCGCAGGTACTGATCGAGCAGGCGCTCGAGCCCGCTCTGGCCGACCATGTCGCCGCGCCGGTAGCGTCCCTGCTTGAGCTGCTCGTCGTTGGCCTCGCGGACGTAACCGAGCAGGTGCGCGGCGAACCGGCTCGTCGGGTACAGGCGCTGCGGCTCGACCTCGACGATGACGCCGGGCAGCTCGAGCTTCCACTCCTCCACCCGCGCCACCTCTACGAGCGTCAGGCCCCGCCGCACACGAACCGGCATCAGCGAGTCGCTCGAGACTCGGCCGAGCGCGTCGTCCAGCTCCAAGTACGGCATCTTCAGCAGGACCGACAGGCGCCCGAGCACCTTCTCCCGGTTGTCGATCTCCCGGGGGATCAGCGAGAGCGTGAACGCCGGGCGATTGTCGACCAGCGGCAGTCCGTTGCGATCGAAGAGCACGCCGCGCGGCGCGGCCGCGGGCCGCACGCGGATACGATTCTGTACCAGAGCTGGCCGACCAGCAGGACGAACGCGGCAAGCATGCCGATCGTCATGCCGAGGATCCGCTGCTTGCCGGGATCGCGGCGGCCCGCGACGGGACCCCGCCTCACCGCCATCGCGCCCCGCCACGCAGCCGCTCGGCGCCGATCAGCGTCAACACCACGGCGGCGCCGATGAAGCCGTTATAGATCGACTGCGGCAAGACGATGTACAGCATGAGGTCGCCGAAGGACCCCGGGAAATGAAAGATCTGGAGCAGCAGGAACCTCGCCACGCCCTCGGCGAGCGAGAGCAGCACCAGACCAGGAACCTGCACGAGCGGCTCGCGGACCCAGAGCCGGCCGCCGACCTGGCCGATGAAGAACCCGATCAGCGTCTTCGTGAGCGCCTGCGCGCCGATGAAGCCGCCGGCCGCGGCGTCCTGCAAGAGCCCCGTCACGAATCCCGCCAGGCACCCCAGCTCGGGGCCGCGCCGCAGCGCGAGCAGGACGACGAGGATCAGCGGGATGTCCGGAGTGATATCGCCGACCCGCAGCGCGGGCGGGAACGTCGTCTGCGCGAGCCCGCCCCCGAAGATCACGAGCGCCAGCGCGGAGCGCATCATCCGCTACCGGTCGGTCGGGAAGTGAGCGGCGAGGTCCTGCGTCGTCTGGCCCGTCAGCAGGAGCACCTCCTCGAGGCGGCCGAAGTCGACGACCGGCGTCAGCGTCGCGTAGTGAAAGAGCGCGGAGCCCCGGTCGATGACCGCGCCGACCAGACCGATCGGAATGCCCTTCGGGAAGACGCCACCGAGCCCCGAGCTGACGACCAGGTCGCCGACCTGGATCGCGGCGCCGTCCCGCGCCATGTACTTGAAGCGCGTCGTTCCGCGCGGCTCCCCTTCGACGATCCCGTTCGTCCGCGTACGCTGCACGGTGGCGCCGACGGTCGACGCGGGATCGTTCAGCAGCTGGACGATCGACGTTCCGGACCGCACCTCCACGACGCGCCCGACGAGTCCTTCGGGCGCGATCGCCGGCGTCATCCTGAGCACGTGGTCGCCACGCCCGCGATTCACCGTGAGCGACCGCGCCCAGCCCCACTCCCGTGCAATGACTTCTCCCGGGATCGTCGCGAGGGGCAGCCGATCGCGCAGCACGAGGAGCCGCCGGAGGCGCCCGTTCTCATCCTCGGTCTCCTGGACACGCAACGAATCGACACGAAGCCGCTCGAGTTCGGCGCGCAGGCGACGGTTCTCGGCGCGCACGTTCTTCCAGTCGAGGTAGGTCGCCCAGAGCCCGAGCGCCGAGCGATTGATCTTGGTGAGCACGGTCTGGAGCGGGGTGGTAACGAAGGCGACGACCTGGCCGGCGCTTGCCCCTTCGCCGCGCGTCTGCAGGGTGAGGAGCAGCAGACACACGCCGAGCACCGACACCAGCAGGACGACGCGGCGAACCCTCACCTGCGACCCCGGGGTGGCGAAACGCTACGCGGGAATCGCCACCTTCTTTAGGAGATCCAACTCATCGAGCACCTTACCGGTGCCGAGAGCGACACACGACAATGGATCGTCACCGGGCGTGATGGGGAGGTTCGTCTCCTGCCGCAGGAGATGATCCAGTCCCTGCAGCAGCGCCCCGCCGCCGGTCAGCACGATCCCCTTGTCCACGATGTCGGCAGCCAACTCGGGCGGCGTTCGTTCGAGACAGGTCCGGACCGTTTCCACGATCGTCATCACCGGCTCCCGCAGCGCCTCACGTACCTCTTCGTTGGTGATCACGATCGTCTTGGGGATGCCGTCGATCAGGTCACGGCCCTTCACCTCCATGGTCTGCGGCTCCGAACCCATCTGGTACGCCGACCCGAGCTTGATCTTGATCTCCTCGGCCCGTCGTTCGCCCACGAGCAGGTTGTAGTGCTTCTTGACGTATTGCACGATGGACTCGTCCATCTCGTCACCGGCGATGCGAACCGACTTGCAGTACACGATGCCGGAGAGCGAGATCACGGCGACCTCCGTCGTCCCGCCGCCGATGTCCACGATCATGTTGCCGCCGGGCTCCTGAATCGGCAAGCCCGCGCCGATCGCCGCCGCCATCGGTTCTTCGATCAGATACACTTCGCGCGCGCCCGCCTGCATCGCCGAATCGCGAACGGCGCGCTTTTCCACCTGCGTGATGCCCGAGGGAACGCCGATGACGATGCGCGGACGCACGAGTGTGCGGCGCCGGTGCACCTTGGAGATGAAGTAGTGGAGCATTTTCTCGGTGACGTCGAAGTCGGCGATGACGCCGTCCTTCAGCGGACGGATCGCGACGATGTTGCCCGGCGTCCGCCCGAGCATCGCCTTGGCTTCATGGCCGACGGCCAGCACCGAGTTGTCGGCCTGATGGATGGCTACGATCGAGGGCTCATTGAGGACGATGCCTTCACCGCGGACGTAGACGAGGGTGTTGGCCGTGCCCAGATCGATGGCGAGGTCGTTCGAAAACATCCCCGCCAGTAGGTTATACAGCATCAACCCTCCTGGTTTTCTATGCTGCTTTGAAGGCATCATACCGTAGCACGAGTTGTGCCACCTACAATAAATATCCTGCAAGGTTAAGGGCTTATACGGAAGCCACGCCTACGAGCGGGCAGATCCCTGTCACAGAACGAGTGTGACCGCCAGAAGCTGAACGCAAGCAGTTCTGATGAGTTAGCATGGCTCCCCCGCGGGCGACTGCCCGCCATAGGGCTACCATGGTGCATGGACCGAGGCAAGAGCCTTCGCGATCTCGCCCAGGCGCCGGGCCGGGGTGGCCCAATACTGGAATTGACGTCAGGTGTCAGCCGTGTCCCGCCCGGCTATGACAGTCGTCGCACGCGCGCGGGAGTCCTCGCCCACGTGGTCGTCGCGCGCCAGGCCGGTCGAGGCGCGCCGGCGTGAAAAGACCGCGCGTGAAAAGACCGCTTGACCTGGTCTACGGGTCATGTATACTCGCTGAAGTTGTGGTTCAGACGGAGCTCTGGTAACGACACCGCTTGAGAATGACGCCGCGTGGACCCGAGTCCAGCGGCGTTTTTGTTTGCCCCCCAATCCAGGAGGGCATCCCCGCCACGGAGGCGGGAGCACACAGGAGGAAACCGAAACATGGCTCAGGGTCAAGTGAAGTGGTTCAACGATGCGAAGGGGTATGGCTTTATCACCCAGGAGGGTGGCGAGGACGTGTTCGTCCATTTCAGCGCCATCCAGGCCAACGGCTTCAAGAGCCTTGCCGAAGGCGATAAGGTCGAGTTCGAGGTTACCCGCGGACCGAAGGGTCTTCAGGCGGCTAACGTCAGGAAGATCTAGGTTTCCCCCTGTTCGCTCTCGCCCGGGCCCTGCGAGAGGGCCCGGGCGTTGTAACGCCACCACACGGATCGAGCCGGACGCTGAAAAAGGTCCATCTACGTCGTTGGCTCGGTCGCTCCTCCCTGCGACGTACAACCGCGTTACGTCTCGGTCGTCGCTCGTTCGCCGCCTCGCATCTGGGCCCTTTTTGAGCGGCCTGCCGGGTCTTTCAGCATCTTTCGAGACGATGCGATCACGAAGGGCCCGGCGGAAGGGTAACCGGCTCACGATCGAGCCGCGCCGGTTCAAACTGGCTTGACAAGTTTTCCCCCACTGTTGTAGCGTAAGCGTTGTCGTTTTAGAAAATGCTGCGCCCGCTGCTTGAGTGGTGCTCGACTGGAAGTGCTCGGGTCTGACGACGCCGCGAGGACGGAAGTCTTCCCGGCGTTTTTTGTTGTCCTCGGCAGCCTGCGAAGACACCCGGCCATGGGGGCCGGACGTCGCCGGGGTGGATCAACGTTCCATTCGGAAAGAGGACACATATAGATGGCACAGGGCACGGTGAAGTGGTTCAACGACGCGAAGGGCTTCGGCTTCATCCAGGTTGAGGGCGGTGAGGACGTGTTTGTCCATTACAGCGCCATCCAGACCAATGGGTTCAAGAGCCTGAGCGAGGGCGACCGCGTGGAGTTCGAGGTCACCAAGGGCCCGAAAGGACTCCAGGCCGCAAACGTTCGCAAGGTCTGATCCGCGGTCGTCGAGCGCTTCACGGCCCGCCGGAGTGCCTCCGGCGGGCCATCGTTCCTTCCGTCGCAACTGTTCGACACAAATAAAAAGCCCCGACGACGGCTGCGGCGCGTTGCTGCTTATCGTGCGCGTCGCGCCGCCCCGCTGGTGAACCGCGGGGTCGTCGGGGCCGGTGGTGCCTGGACTCCCAGGCCGTCCCACCCGGAGCTAGCGTGGATCTTGCCTAGGAGGCAACCACCTCACAGCTCACCATAGGGGTACACATCGGCTGGATCACCTCCTATTCTCGGCAAGGCCGCCACGCGGGCCCAGTTCCCACTCACCCCGAACCGGATGCCGACTCCCGGCCCAGGGCTCGACCACATCGGCCGCCGGCGGGATTGCCGGCGGGGATGCCACGAGGAGCGCTGTGACGCCCGGTCGATTTGAGTATCATCCTACACCAGGCCCGCGCGGGCGAAAAGAAAAAGTCACCGGTTCCGTCATTTCACCGCAATCCGGTCACGGTTTTGCTCCCACAGCCCCTTCCCCACGCCGGACACCTTGCGGATGTCCTCGGGCTTTTTGAATTCGCCGTGCGCTTCCCGATACTCGATGATCCGCCGAGCCACGTTCCTGCCGATTCCCTTGAGCCTGACGAGCTCCGCTTCGGTCGCCGTGTTGATGTTGATGCGTTCTTCAGCCGCGCTCTGGATCGCCCGGTCCCGTGGCTCGTCGGCCGCCCATCCGGCGGCGGCCGGGCCGAAGACCGTGATCAGGAGAGCCGCTCCCAACGCCAGCAGTCTGTGTGCGTGCATACGCGCCTCCCGTCGTTCTAGTGTTCACCAGCGCTCGCGAGCGCACGCAATTCCACCGCCGTTCGCACACCGGGTCAATGTCGAGAATCAGACACAGCCGAGCGTCACTCGTCGGAGACAGCGTCGAGCGACCGCAGATACGCCGCCCACTCGACGGGGACCAGCGAACGCTTCTTCGTGTTGCACGGCTTGCAGGCGGCCACCACGTTGCCGCGCACGCTCCGCCCGCCGCGCCCGAGCGGCACGACGTGATCCATCGTGAGCGCGCGTGCGCCGACCGTGCGCCCGCAATAGAAACACTTCCCGTCGGCGATCCGGCGCTTCCACCACTGGCTGGCGCCGAGCTCGCGCGCCCGGGCGCGCTCGCGCTTGAGCACGCCGGGATCGACCGGCGCGTAATAGTCAGTCAGGGCCAGCCACCTCGAGTGACAGCGCCTCCCATTCGCGCATGAGCCAGGCGACCTGCTCCTGCGCCGCCCGCTGCTCGGCGGTGACGGCGAGCACGCGCGGGGCGTCGGCGTAGAGCGACGGATCGCTGAGCGCCGCGGCAAGGTCCGAGAGCCGGCGCTCCAGCTCGTGGATCTGGCCTTCGACCTGCTCGAGGCGCTTTCTGAGCTCCGTGAGGCGGGCGCCGGGCCGAGACTTCCGGGTGCGCGCCGGGGCCGCCGCCGGCGGCGGCGCGCTGCGCGGCGCCTCCCACGGCGGCGCGGCCGCGAGGTGACTGATGTAGTCATCGTAGCCGCCGAGGTGGGCCGTGAGCCGGCCGCTCCGGACCTCGATCACTTTGGTGGCGAGCCGGTTGATGAAGTACCGGTCGTGGGAGATGAAGACCATCGTCCCGGCGAACCCGGCGAGGGCGTCCTCGAGCACGCCGCGGGACGCCAGATCCAGATGGTTCGTCGGCTCGTCCAGGCACAGCAGGGCGGCCGGGCGCACCAGCATCTTCGCGAGCGCCAGGCGCGCCTTTTCGCCTCCCGACAGCACGCCGACCTTCTTGTCCACGCTGTCTCCCGAGAAGAGAAACGAGCCGAGGATCGCGCGCAGGCGCGTGCGGAGGGCCTCGGGCGCCGCCGCCTCCATCTCTTCGAGCACCGTGCGCGACGGATCGAGCGCATCGATCTGGTGCTGGGCGTAGTAGTGCGGCGAGACGTGCGCCCCGAGCGTCCGTGTGCCGCGCTCGACCGGCAGGACGCCCGCCAGCAGCTTCAGGAGCGTCGATTTCCCCGCCCCGTTCACGCCGACGAGCGCGATCCGCTCGCCCCGCTCGACGGTCAGGCTGAGCCCCCGGTAGACCACGTTGTCGCCGTAGGACTTGTCGACGTCGCTCAGCGTGACCACCATCCGGCCGGTCCGCGGCGGTGCCGGGAGCGCAAAACGCACCAGCCGGGACACTCGGTCGGTCCGGACGCGCTCCATCCGATCGAGCATCTTGATCCGGCTCTGCACCTGCCGGGCCTTCGTCGCCTGGTACCGAAAGCGCTCGATGAATTGCTCGATCTCGGCGATCCGCCTGGCCTGGTTCCGGGCCCGCGCCGCGAGCAGTTCTCCGCGCGCCTCGCGCTCGACCAGATACGCGTCGTACGCGCCGGGATAGAGCGCGAGCCCCGCCGCCGACAGCTCCGCGATCGACGTCACCATCCGGTTCAGGAAGTAGCGGTCGTGAGACACCACGACCACCGCGCCGTCGTAGGCCGACAAGAACTGCTCGAGCCACGTGAGCGACTCGAGATCGAGATGGTTCGTCGGCTCGTCCAGCAACAGCAGAGACGGGCGGAGCAGCAGCAGCCGGGCGAGGGCCGAGCGCATGCGCCAGCCGCCCGAAAACTCCGCCAGCGGCCGATGCACGTCCTCGGGCCTGAACCCGAGGCCGCCGAGGATGACCTTCGCCTCGGCCTCGAGACGATAGCCGCCGCGCGCTTCGAACCGGTGCTGGAGCTCTCCGTACCGCGCGGTGAGCGCCTCCGACGGATCCGTGGCGAGGGCCGCTCCCAATTCCTCGAGCTGACGCTCGATCGCCCACACATCGTCGAAGCCGCTGAGCGTCTCCGCGAGGACGGAGCCGCTCGCGGCGCCGCCGACCTCCTGCGGGAGATAGCCGACGGTGACGCCGCGTTCGCGGCGCACGCCGCCCCCGTCCGGTTCCTCGACGCCGGCCAGGAGGCGGCAGAGCGTCGTCTTGCCCACCCCGTTCGGCCCGACGAGCCCGATCCGCTCGCCTCCGAGGATCCGCCATGAGAGGTTCTCGAACAGGCGCTGCCCGCCGTACGACTTCGAGACGGTCTCGAGCAGAACCACGGACGCTACCCGCCCTGGACGTGCTCCGGCAGGATCTTGAACATCACCCGCACCTCTCCCGGCTTCCGGTGCGGAAACCGGTCCTGGCCGAGATACTTCTTTGCGAGCGCGTCGATGTGCGCGTCGGCGCCGGTCTGGGTCGACTCCGCGATCCTCCCGCGCACCTGCACGTACCGATAGGGATTGTCCGGGTCCTGGATCGCCAGCGCGACCTTCGGGTTGCGCGATAGGTTCCGGTCCTTCACCCGCCCCTTGGCAGTGTTGAATCGCACGTAGGTCCCGTCGAAGTCGACCCACACGGGCGTGACCTGGGGCGTCCCGTCCGCGCCGACGGTCGCGAGGCTGGCGAACGCCTTCTTCTCGAACAGGTCCCTGAACTGGTCTGGAATTCGAGCCATGTCAGATGTCCTCCTGTGATGAGTCGATGTGTGCGGCCCTACCCCTCCGAAGCCTGGGTCAGGGTCTGGGCCCGCGCCTCGGCCATGCCGCGCAGGGCGAGCAGGAGGCGGACGATGCACTGCTGGACGAGCAGTGCGTCCTGCGTGAACGGGTCGGCCAGCCACTCTCGCGCCGACTCCCGGTCGTTTTCAGAGGCGAAGCCGAGCGTCGGAGACAGCGCCTGGAGCTTCAACAGGAGATCGTCCTGCGGCAACCCGGCCGCGCGAAGCCGCGCGACGACGGCGGCCCTGACCGCGGCGTTCCAGATCCCGGTGAGCCCCTCGAGGAGCGCCGCGTAGCAGGTCAGATGCTCCCTGCTCTGGAAGAGCTGAAGCACGGCGGGCACGAGCGGGTTGACGGTCGGTTCGCCATCGTCGTCGGTACCGAAGAGCGGGCCGAGGATCGGGTCCAGGTTGGGGCGCTCGAGCGCCTCGAGGAGTGCCTGAACATCGCTCACCGGGACGGCGGGTAGCTGCGCCAGGCGCTCCAGGAGCGGCACGTCACCGGTCGGCATCTCACCGGCCCGCCTTGGGGGGCGTCGGCGCGGCCGCGGCTTCGGGCCGCGCGAGTTCCCGGGCGCTCCCCGCGGGCACGAGGAACGCGGACAGCAGCGCGCCGACGCACACCACGAGCCCGACGACGAACACGCCGTGGAGCGAAGACTCGATGTCGGAGCCGGTCTGCAGGCGGTGGGCCATCACGGCGCCCATGACCGAGACGCCGACCGTCCCGCCGATCGTCCGGAAAAACTGCGTCAGCGACGTGGCCGCGCCGAGGTCGGTCCGGACCACGGCGTTCTGCACCGCGATCAGCATCGGCACCATCGTCATCCCCATCCCGGCGCCGGCGACCAGCACCGCGCCCATCGCGCTCGCGCGCGTGAGCGTCGCATCCCACTCCGAGAACAGGAAGAACGCAGTCGTGAGGCTGATCATGCCCGCGATCACGAGGCTCCGGTACCCGATCCTCAGCGCGAGCCGCGCGCTCACGATCGAGCAGACCACCCAGCCGAGGATGAACGGCGTGAGCACGAACCCGGCGCCCATCGCCGTGGCGTTCGTCACGCGCTGCAGAAACAGCGGCACGAACGAGATCGCTCCGAACATCGCCATGCCCGACAAGAACCCGGTCGCGACGGCGGCGCGGACAAGCGGGAGGCGGAAGAGCGTGAGCGGCATGATCGGCTCCGGCGCCCGCCGCTCCACCGAGACGAAGGCCCCAAGCAGCGCGAACGCGACCGCGATCGGCCCCAGCACCGGCAGCGCGTACCACGACGGGGATCGCCCGCCCAGCATGAGACCGATCATCAGAGACGAGACGCCGGCCGTGAAGAGTATCAGGCCCGGCGCGTCGATCTTCGGCCGGAGAGGGCGAGGCGCCACGTCCCGCAGCCCCGCGCCGATGAGCGCTATGGCCGCGGCGCCGAACGGCACGTTGACGTAAAAGGCCCATCGCCACGAGACGTGGTCCGACAGAAACCCGCCCAGCAGCGGACCGACCAGCGAGGCGCCGCCCCACATGCCCGAGAAGTAGCCTTGCATCCTGGCACGCCGCTCGAGGCCGTAGAGATCCGCGATGACCGTCATGCCGATCGTGATGAGCGACCCCGCGCCGAGGCCCTGCAGCGCGCGGAAGCCGATCAGGTGCGCCATGCTCTGAGACAATCCGGAGAGCGCGGAGCCGATCAGGAAGATCGTGAGCCCCGTGAGGTACGCCCCGCGGCGCCCGAAGAGATCCGAGAGCCGGCCCCAGAGGGGCATCGTCACCGTCGAGGTGAGGAGGAAGGCCGAGAAGACCCACGAGTAGACGTCGATCCCGCCGAGGCTCGCCACGACCGTCGGCATCGCCGTCGCGACCACCGTCGACTCCATCGCCGCGAGCACGATCGATAGCATCACGCCGATGACGACCAGACGCGGCCGCGTTTGCACTAATGGCCACCCGTGCAGCCCGCGCACCGGCACAGCGCGCGCAGCGCGGCGTACGGGTAGAGGCTCGTGTGACCATCGGACCAGCTGACGCGGAGCCCTTCCGGCGTCTTCTTGATCTCGTTCGGCCAGGTCATGGCCGGGGTGAGCGTCGCGAGGCTCCCGCACGCCCCGCACGGACAGTCCTGACGGAGCCTGTCGAACGGATAGATGCTCCCGTGATTGTCGGCCCACGTCGCACCCACCGCGTAGCGGCCGACGAGGTGGATGTCCTTCGGCTCGTTCGGGTTCGGTTGACCAAGGATCGGCAGCGTCCCGAGCCTGCTCACGGGACCACGATCTCCGAGCGCCGGCTTTGCCGGCGCCATCCTCGGGGGGAGGTTCGGAAGGGGGGCATCGCCCCCCTCCGAGGAAGGATGAGCCGCATGCCGGAGAGCAGATAATGCACCGCCAGGTTCTGATGCTCGCCCCAGCGGCGTGCGCGCCGCCGGATGGCCGCTTCGCTCAGTCCCAGTCCGCGATTGTAGTAGTGGGCAAAGGCGCGTCGCACCGCCAGATCGCCGGCGGGACACACAGCACCGCGACCCAGGTACCGCGCGAGGAACCACTCAGCCGACCAGCGGCCGAGACCGCGGAGCGCGGTCAGGCGTGCCACCGCCTCCTCGTTGCCGCACGCTGCCAGCGCCTCGAAGTCGATCCCGCGATGCACGACGGCCCGGGCGATCCCGATGATGTACTCGGCCTTCCGCGCCGAGAACTGCAATCGCCGCAGGTCCGCCGCGCGCGCCCTGGCAAGGTCCGCCGCCGCGGGAAAGGCGTAGACGACGCGGCCGGCGACCGTCACCGGCGTGCCGTACCGACGGACGAGCCGGCCGCGCGTGGCGAACGCGAACGTGAGGTTCACCTGCTGAGCGCAGACAGAACCGACGAGCATCTCCAGCGGCGACGGCGCCAGCGACGGCCGCAGGCCGTACAGCGGTTCCACGAGGTCGCGGAGCGCCCGGTCAGCCTTGGCCGTGCGGTAGAAGCCGGCCAGATCGGCCGCCAGGCCGAAGATCTGCTCGACCTCGCGCCGAACGGCCTTCACGATCTGCGCGTCACGCGCGCCCGGGATGCTGACCCTGAGTTGGGCGTCGTCGGGCCCGCCGCGCCAGGTGACCTCATACCCGTACAGCCGCGCGCCGGCCCGGAGGACCCGGCGCAGCGAGTGCGCGCTCATCGGGGTCGCCGGATCGTCGCCCCAGAGATGGTACCGCGCCAGCGTTCTGCCGGCGTGGAGCGGGCCGTCGGGAGTCAGAGTGAGCACCATCGCAGGATACGCAACGGAAAAGTGTACCAGAACGGGCGGACACCGGCGGCCTCGGACGGGGCGCCCGGTTCAGAGCGCGTGGAGGAATCGTCGCGACCGGTGGGGGGGTCGAGGGGAGCGGCGCTCGCTCCCCCCGACATTGATTCAGAACGCCTGGGGCTCGCTGCGGAACTTGCTGGCCCGGTCCTCGAAGGACGCGAACTCCGGCAGAAACACCAGGTCGACGGTGCCGACGGGGCCGTTGCGCTGTTTGCCGACGATCGCCTCCGCCACGTTGCCGTCCTCGACCTGCAGGCCGTACCGCTCGGGGCGGTAGAGGAAGATGATGACGTCGGCATCCTGCTCGAGCGCGCCGCTCTCACGGAGGTCGGACAGCTGCGGCCGGTAGTCCTTCGACTGGCGCGACTCCACCGCCCGCGACAGTTGAGAGAGGGCGACGACCGGTACGTTCAGCTCCTTGGCGAGCGCCTTGAGCGAGCGCGAGATCTCGGAGATCTCCTGCTGGCGGTTCTCCACGTTCCGGCCGCGCATGAGCTGGAGGTAGTCGATGACGATGAGGTCGAGCCCGTGCTCCGCCTTCATCCGGCGCGCCTTCGCGCGCGCCCTGGCAAGGTCCGCCGCCGCGGGAAAGGCGTAGACGACGCGGCCGGCGACCGTCACCGGCGTGCCGTACGACGCTCTGCGAGTTGACCTTCGCTTCCGAGCAGAGCAGGCGCTGGACGAGCTGCTCTTTGGACATCTCGAGGCTCATCACGAGCACCTTCCGCCGCAGCTTCACCCCCGCGTTCTTGGCGATGTTCAGCGCGAACGCGGTCTTCCCCATGCTCGGGCGGCCGGCGATGATGATGAAGTCGGCGTTCTGAAACCCCGACGTGAGCTCGTCGAGCTTGCCGAACCCTGTCGCGAGCCCGGTCACATGCTCCTTGCGGTCGTAGAGCCGCTCGATGTACTCGAACGTGTCCTTGAGGATCGCGCGGACCGGGATCGCCGACCCCTGCAGCCGCCGCTCCGAGATCTGGAAGATGCGCCCTTCGGCGTGGTCGAGCAGCACCTCGATGTCGTCGCGCTGCTCGTAGCTCTGCCCGATGATCTCGGTCGCCGTCCGGATCAGGTCGCGCAGGAGGGCCTTCTCGCGGACGATGCCGGCGTACGAGATGACGTGGGCCGCGGTGGCGGCCTCCTCGACCAGCGCGGCGAGCGCCGCGGCGCCGCCGACCTCGTCGAGCGTGCCCTGCCGGCGCAGCTCCTCGGCCAGCGTCAACAGGTCGACCGGCTCGCTGCGCTCGAACAGGACGAGCATGGCTCCGAACATGAGCCGGTGCGCTTCCTTGTAGAAGTCGGAGCCCCGGAGCACCTCGATCGCGCGCGGCAGGCTTTCGCGATCGAGCAGGAGCGCGCCGAGCACGGCGCGTTCGGCCTCGAGGCTGTGCGGGGGCACCCTCCCGCTGAGCAGCTCCGTGAGCGTGGCCACACGCTACTCCCGAACGACGAGCACCTTGAGCTGCGCCACGACTTCGGGATGCAGGCGCACGGGAACGGAAAACTCGCCGAGGCCCTTGATGGGCTCATCGAGCGCGATCCGGCGCTTCTCGACCGGGATCTGGTGCGCCGCGAGGAAGTCCACGAGGTCCTGGGACGTGACCGATCCGAACAGCTTGCGCTCTTCGGACGCCTGGCGCCGCGCCTCGCACGTCAGCGCCTCGATGCGCGCGCGGAGGCTTTCCGCGTCCGCCTTGATGCGCGACGCCTTCGCCTCCTGCTGAGTCTTGATGTGGCCGAGGTTCTTCAGATTCCCGGGCGTCGCGGTGAGCGCGAGCTTCTGCGGGATCAGGAAGTTCCGCGCATAGCCATCCGACACGTCGCGCACGTCTCCGCGGTGGCCCAGCTTAACGATATCGTCCAGCAGGATGACCTTCATGCTCTCTCCATCCCTTCGCCGTCTCCGAAGCTACTCCGCGGCGTAGGGCAAGAGCGCGACCGTCCGCGCCCGCTTGATCGCGTGCGTGAGCTGGCGCTGATGCCGCGCGCAACTGCCCGAGATCCGCCTCGGGATGATCTTCCCGCGCTCCGTCACGAAGCTCTTGAGGCGGCGGACGTCCTTGTAGTCGACCAGGTCGAGCTTGTCCACGCAGAACTTGCACACTTTTCGCCGCCCGAATCGGCGGCGCTTGACTGGCTTGGCTCCCGCTGGTGGAATTGTCGTTCCTCCCTGCTCAGACCGACGAAAAAGTCCCAACTGCGGCGGTGGCTCGGTCGCGCCGCCACATGGCCGTGCGAGGCACCGCGTGAGGCGAGTCGAGCATCAGATCGATTCGGCTCTCGCCTCGCCGCCGCGCCGCTCAGCTCGAACGGCGCCCCAAGCGAACTGCGCCGGCAAAGCCGGCGCTCGAACTCGGGTTCTCCGGCAGGCGCCTAGCGGCCGGGCCTCTCTGATCGGTCCGACATTAGAAGGGGACGTCCGCGTCCCCGTGCGCTGCGTCGTCCACGGCGAAGGCCTCGGCGGGGGCGGCCGCAGGCGCGCCGGCCGGTTGCTTGCCACGCCCCATGAACTGCACCCGCTCGGCGACGACCTCCACCACGTTGCGCTTCTGGCCGTCCTTCGTCTCCCAATCACGGGTCTGCAGGCGCCCCTCGACCAGGATCGGACTCCCCTTGTCGAGGTACTCGCCGCAACTCTCCGCCTGCTTTCCCCACACGACTACGGTCAGGAAATAGGTGTCTTCCCGCTTCTCCCCGCCCTGCGTCGAGTAGACACGGTTCACGGCCAGCCGCAGATCGGCCACGGCCGTGCCGCTCGGGGTGTATCGTAACTCGGGGGGTCGGGTCAGGTTCCCGATCAGGAACACCTTGTTCAGGCTCGCCATCAAACGACCTCCTCAGCGACCTCCGGAGTTTCTGCCGGCCGAGCCTTCTTGCGAATCGGGACGCGAGTCGAAATGAACCGCAGCACGTTCTCATTGAGCTTGAGCTGCCGCTCGAACTCTTTGATCATCGCGGGCTCGGCGGATACCTCGAGGACCGCGTAGGTTCCTTCCCGCTGCTTTCTGATGTCGTACGCGAGGCGGCGCTTTCCCCAGTTCTCGACCTTCGTCACCTCGGCGCCGAGGCCTCGCAGGTTCTCTCCGAGCGTGGCCAGCAACGCCGCGACCTCCTCGTCGGTGGGCCGCGGATCGATGGTCACCAGAATCTCGTAGGGTCTCGGAATGCTCTCACCCCCTTCCCGAAGCGCCCTACCGTAACACGGTCCGCCGGATATCTCAACAGAGCACCGACTCAGCGTCAAGGTTGGAAAAAGGATACGGCCCCGGCCGGCTGCCAACGCCGACCGGGGCCGTACCGCCGTCAGCGCATCGCGCCGACGTTAATACATGTCGCCGTGCGGCATCGGCGGCGCGGCGGCCGACTTCTCCTCCGGAAGGTCGGTGATCAGCGCCTCGGTCGTCAGCAGGAGCGACGCGATCGACGCCGCATTCTGCAGCGCCACGCGCTCCACCTTCGCCGGGTCGATGATGCCGGCCTGCAGCATGTCCACGTACTCCATCGTCTCGGCATCGAACCCCTGGGTCGGCACCGTCGCGGCCTTCACCTTCTCGACGATCACGCTGCCCTCGAGGCCCGCGTTCTCGACGATCTGACGGATGGGCTCCTCGAGCGCCCGGCGCACGATGTTGGCGCCGACCTTCTCGTCGCCCTCGAGCTTCAGCTTCTCGAGCGCCTTGGCGGCGCGCAGCAGCGCGACACCACCGCCCGGGACGATGCCTTCCTCGACCGCCGCGCGGGTCGCGTTGAGCGCGTCCTCCACGCGAGCCTTCTTCTCCTTCATCTCGGTCTCGGTCGCCGCGCCGACCTTGATCACCGCGACGCCGCCGGCGAGCTTGGCCAGCCGCTCCTGCAACTTCTCGCGGTCGTAGTCGGACGTGGTCTCCTCGATCTGAGCGCGGATCTGCTTGATGCGGCCCTCGATCGCAGAGGTCTTACCGGCGCCCTCGACGAGCGTGGTGTTGTCCTTGTCCACGACGACCTTCTTGGCTTTCCCGAGATCCTCGAGCTTGATGTTCTCAAGCTTGATGCCGAGGTCCTCGGTGATCGCCTTGCCGCCGGTCAGGATCGCGACATCCTCGAGCATGGCCTTGCGACGGTCGCCGAAGCCGGGGGCCTTGACCGCGGCACACTGCAGCGTGCCCCGCAGCTTGTTCACGACGAGCGTGGCGAGCGCCTCACCCTCGATGTCCTCGGCGATGACCAGGAACGGCTTGCCCGAGCGTGCCACCTGCTCGAGCAGCGGGAGCATGTCCTTCATCACGCTGATCTTCTTCTCATGGATCAGGATCTGGACGTCCTCGTGCACGCACTCCATCCTCTCGGCGTCCGTGACGAAGTACGGCGAGAGATAGCCGCGGTCGAACTGCATGCCCTCGACCACGTCGAGGACGGTCTCGGCCGACTTGGACTCCTCGACGGTGATGACCCCGTCCTTGCCGACCTTCTCCATCGCCTCGGCGATCAGGTTGCCGATCGTCTTGTCGTTGTTGGCGGCGATCGACGCGACCTGGGCGATCTCCTTCTTGTCCTTGGTCGACTTGGAGAGCTTCTTCAGCTCCTCCACGACGGTCTCGACGGCCTTCTCGATGCCGCGCTTGAGCCCCATCGGGTTGGCGCCCGCCGTCACGTTCTTCAGGCCTTCCTTGAAGATGGACTGGGCCAGCACCGTGGCGGTCGTGGTGCCGTCGCCAGCGATGTCGGACGTCTTGGACGCGTCGATCTCCTTGGCGACAGTGACGCCGTCCTTGGTGATCGTGGGGCTCCCGAACTTCTTGTCGATGACGACGTTGCGCCCCTTCGGGCCGAGCGTGGCCTTGACCGCTTCGGCCATCACATTCATGCCCTTGAGCAGGGCCGCCCGAGCCTCCTCGTTGAATTTGAGCTGCTTCGGCATATCTCGTCTCTCCTTTTTTTATCGGTGGATTGAGCTATTCCAGGATCGCGAGGACGTCTTCTTCCCGCATGATTATGTACTCTTCGTCCTCGATCTTGACCTCGTTGCCCGAGTACTTGCCGAAGAGAATCCGGTCGCCGCCCTTCACGTCGAGCGGGATCTTCTTGCCTTCCTCGGTCACCTTCCCGTTCCCGACGGCGACGACTTTCCCTTCCTGGGGCTTTTCTTTAGCAGTGTCGGGGATGATAATTCCGCCGCGGCGGACTTCCTGCTCCTCCATTCGCTTGACAAGGATGCGGTCATGCAACGGACGGATCTTCATAGGCGGCCCTCCTCCTTTTGGATTGGCCATGGTGTCTGTCTCCCGGCATCGACCGGCCCAGACCAGGCCCGCGTCTTCGCCATCGCTGTACGCTATTAGCACTCGACCAGAGCGAGTGCTAATATACCGGCGCGACAATCCTAAATCAAGCGTTTTCCGAGATCGGCTCGGAGGTCCTCGATGAAGCCTAAGATATTGATTTCAGGGAATTTGCTTGAAGAACCGATCGCCATGGCATCCCGCCGGGCTGAAGTTGACCTCCACGTCGGCGAGGAACCGCTCTCCAAACCAGAACTGATGGCTAGGCTCAAGAACAAGGACGGCCTGGTCTGCCAGATCACCGACCTGATCGACGATGAGGTTCTCGGCGCCGCCCCTGGGCTCAGGGTGGTGGCGAATGTCGCGGTGGGCTACAACAACATCGACGTGCCGGCCGCCCGGCGGCGGGGGATCGTGGTCACGAACACACCCGACGTGCTGACTGATACGACCGCCGATTTCACCTGGGCGCTCCTGATGGCCACGGCGCGCCGGGTCGTGGAGGCGGACAGGTATGTGCGGGCCGGCAAGTGGCGGAAATGGGAATTCATGCGCCTGCTCGGGGGTGACGTCCACGGAAAGACGCTCGGCGTGATCGGCTTCGGGCG
>QHRS01000049.1:26793-54356 GCA_003221435.1 Candidatus Rokuibacteriota bacterium
CCGCGGTCGAGCGGGAGCTCCGCGCGGCCTTCACCGACAAGGCGACTCTGCTCCGCGAGTCTGATTTCGTCACCCTCCACTGCCTGCTGACGCCCGAGACCCGCCATCTCATCGATGCGGCGGCGCTCAGGTCGATGAAGAAGACGGCCTACCTGATCAACGCCGCGCGCGGCCCGGTCGTGGACGAGGCTGCGCTCGTGCAGGCGCTCACCGAGGGCTGGATCGCCGGCGCTGGATTGGATGTCCACGAACACGAGCCCGAGGTGCACCCCGGCCTGCTCGCCCTCGACAACTCGGTGCTGGCGCCACACATCGGGAGCGCCTCCGAGGCGACGCGCCTCAAGATGGCGAGTCTGGCGGTCAACAACTGCCTGGCCGTCCTCGAGGGCAAGCCCCCGCTGACTCCCGTCGCTGAATAACCTCGGAAGGGGCCTCGACGGCCCCCTCCGAACCTCCCCCGGGTCAGGCGCCGGCAAAGCCGGCGCTCGAAGCCGGTTGCAACGAAGGCTCCTATGGGACTGCGGGCCTCTCGAGCTCGGCGAGGCAGAGGTCGAGCGCCGCGAGCTCGTCGGTCCGGAGCTCCGCCGAGCCGAACCGCGTCTGCTCGTAGCCGGCCGTGAGCCTCGCCAGCGGGGCGGCGCACGCGGGCGCCGCCGCGCCGACTCGCGCGAGGAACTCCCGCACGGTCTCGCCCCGTGCGGGGTGGAGCCCCCGCCGCGCGAGCGTCCGCAGCGCCCGCTGGTAGAACCTCGGGACCCGGAGGGTCGGCTGCGCCGCCGACGGCCGCAGCCTGCGCCAGAGCAGCAACGCCACGACGCCCGCGACGAGCGCCGCCCACGCGGCCCCGGCGGGCGGCAGGTCACCAAACCGGCGAGCCTCGAACAGCCGCTGCCGCCAGGTCGACGTCTCGCGCTGGAAAACCGCCGCGATCGACATCTGATCCCGGAGGCTCCAGTTGACGACGTAGCGATACCAGCGCAGCCTGAGCGCGTCGAGGTAGAGGCCGAGCGGACTCGGCCCCGCGCCCGGGCCGGCGCGCGGGGACGGATCGAGCGTCACCCACCCGATCCGGTCGATGTACGCTTCCACCCACGAGTGCGCGTCGCGCTGGCGAACGATGAAGTAGCGCCCGTATGGGTTCCACTCGCCGCGCTGGAAGCCGTTGACGAGGCGTGCCGGGATCCCGATGCTCCGGAGCATGATCGCCAGCGCCGTCGCGAAGTACTCACAATTGCCGGAACGGCGGACGAACAGGAACTCCTCGAGCGGTCCGAGCTGGGTCTGCCGCGACAGCGCGAGGGTGTAGCGGAACTCGTTCGAGAGAAAACGCGTGAGCCGGAGGGCCGCGTCAGACGGCCCGTGGCTGCCCGCACTGACCGCGCGCGCGAGATCGCCGACGCGGGGAGATGTCGGCGGCAGGCGCAGATAGCGGTCGAGCGACTCGACGTTGGAGGCCGCCGGCGTGACCGGATCGTGCCCGGCCTGTCGCGTTGCCGGTTCCAGTTCCGAATGGGCGATGTACCTGAGGCGCGCGGATGGAACCGTGACGGAGACGCTCCCCATCTCGTCGATCCGGACCGCGTCGGTCGCCAAGCCGAGCTTCAGCAGGCGGGGCGCGGCGAAGATTCGCTCCGTGCCGATCGGCTCGAGATAGATCTCCTGCGTGACGAAGGGCCCCACACCGCGGTACGAGCTCACGTCGAAGAGGCCGGCGCCCGATCGTGGCAGCGCCGAGACTTGGGGCCGATCGACCGTCCACGAGTGTCCGTCGAAGTGGTCGAACGCGATGCCGCGCCAGCGCAGGTTCGCCAGACGCTCGGGAGCCGCGGGCCCGTCTGGAAACCGCACGCGCATGACGACGCTCGAATTGGTCTCGATCTCCCCGAATGCGCCGAGCTCGACGTGGTCGGAGAACCCTGACACCATCGCTCCCAGCCGGGCCCGAAGCGGCAACGCCGCCTGGCCGACCCGGGGAATGATGAAGAAGAAGGCGGCGGTAGCGGCGAGGGTGGCGACCGAGGCCGCGACACTCAGGGCGAGCAGTGGCGGGGCGAGATGTGCGCGCGCCGTCGCCGCGGCGGCGCGGGAGCCCGCGACGCGGTCGGCCTCGGTCAGGATGTGATGGAGCATGAACGCCCACACGCCGAGCACAAGGAACACGAGAAAGATGAACAGGAACGCGACATCGAAGGTCACCGACGATGCCGCGACGAGCATGAAGAACGAGAGGAAGCCAACATCCCGGCCGTCCCGGAGCGAGCGGCGCGTATAGAGCCGATAGAGGAGCAGGAAGAGCAGCAGGCGGACGAACCCGTCGAGGAGGGACTGGGCCAGATAGAGCAGGTCGAGCGCCGAGGCGGCCGCCCCGATGACGATCACGAGGGGGCCGAGGCGCGGTCCTGCTCCCTTGGCGGCAACGGGACGCTCCCGCCACCAGCTGCCGAGGATCGCGGCGGCGACGATTGCCGCGCCGATGCTCCCGAGCAGCCCTGCCAGGTGCAGGGCGACGAGCCCGTCAAGCGCCAGCAGATACGTCGCGAGACGGAAGGCGAGCGGTGCGGTCAGTTGACCGGCCCCGGGCGCGACGATTCGTTCACGCGCTCTGAATCAACGTCGGGGGGAGCGGCGCCGCTCCCCCCGACACCCCCCACCGGGCCACCCGCGGGGTCGATTCTTTCACGCGCTCTGAGGCCGCGCCTGGCCGAGCGCCACGCGGATCTCGCGCAAGGAAACGGGCGAGCGTCCCCGTTCCGCCGGCGCCGCCGTCGGGGCGATCCGGGCGCCCAGCTCGTAGAGGGCGAGCGCGGTGAGGATCCTCCGCTCGTGGGGTCGACCGCTGCCGAGCGCGACGTCGACGCCGGGGCCGACCAGCTCGACCGAGGCCCCGGATCTCAGGAGGTGCACCGCCAGCGACGCGGCTTCGGACAGGCCGGCTTCGAGGCAGCTCGCCTCGCCCGGACCCGTGGGGTCGAGGATGATCCTGGTATGGACGGTCGCCTCGGCTCCCAGCTCGCGTACCATCAGCGTGGCCGCCTTCGCGGTGCTGCGCCAGTGGATCAGCCGGGGATCGTCCCCCCAGCGGTACTCGCGGAGATTGAAAAGATCACTTGCCCGGCCACGCCGCGACACCGTCTCGCCGATCCCAAGCAGAGCCACGCGTTCCAAGGAGATCGCCCCGACCGACGGGTAGACGACGACGTCGGGGCCGACCACGGCGCGCCCGGCCTTCAGGAACAGCCCGAACGGGAAGCGCGTCGTGATCCGAACTCCCGCGAGCTGCTGCCGTCCGCGCCGCGGCAGCACATCCTCCCACGTAAAGAAGTGTTCCGCGCCGGATGCGAGCCTCGGCACGTAGAGGAGCCGGGGCCGCGCCTCACGGCCGAGTATCTCGAGCGTGATCGAGTACGACGCCGCCCATGGCTTGCGATTGACGACCGCCGCGCCGAAGAGCGCTGGGCGGCCGGCGTAAATCTCTCCGGGCATCGTCATGGAGATCCGCAGCCCGCGCATCGAGCGCTCCGAAAGGATCCCCGAGACCACAATCAGGCCGAGGAGCATCGAGACGAGCAGGTAGAGCAGGTTGTTTCCGGTGTTCATCGCCGCGAAGCCGAGCCCGACGGCCGCGAAGAGGAGCCACCACCCCTCGCGCGTGGGCCAGATCGTCCGGGGCGGCCGAAACGCGCGCGACCACCACGCGGCGAACACCGCTATCTCGGCACGGCGAGGTCCTGGACGAGGGCACGGATCACGGATTCGGCGTCCATGCCCGAGCCGGCGCCCGGGTCCGTCCGCGTCCGGAGCAGCACCCGATGCGCGAGGGCCGGGACGGCCAGCGTCTTGATGTCGTCCGGGACCACGTAGTCGCGGCCGTCGGCGAGGGCGCGGGCCTGCGCCGCCCGCAGGAGCGCGAGCGAGCCCCGGGGGCTCGCGCCGAGGGCCAGCGGCGCGGATGCGCGGGTCGCCGCCACCAGCGCCATCAGGTACTCCAGAATGGAATCCTCGGTTCTCACCCGCTCGACGACGTCCTGCAGCTCGAGCACGTCGCCGACGCTGACCACGGGCGAGATCGCGTGCAGCGCGTGCTCCCCGGCACCCCGCAGGATCGTTTTCTCGTCGGACGCTGCCGGGTAGCCGATCCGGATCCGCAGCAGGAAGCGGTCGAGCTGGGACTCGGGCAGCGGATGCGTGCCCTCGTACTCCCGCGGATTCTGCGTCGCGAGCACCATGAACGGCCGCGGCAGCGGGTACGTGGAATGGTCGAGCGACACCTGTCCCTCGTTCATCGCCTCGAGGAGGCTCGATTGGGTCTTCGGCGTCGTCCGGTTGATCTCGTCCGCCAGGACGAAGTTCGTGAAGAGCGGGCCCGGCTTGAACACGAACTCGCCGCGATCCGGCTGGTAGACAGCCACGCCGAGCACATCGGACGGGAGCATGTCCGAGGTGAACTGGATGCGCTGGAATCCCGCCCCGATCGAGCGGGCGAGCGCGGCCGCGAGCGTCGTCTTGCCGACCCCCGGCACGTCCTCGATCAGCACATGCCCGCGGGCGAGGAGGCCGATCACGGCCAGCCGGATGACATCGGGTTTGCCCACGAGGGCGCGACCGACGCTCTGTTCCAGCCGGTGAATCAGCTCGAGCGGGCGGATCATCAGGGGCTAAAAGCTATCCTAGCAGGATTCAGCGCGAGGCCGCGAGGCGGCGCTCGAGCCGGGCGAGGCGACGATCGAGGTCCTGGCGCGCGCGCGCGCCGGCCACCGTGTGCCGCGCGCGCTCGACCGCCCGGAGCACGACGCGGCGAGCCGCCGCGAAGTCGCGTCGCTTGTGCTCGTAGAACTTCGCCAGCTCCTCCCACGGCCGCGGATCGAACGTCTCCGCGCCGGTGGCAACTTCCCAGAGCTGGCGCGCGGCGTCCCAGCGCGCGCGGCGCTTCTCCCACCACGCGAGACGGAGCCGCACCCGATCGGCCTCGGCGCCGGACAGCCCGCAGGCGAGCGCCCGCCGGTAGCACGGGAGGCCCCGCTCGGGGTCGACGCGCTCCCACAACCGGCCGAGGCCCGCGTACTCCTCCGGCGCCAGCGCGCACTCTTCGGGAGAGCCCAGCGCCCGGGCCAGCCACGAGGTCAGCGCGACGAGCGACAGCACGTCGAGCCGGTTGTGGCTGAACACCCGCGGCAGCGCGCCGGCGTGGCGGCGGCGCAGATAGTCGAAGTAGAGGGCGGGGATCATCGCGCCGGGCACGTCGTCGTCGCGCGAGAGGCCGAGCACCCCGTGCTCCAGCGTCGTGAGCCGGCAGTCCGTGAATCGGACCCCCCACACCCGACGCGCCGGCGCGAGGAGATCGAGGTGCCAGAGATCCGGCCACCGGCGGCGCGCGAGGATGAAGCGCGTCTCGAGGAGCGGGACGTCGAAGCCACTGCCGTTGTAGGTCACGAGGCCGTCCGCGTGCGCGAAGCGCGGCGCGAGCGCCGCGAGCAGCGCGGGCTCCTCGTCGAGATCGCGCATGAAGAACTGCTGCACCACGAAGCGGTCGCCCTCCGCGAACCCGATGCCCACCAGAAACGCGTACGTGCCGGTGCCGCCCGCCAGGCCGGTGGTCTCGGTGTCGAGAAACAGGAGGCGGCGCACGCTGCCGGCCGGGGCGCCCTGCCGGGTGAGCACGCCGAGCAGCGAGGGCGCGGCGCTGAAGGCGCTGTCGAAGGCGGTCGCGCCGTGCCGGTGATCCAGCGCGTACTCGCGACGCACCGAGACGATCGGCCCGTGCTCCGTGTCCTCGAGGGCGCCGCCGACGAGCGTCTCGATCGGCTCGGCCGCGGGACGCGCGGGGCGGGACTGATCGATGCGCCGGACGATTCGCCGCAGGTCGTCGAGCGTGTGCATCGACCGCCGATCAGGCGCCGAGCGACTCGAGGATCGCCGTGGCGATCGGCTTCGCCCGGCGGCCGACCTCGTTCACGGGCCCGACACACGAGGGGCAGCCCGAGCGGCACCGGCAGCTCGACAGGACGTCGAGGCCCCGCGCGAGCAGGTCCGGGAGGACCTCGAATACCCGCTCCGCGAGCCCGATCCCGCCGGCATGGCTGTCGTAGAGATAGATGGTCGGGTTGAACCGGTCGGCTTCGAGCAGCCGGCGGCGCGTGGACTGGACCGTGTCGACCGCGGCGCCGGGGGTCGCCCGGGTCGAGTCGCCGAGCCAGGAGCCGAGGTCGCGGACGTCGCACAGGAGAAACATCGGGGCCAGGTGATGGAGCAGATACGTGACCGCGCGGAGCCCGTCGACGAGCTCCTCCCGCGAGGGGCTCACGCGCTCGAGCACGGCGGGGTCGATCGTCAGCCAGGCGCTCGTCGTCTGCATTTCCTGCTGCGGGAGCTCGACCTCCCCCGAGCCGACGTTCTCGAGCGTCGCGAGCTTGATCTTCTTGAACCCCACGACCTTTTCCGCGACGAGCACCTCGCCCTGGCTCGCCTGGTAGGCACGCCCGGCCCGATCGGCGAGCCGCCGGAGGATCCAGATGCCCTTGGCGCTGATCGCGTCGGTGAAGTAGTCGACGGATACCCGCTTGACGTACGCGACCTTCTCCTCGACCTCGCGGAAGTGCAGCTCCTGCACCTCGTACGGCTCGCTCTCGATGAGGTAGATCGCCTTCGGATGGATCGTCGCGAACGCGCTCGACCAGTCGACTTCGGCGATGATCTGCCGCCGCACAACCTGCGTCTCGTCCCGCGCGGTCGTGTCGATCACCAGGAAGTTGTCGGTCGTGACCGTGCGTAACGACACGTGGTCGGCCGGATAGGTCTCCGACGCCCAATGCCAGCGGTCGCCGGCGCGATGGAGCAGCCCCTCGTCCTCGAGCGCCGCGAGGTGCAGGCGCACGTCGGCGTCGCCGAACGTCTCGCCTTCGGCGAACGGCAGCTCGAACGCTCCGCACTTGAGGTGGTTGACGAGGATGAAGGGGTTGTCGGGATTCACGCGCGCGTGCTCCGGCGGCGTGCCGAAGAGATAGTCCGGGTGCGATGCCATGAACTGGTCGAGGGGCGCGCTCGTGGCGACGAAGATCGCCGCGGAGCGCCCGCTCCGCCGCCCGGCGCGCCCGGCCTGCTGCCAGAGCGACGCGATGGTGCCCGGATACCCGGCCAGCACCGCCACGTCGAGGTGCCCGATGTCCACGCCCAGCTCGAGGGCGCTCGTCGACACGACTCCGAGCACCTCGCCCGACCTGAGCCCGTGCTCGACCGCGCGGCGGCGCGTGGGCAGGTAGCCGCCCCGGTAGCCGCGCACGATCCCGGCATCGCCGGTCCGGTCAGCGACGGCGGCCTTGATCGTCGAGAGCAGCACCTCCGTCGCCAGCCGGCTCTGGGCGAACGCGATCGTCGCGATCTTCTGCTTGAGGAAGCGCGCGGCGAGCCGCGCCGCCTCGCCGAGGTACGGCGCCCGGATGCCGAGCTCGGGGTTGACGACGGGTGGGTTGTAGCAGAGGAACACCTTCTCGCCCGCGGGCGCCCCGCTCTCGGCGACTTCCTCCACGCCCTCGCCGATCAGGCGCTCGGCCAGCTCCCGCGGGTTCGCGATCGTCGCGGACGCCATGATGAACTGGGGCGAGGAGCCGTAGTGCGCGCAGATCCGCTTGAGGCGCCGCATGACGTTGGCCAGGTGGGAGCCGAAGACCCCGCGGTAGGCATGCAGCTCATCGATGATCACGTATCGCAGGTTCTGGAAGAGGTTGAGCCACTTCGTGTGGTGCGGCAGGATCCCCGAGTGCAGCATGTCGGGATTGGTCAGGACGAGGTTCGCCCGCGCCCGTACCGCACGGCGCGCGTCCTGTGGCGTGTCGGCGTCGTAGGTGAACATGCGGAGCCCGGGCAGGCTCCGGGCGAGAGCCTCCAGCTCGGCGAGCTAATCCTGGGCGAGGGCATTGGTCGGGAAGAGATAGAGCACGCGTGCATCGGGCACAGAGCGTCTTGCCCGACGCGGTCGGGGTCACGACCACGACATGCTGGCCCTTGTCGACGAGCTCCCAGACGCGCGCCTGATGCGAGTAGAGCTGCTCGATGCCACGGTTCGTGAGCGCCCCGGCGATGCGCGGGTCGAGCGAGGCGGGAAACGGAGCGGGGACGGCGGGACGCGCGAGAAGGCGCCGCATCGCGGTGATGCACGGCCCGGTGGTCGGAGAGGTCAGGAGATCATCGAGAATCTCGCCGAGCATCGCGGCCACTCTATCACGCCCCCCGCCGATCCGAGCCGTTCCGCGACGCCGGATCCCTCGGAGGGGGGCGGCGCCCCCTCCGAGTTAGATCATGGACCCGGGCGGATGCCGAGCCACGCGCCGACGATCCGTTCCGACGAGAGCGCCTGAAAGCTGACCCGCTTGTTCACGCCGTAGAGATCCATCTGCTGGTAGAGCGGCAGCAGCGCGCCGTCATCCAGCAGCAGCCGGAGCGCCTTCGCGTAGATTTCCTGGCGGCGCACGGCGTCGAGCGAGGTCTGCGCCTCGTCGACGAGGCTGTCGAACTCGGGGCTATGGTAGTTGGCCAGCGGGTTGCCGCTGCGCCAGAGCGGAACCAGCGTGCCGTCGGCGTCCCAGGTCGTGTTGCCCCAGCCGATCAGGTTCATCGGCTTGGCCTTGTGGACGTAGACGAGCTGGTTCAGGTAGGTGGTCCACTCCCACGTGCGTACGCGCGTGCGGATGCCGGCCTTGGTGAGCTGGCCGGCCACGGCCTCGGCGACTTCCTTGTCCTTGAGATAGCGCCCGTCGGGGGAGTTGAGCGTGAGGTCGATGCCGGTGGGGAACCCGGACTCCGCGAGGAGCCGCTCGGCCCGGGCCGGATCCTGCCGGACGGGCCGGAGCGCCCGGTCGAAGCCGAAGTGCTTCGCGGTGAGCGGCGTGGCCGTCCGGATTGCCTGGCTCTCGAGCACGGTCCCGATGATCTCGTCGGGATTAACGGCGGCGAGGATCGCCTGCCGCACGCGCTTGTCTGCGGTCGGGCCCTCGACCGGCCCCGTGGGCTTGTTGGCCGCGTCGAACTGGTGCGTGTAGATCGGGATGAAGAGCGTGCGGACGCTCGGCGCCCTGGCGCTGTAGAGCCGGGGGTGCTTCTCGATCACCGGCAGCAGGTGCGGCGGGACGTTGACGGCGAGGTCGATCTCGCCGGCCTGGAGCGCGGCGACGCGCACGGCGTGCTCGGGAATCGGACGGAAGATGAGCGTCTTGACCTTCGGCGCGCCGCCCCACCAGCGCTCGTTGGCGCTGAGCTCGAGCCGCTCGTCCCGGTCCCAGCGCACGAACCTATAGGGCCCCGTGCCGACCGGGTTGCGGTCGGTGAACGCCCGGTCCTTTCCCTTGAAGTGCCGGGGCGCCAGTATCGCGCCCCGGAGCGCGAGCTGGTTCGGGAGCGTCGGGAACGGCTTACCCGTGACGATGCGCACGGTGAACTTGTCCACGACGTCCACCGACGTGACCAGGCGGAAGTTCGCGGCCTGGCGGTTCTTCAGCTCGGGATCGCGGAGGCGGTCGAGGCTCCACTTCACGGCCTCGGCGTCGAACTCTTCGCCGTTGTGGAACACGACGCCGTGGCGCAGCTTGAATTCCCACGTGGTGGGCGTGACGACGCGCCAGGACTCCGCGAGCCACGGGATGATCTTCTCGTCGCGATCCCGAAAGAGCAGCGTGTCGTAGATGTTGAGCAGCACGTTGTAGGCGGGCGTCTCCTCATGGAAGTGCGGATCGAGCGTGGTCGGGTCGACGCCCTGCGCGACGACGATCCGCCCTTCGGGCGCCGCCGCTGCCGTGGACGGCCAGAGAGCGGCGAGCGCCGCCACAAGCCAGATCAGCCGGCGTGTCATGATAACTTCTCCCTCACCGGCGCCGCACGCTCCGCCGTCCCCGGCCCGCGCTCCGCCACCGGGGTCAGCCGATTGACCACCGGATCCCCGTTCGCCACCACGAGCCGAACCTGCGAGAGCGCGCCGACGCCGGCGAGCGGATCTCCGTGAATGGCGAGGAGATCCGCGGCGAAACCGGGTGCGATAGGTCGCCGCCCGCAGCGCGTCCATCGGCGTGAGCCCGTGCTGCACCATCATCTCCAGCTCCGGCACCATGGTGCCGTGCGGGTTCAGCGGCGTGCCCGCGTCCGTGCCGGCGGCGATCGGCACGCCCGCGCGCGCCGCCAGTGCGAAGCTTTTGCCGTGGGTCTCGAGGAGCCCGCGCGCCTTGCGGACCATGAACGCCGGGATCCCGGCTCCCTCACCGCCGTCGGCAATCGCGCGGGGGGCGCAGAGCGTCGGGACAAGGAAGACGCCGCCCCCCTTCATCCGCGCGGCGAGATCCGAGTCCAGGAAGACACCATGCTCGATCGTGCTGATCCCCGCGTCGACGCACGACCGGATCCCGGCCGTCGCCTGGGCATGCGCCGCCACGCGGCGGCCCGCTTTGCGCGCTTCCTCGATTGCGGCGCGGATCTCCTCGTCGGTGAGCTGCGTCGACCCGGGCTCGACTCCGGGCGTCATCACGCCCCCGGTCGCGAAGATCTTGATCACGTCGGCGCCCATCTTCAGCTGCTCGCGCACCGCCTTCCGCACGTCGTCCGGCCCATCGGCCTCCCGCCCGAACCACCAGCCGTGGCCGCCCGTCATGCAGATGCCGCGTCCCGCCGCAACCACCCGGGGGCCGGGAATCAGCCGCTCGGCGATCGCGCGCTTGAGAGAGAGCTCGAGATAGTCCTTGCCGCCCAGGTCGCGGACCGTCGTGACTCCCGCCTCGACCGTCTGGCGCGCGCGAATCGCGGCCTTCAGCGCGGTCAGCGGGAGCGGATCATCGATCAGGGGGCGGACGGGATCGGCTTCGCCGCCGAGGCAGAGATGGACGTGGCAGTTGATGAGTCCGGGGAGCAACGTCAGGCCGTCGAGCCGGAGCACCGCCCCGGCTGGCGCGCGGGCCGCATCCACCACCGCCGTGATCCGGTCACGCTCGACGACGACGGCGCGTCCAGACACGGGCGGCGCGCCGGTGCCGTCGATCAGCGTCGCGCCAGTGAGAACCAGTCGATCGTCCATGTGTCGCCCCGTCGGTCAGCGTTCACGCCCCGTCCGACCCGGCAGCCGCGGAGTCACGGTTCAATCGCCGTGCCGATGCCGGATCCGTCGGCCCGCCTTCCTCCACCGGGCCGCGGGTCGTGGACGGCTCGCAACAGTCTCGCCAACGCCGCTCGGCTCTCGTGTCCGGCCGCTCCAGCGCTACACCTGGAGCCGCGGGTCGAGCGCATCGCGGAGCCCGTCACCGAGAAGATTGATCCCGAGAACCGTGATCAGGATCGCGACCCCCGGAAAGGTTGCCAGCCACCAGGCCGTCGAGAGATAGACGCGGCCGTCAGCGAGCATGCCACCCCACGTCGGAGTCGGCGGCTGGACGCCGAGCCCGAGAAACGACAGCGCCGATTCGATCACAATCACCCGCGCCATGTCCAGCGTCGCGACGACGAGCCACGGCGCGAACGCGTTCGGCAGGACGTGTCGCACGAGCACGCGGCTGTCGTCGCCACCCAGCGCGATGGCCGCCTGGACGAACTCGCGCTCGCGGATCGAGAGCACCTCGCTGCGCACGACCCGCGCGTACACGACCCAGCTCGAGACACCGATGACGACGATGATGTTGCCGAGGCTCGGCCCGAGGACACCGATGACCGCGATCGCGAGCAGGATGAAGGGGAACGCGAGCTGGATGTCGGCGAGTCGCATGCACAGATCGTCCACGCGCCCCCCGACGTAGCCGGAGACGAGCCCCACCGCCAGGCCGATGAGGCCGGAGATGGCGACCGCGGCGAAGCCGACGAGGAGCGCGATGCGGGAGCCGTGGATGATGCGGGCGAGGATGTCCCGGCCGAGCTGGTCGGTCCCGAGGAGGTGCACGAGGCCCGACCCGTCCGTCCACCCGGGCGGCTCGAGCCGCTGGCTGATGTTCTGCTCGATCGGATCGAACCGCGACAGCATCGGGGCGAACACCGCCGCCGCGACGACGCCGACCACCACGACCAGGCCGAAGAGCGCGGTCCGCCGGCGGATCAGCCTGGTCACGTGCGGATACGCGGATCGAGGTAGGTGTAGGCGACGTCGACCAGCAGGTTCACCACGACGAACGTCGTGGACAGGAGGAACACGGCCGCCTGGACGACGGGGTAATCGCGGTTGTAGATCGCCTGCACCGACAGGCGCCCGACGCCGGGCCACGCGAAGATCGTCTCGGTGATGACCGACCCCCCGAGCAGTGCGCCCAGCTCGATGCCGGCGATCGTCACGATCGGCACCGCCGCGTTCCGCAGCGCGTGCTTCCAGATCACCGGTGACTCGTTCACGCCCTTCGCGCGCGCAGTGCGGATGTAGTCCTGCCCGAGCACCTCCAGCATCCCCGAGCGCGTGAGCCGCATCATCCGCGCGGTGGTGAACAGGCCGAGCGTCACCGCCGGCAGGATAAGGTGCGGGAGGCCGCCGCGCCCGGACGACGGCAAGAGGTTGAGGCGGACCGAGAAGATCAGGATCAGCATGATGCCGAGCCAGAAGGTCGGCATCGATTGGCCGAGCAGGGCGACGACCGTCGAGACGTAGTCGACGGGCGTGTTGCGACGCACGGCCGACACGATCCCGGCCGGGAGCGCCACGCAGAGCGCGATCGCCATCGCCGCGCCGGCCAGTTCGAGTGTCGCCGGGAGTCGCTCGACGACCAGGCGCATCGCCGGCGCGCCATGCCGTAACGACTCGCCGAAGTTCCCCGTCGCCGCGCCCCGGAGGAAGCGCCAGTACTGGACGACGAACGGATCGTTGAAGCCCATCGCGTCGCGGAAATTGCGGATCTCCTCCGCGGTCGCGTCGGGCGGGAGCAGGAGCAGCGCGGGGTCGCCGGTCAGGTGCAGGATGAAGAACGCGACGACGGACACGCCGAGCACGACGACGAGCGCCTGGGCCAGCCGTCGCGCCAGGAAGCGCTTCATCCCCTGCGGGTCAGTCGCGCGATGGCCTCGATGTGCGGCGTGTGCGGGAACATGTCGACCGGCTGCACCCAGTCGAGCCGGTAGCCCGCGCGGGTCAAGTCGGCGGCGTCACGGGCGAGCGTGGCGGGATTGCACGACACGTACACGAGGCGCGCCGGGGCGAGCGACACGAGCGCGCGGAGCGCCTTCGGGTGGAAGCCCGCCCGCGGCGGATCGGCGACGACGACCTCGGCCTTCACGCCGTTTCGGACCAGGGCGGGCAGGTGCTGACGCACCTCGCCCGGGAGGAAGGTGCAGTTGTCGATCCCGTTCGCCCGCGCGTTGCGGACGGCGTCCTCCACCGCGGTCGCGGCGACCTCGATGCCGTACAGCCACCGACAGCGGCGGGCGAGCAGCAGGCTGATCGCGCCCGTTCCCGAGTACAGATCAACGACGGTCTCGCCGCCCGTCAGCTCACACGCCGTCTCGACGAGCCCGAACAGCCGCTCCGCCTGGACGGTGTTCGTCTGGAAGAACGAGTTCGCCGACACCTGGAACGTGAGGCCGCCGAGCGACTCGTTGATATGATCGCGGCCGGCCAGCAGGTGCTCCTCGGTGCCGACGGCGACGCTCGCCTTCCTGGAGTTGACGTTGACGACCACGCTGACCGGGCCGGGCACCCGCGCCCGCAGGCGATCGGCGAGCGGCGCCAGCGTCGCGATCTCCGGGGCGGATGTGACGATGTTCGCCATCGCCTCCCCGGTCCGCCGGCCTTCGCGAAGCATCAGGAAGCGCAGCAGACCTTCGCCGGTCCGCTGATCGTAGATGCTGAGCCGGCGCGCGCGCGCATCCTGCCGCGTCTCGTCCAGCAGTGCGTTGAGCGAATCCGATTGGAGCAGGCAGCGCTCGATGTCGAGGACCGAGTCGTACCGGTCGGCTTCGTGCAACCCGATGACGGGCTCGCCGGCCGTGCCGGCGACCGTGAACTCCATCTTGTTCCGATAGCCATAGATCTCGGGCGCGGGAACGATCGGACGGATCTCGAAGCTGCCGAGGCCGCCGAGGCGCTCGAGGCAATCCGCGACCTGCTTGGCCTTGGAGGCGAGCTGAGCCGAATAGGCGAGGTGCTGGAGGCGGCAGCCGCCGCAGCGGCCGAAGTACGGGCACGGCGCCTCCACGCGATCCGGGGACCCAGCCTCGATCGCCTCGATCGTGCCCCGGCCGAAGCGGGCCCGGGCTTCGACGAGCCGGATCCGAAGCCGGTCGCCGGGAACTCCGCCACGCACGAACACCACGTATCCGTCGGCCCGGCCCACGCCCTCGCCGCCGAACGCGAGGTCGTCAATGGTCAGAGAGAGAGCGTCTCCGCGCTTGGGACGGCTCATGGGAGTCACACTATAAATATGCGTCGGATCGAAAGTCAATTTGGCCCGAGCGTATATGCTGTTGCGCCGCGGAGAGAGCGCGTTATGATGTTTAGCGATGAGGACATCGGCGCCGCGCGCCGTCGGAGAGATCCTGCCAGCCGCCGTCCCGCAGGTCGCGGACCGGCTCCTCGAGCAGGCGATCCGGCGGGGGTGGCGGTCTCTCGTAGGGCCCGAGGTGGCGCGGCGCACTCAACCGGGTACGCTCTCGGGGGGGGGCCTCCAGGTCGTCGTCGACAATTCCCCGTGGTGTCAGGAAATCACGCTGCGCTCGCCTGAGATCCTCACCGCGCTCGCCCGGGAGTTCGGGCCGGCGCGCGTCCGGTCGCTCAAAGTGACGCTCGGCAGGCTCGACGCGGACCCGCGGCCCGCGTTACGCGAGCCCGCCCCACCCGAGCATCGGGTCACCGACGCGGAACGGCGAACAATCGACGCGCTGCTGACCCCGATCGCCGATCGAGACCTCAGGGACTCGATGCGGCGACTGCTCGTGAAGACGAGGCGATTCGCCTAACACGAGGTATTGCATGAGACGAATTCTTCTGCCGGCAGCATTCCTGTTGCTCCTCCTGGCCGGGTGCGCGACCGCGATGCCGACGGCGAGCACCGTCGACACGCCGACCCCGCCTCCCGCGGCGCCGGGCGTCCCGGATCCGTCGGCCGAGGCGTATTACCACTTTGCTGTCGCGCAAATGCACGGCCAGGCGGGCCGGTTCAAGGAAGCGGTCGCAGAGCTGCGGGAGGCGATCCAGCGCGATCCGAAGTCACCGTCGCTGTGGATGCAGATCGCGCAATGGCTCGGGCGCATCGACGGAGGGGATGAGGCGATCGCCGCGGCGCGGAGGGCCGTCCAGCTCTTGCCCGACTCGTCCGCGCCGCGCTTCACTCTCGCCGAGCTCTTGCGGGCCCAGAAGAGGTTCGCCGAAGCCGAGGCCGAGTTCGAAAAAATCATCGCGCTCGATCCGAAGTCGCCCGACGCCTACCTGGCGCTCGCCCGCTATGAAGTCGAGCAGAAGACCTACGACCGGGCGCGGAGCGTCCTGCTTCGACTCGTCGCAGTGCAGCCCAACCTCGGCCAGGCCCATTTCCTGCTCGGGCGGCTCGCGGTCGAGCAGGAGCAGTGGGACGAGGCGCTCGCGCGACTGCGGCGCGCCGTCGAGCTCGATCCGGATCACGACGGCGCGTGGACCGCGCTCGGGTATACCTACGAGGCGCGGCACGAACCCGACAAGGCGGTCGAGGTGTACCGAGAAGCGATGAAGACCAACCCCGAGAACGGGGCCTTCGCGGAGCGCCTGGGCGACCTCCTGATCCGGCTCGGCCGGTTCAAGGAAGCGCAGGACGAGATCGAGCGCCTCGCCGAGGCGGCGCCGCGCGATCAGCGCGTGTTCATGAAGCTGGGCGCCGTCTACTACGAGCAGAAGCAGTGGGACAAGGCCGGCGAGGCGTTTCGCCGCGTGCTCGCCCTCGAGCCGTCGAACCTGCGCGCCCGCTACTTCCTCGCGACCACCTACATGGACGCTGGCAAGGAGACCGAGGCACGCCAGGAGCTGGAGCAGATTCTGCGCGCCGATCCGCAGTCGATCGACGCGCGAGTACAGCTCGGCTTCCTCCACAGCCGTGCCAAGCGTTACGAGGACGCGATCGCGATCCTCCGGGAGGCGGTCAACCTCGAACCCCGGCGCGCCGAGCTGTTCCTCTACCTCGGAACCGCGCATTACCGCGCGCAGCAGTACGATCGCGCGCTGGCCTCGATCCAGGAGGGGCTCTCGCTCGAGCCGAAGAACAAGGACCTCCTCTTCCAGCTAGGCGTCGTGTTCGAGAAGCAGACGAAGTTCGACGACGCGGTCCACGCGTTTCGCGAAGTGATCCGGCTCGATCCCAAGCACGCCGAAGCCTACAACTATGTCGGCTACATGTACGCGGAGAAGGGGATCAACCTGGACGAGGCGGTGAAGCTGATCTCGACCGCGCTCGACCTGGAGCCCGACAACGGTTACTTCATCGACAGCCTCGGCTGGGCGCTGTATCAGCAGGGCCGCTATGCCGAGGCCCTGCGTGAACTGAAGCGCGCCGTCGAGAAGGCGAAGGAAGACCCGGTGATCTTCGAGCACCTCGGGGACGCCTTCATGAAGAACGGCCTCACCGAAGACGCCGTCGTCGCCTGGGAGAAGTCACTCTCACTCGATCCGAACGCAGACGCGGTGAAGAAGAAGCTCGAAGAGGGGCGTAATCGCCTGCGTCGGGTCAAAGGTGAGAGCTCCAAGGCTTCTCAGTAGCCTCCTCCCCGCCCTGTGTCTCGCCGCGTGCGCGACCGCAGTCTCGCCTTCGCGGACGCCGCTGCCGGACGACGCGCGCCGGCTCATCGCGCTCCTGACGCTCCGCCGGGATGAATTCTCCGACCTCCGCACGCTCGCGGAGGTCACCGTGCGCCGCGGGGCCACCGTCCAGCGGCTCTCGGGCGTGCTCCTCGTGAAGCCCCCGGCCTCGCTGCGCTTCGAGGCGCTCTCCCCGTTCGGCCAGCCTTTCCTGCTCCTCACGATCGCCGACAGAGCGCTCACGATGTACAACGTCGCCGAGAATCAGTCGCTGAGCGGCCCCGTCCATGCCCGGACCACGGGCCGCTGGCTCGGCGTGCCGCTCGACGCCGAGGACCTCGTCGGCCTGCTGATCGGACGGGTGATCCCACCCGGCGGCCTGCGCGAAGCGGAAATTCTGCCGGCGGACGCCGACGGCCCGTCGCTCCGGCTCGTGGGGCGGGACCGGAGTCAGCGAGTGTGGATGGACCGCGAGACAGGCGAAGTCCTGAAAACGGAGGTCTCGGGCGGACGGACGGCGCTCGTCGTCACGTATCGGAGGGACTCCCAACCCGACCTGCCGACCGAGATCCGCGCCAGTGCGGCGGGTGCTGCGTTGGAGGCGACCATCCGATATCGACAGCCGGCGATCGGCACGGGACTCGGCGCGGAGCGGTTCGGTCTGACCGTACCGCAAGATGCGAATATTCAACGCTTCCATTGACGTGGAGAGAAGTGCATGCTAGCGTACCGTGCCTTGTCGAAGGGCTCAGGACGTGGTCGCCGCCTTGTGCTGAATGCCTCGGCCAAGGTGAACCTGACCCTCGAGGTGCTCGGCAAGCGCGCGGACGGTTATCACGAGATCGCTACGGTGCTGCAGGCCGTGGATCTGTCCGACCGGCTGATGCTCGACGACGCGGACTCTCTGGAGTTGGAGACCGACATCGAAGGGGTGCCGACCCGTGCCGACAATCTGGTCCTACGCGCCGCAACGCTCTTGCGCAACGCCGCGGGCGTTGACCGAGGGGCGCGCATCCGTCTTGAAAAGCGCATCCCGGTCGCGGCGGGACTGGGGGGCGGCTCGAGCGATGCCGCAGCGACGCTCTGGGGCCTGAACCGCCTGTGGCGTCTCCGGTGGGGTTCTGAGCGGCTCGTCGATCTTGCGGTTCAGCTCGGGATGGACGCGCCCTTCTTCCTGGGCACGGGCCGCGCGCTTGCGACGGGGCGAGGGGAACGCCTCAAACGGTTGTCCGCTGACGGAGCGTACGCGCTCGTGTTGGTGAATCCCAATCGACCCCTCAGCACCGGAGAGGTGTACGCCCGGGTGACGGAGGCCGTGTTTTCCGATGGCGCTCGCGGCCAGGCGATGATCGAGGCCCTCGCGAGACGGAATGCGGCCCTCGTCGCCGCGAGCCTCTACAATGGACTCGAGCAGGTCGTCGAGCCGGCCAATCCGGTGATCGGGCACATGAAGGGCGCGCTCCTTGGCGCGGGAGCGCTGGGAGCCGTGATGTCGGGGAGCGGACCGACCGTGTTTGGCATCGCCCGCTCGCTCGATCACGCCCGGCAGATCCGGACGCGCGTGGCGCGAGCCTCCTGGTCATGCTGGTCGGTCCGGACGGTGTCGGGAGCGCCGATCAGGCTCATGCGATCCGAGTCGACAGTTGAGCATCGAGGACCGCTGGACGACAATGGGTCTCGTTGGGGCGTGGCCAAGCGGTAAGGCGCGGGACTTTGGATCCCGTATTCGGGGGTTCGAATCCTCCCGCCCCAACCAATTGATCGCCGTCGGAGTGCCTGCGCAGAGCCTCCGGCACTCGACGGTCGCCGATGCGACCCGCTGCGTGCATCGCGCCGTCGGAGTGCCCGCGCAGAGCCGGAGGCTCTCGACGGTCGGCGAGTCAACGGGTAGTGGCAGTCCGGGCCGATCAACCCGCGGGTCTGAGACGCGAGCGAGGGCGGGATGCGGTACGAACTGAAGCTGTTCTCCGGCAACGCGAATCGGGGGCTCGCGGAGGAGATCGGCCAGTATCTCCGAGTGCCGATCGCCGACGCCAACGTCGACCGGTTCTCCGACGGAGAGGTCTTCGTCCAGATCAACGAGAACGTCAGGGGCGCGGATGTTTTCCTGATCCAGCCGACGTGCCCGCCCGTCAATGATAACTTGATGGAGCTGCTGGTGATGATCGACGCGCTCAAGCGGGCGTCGGCGGGCCGGATCACGGCCGTGCTCCCCTATTACGGCTACGGGCGGCAGGACCGCAAGGCGCAGCCCCGCGTGCCGATCACGGCCAAGCTCGTGGCGGACCTGCTCACCTCGGCCGGAGTCGACCGCGTCTTGGCACTCGACCTGCATGCCGGCCAGATCCAGGGCTTCTTCAACATACCCGTCGATCATCTCTTCGCGA
Organism: Candidatus Rokuibacteriota bacterium; assembly: GCA_003221435.1. Classification (GTDB taxonomy): domain Bacteria; phylum Methylomirabilota; class Methylomirabilia; order Rokubacteriales; family CSP1-6; genus AR9. Next base: position 45,877 of record QHRS01000049.1, read on the forward strand.
CGCCCGTGATCATCGACTACCTCGGCAAGAAGGACCTCCAGGACCCGGTCATCGTGTCGCCGGATGCGGGCGGCGTCGAGCGCGCGCGTGCGATCGCCAAACGGCTGAAGGCCGGCCTCGCCATCATCGACAAGCGCCGGGACGGGCCGAACGTCGCCTTGTTCATGCATCTGATCGGCGCCGTGAGGAGCAAGGATGTCGTCATCATCGACGACATGATCGACACCGCCGGGACCCTGATCGAGGCCGTCGAGGCGCTCCGGCGTGAGGGCGCGCGCCGGATCATCGCCTGCGGGGTCCACCCTGTGCTGTCCGGCCCGGCAGTGGACCGGATCAGGACCTCCTGCCTCGAGGAAACGGTCGTGACGAACTCGATCCCCGTGCCCGAAGCCAAGCGCGCGGCCCGGGTGACGGTCCTTTCGGTCGCGCCACTGCTCGGCGAGGCGATCCGCCGTATTCACGACGAGGAGTCGGTCTCGACTCTATTTGTCTAGGAGCGAGTCAACATCATGGACCAGCGAGAGCTCACGATTCACCGCCGCGAGGGCACGGGCAAATCGGTCGCGAAGCGCCTGCGTCGCGGCGGCCAGGTCCCCGCGATTCTCTACGGAGGATCCTCCCCGCTACCGATCACCGTGGATCCGCGCGAGTTCCTGCGGATCATCCACGGCCGCGAGGGCAGCACCCAGCTCCTGTCGCTCAAATTCGACGCTGACGGCCAGCCCCGCATCGCGATCATCCGGGATATCCAGTTCGACCCGGTCTCGGAGTCGCTGATGCACGTCGATCTCCAGGAAGTCAGAATGGACCAGGCGATCACCGTCAGTGTGGCCGTGCACCCGGTCGGCGAGCCTGCAGGCGTCAAAGACCAGCAGGGAATCCTCAACCTGGTCATGCACGAGCTGCAGATCTCCTGCCTGCCGGGCCTCATCCCCGACCGCATCGACGCCGACGTCTCGGCGCTCATGATCGGCGACGTCCTGACGGTTTCGCAGCTCCAGGCGCTGGCCGGCGTGCGGATTCTCAACGACCCGAACCAGGCCGTCGCGACCGTGGCGCCGCCGAGGGCCGAGGAGGCGCCGGTGGCCGCGGTCGCCGCAGCCGTGCCGGCCGAGCCCGAAGTGCTCACCGAGCGCAAGCCGAAAGAGGAGGCGACTGTCGCGGAAGCTCCCAAAGAGGCCGGGAAGCGGGAGAAGGAGAAGAAATAACCGGGGCCGCGCCGCGTGGCTCAGGCCGTTGTGGGGTTAGGGAATCCCGGCAAGGAGTACCGGGACACCCGTCACAACCTCGGCCAGCGCGTCCTCGACCACCTGGTGCGGATACTGCACAAGCGCTGGACGCGCGAGGGCCAGGCGATGCTCGCCCGGGCGACATGGCGCGGCGAGACGCTGTACCTGCTCAAACCAATGACCTTCATGAACGTGGTCGGGCCGCCGGTGGCCCGGCTTGCCCGCCGGCTCGGGCTCGGGCCAGCGGACTGCGTTCTCGTGTACGACGACATCGATCTCGCCCTCGGCGCTGTGCGCGTGCGCATGCGGGGCACTCACGGCGGCCACAACGGCGTGCGCTCGATCATCGAGGCGTTCCAGACCGACGAGCTTCGCCGCGTGAAGGTCGGAATCGGCCGGCCTGCCCACAAGGACGAGGTCACCGATCACGTGCTGACGCGGTTCTCGCCGGAGGAGCTGCCCCTGATCGAGGTGGCCTGCGCCGAGGCGGCGGAGCGCGTGCTGAACCTCGTCACCGCCCGCGCGCCGCAGGAGAAGCCTTGACGGCCCCGCGACGAACATCCGCATCCGGATGCTCGTCCTGGCGCTGGGCTGCGTGGTGAGACCCGCGCCGGCCGTGCGCGCAATCGTTTGCCAGCCCGAGGGCGACATGGTATAGAGTTATAGTTTATAGATGTGATGGCTTCCGCGTCGGCCGGGGGAGGGAAGTCCGTGACCAAAGTCATCATCGAGCCCGACGAGTCCTTCGAGAGCGCGCTCAAGCGCTTCAAAAAGCAGTGCGAGAAGGCCGGGCTCCTTTCCGAATTCAAGAAGCGCCAGCACTACGAGAAGCCGAGCGTCCGGCGCAAGCGTAAGGCTCTGGCGGCGCGCAAGAAAGCCAAGCGGCGGGAGCGGTTTTCGGATTAGCAGCCGCGACGCTCCCGATTGTTCCTCCGGCCCGCCCCACATGACGACGGGGAGCGGCCGAGGCGAGGGCATGGAGGCAGGCGCACTCTCGGGCCGGGGCGTGGAATGGGACGAAGTCCGGGCCCTGCTGGCGGCCGAGACCGGCACCCCGATGGGGCGTGAACGTGCGCTCACGGCGATTCCCCTCACCGACCCGGGCGCCGTATCGGCCGCGCTCGCAGAGACCACTCAGGCGCGCGCCGCGATCGGCGCGCATGGCGTACCCTCGTGGGAAACCATTCCCGATGTCCGGCCGAGCCTTGACCGCTCTCGCGCCGACGGCGCCGTCCTCGACGGCGGCGAGCTGTGGGTACTGATCCCGCTGCTCGCCGCGGGCCCTCGACTCACCGCGTTCGGGCGCCGCATCCGCCCCGTGGCGCCGGCACTGTCAGACATCACCGACCGCTTCCCGAGGCTCGACGACCTTTACGACACGCTGTGTCGCGCGCTCGCGGATGACGGCGGCCTGACGGACGACGCGAGCCCGAAGCTCCGGAGGGTCAGGCAGCGGGTCCGGGATCTCCAGCGACGGATCGTTCGCGATCTGGAATCGCTGTTGCAAACCTCCGGCGCCGACACGATCTTCAGCGACCGCTACGTAACGCGCCGCAACGGGCGCTACGTCGTGCCCGTGCGCGCCGAGGCGCGGGCCCGCGTCCGCGGCATCGTTCACGACCGCTCCCAGAGCGGCCAGACGGTCTTCCTCGAGCCGGACCGCGTCATCGATGCCAACAATGACCTGATCGATAGCTCGCGAGAAGAGGAACAGGAGACCGCCCGGATCCTGACCGAGCTGACCGGCGCCGTGCGGGCCAGGCTGCCGGAGATCGAACGGCTGGTCGCCGACATTGGTGAACTCGACTGGATCATCGCCCGCGCCCGGCTGGCGGAGCGGATGACCGCAGCGTGTCCGACTCTCGACCCGGCGGGCGTGCATCTCAAAGCGGCGCGTCATCCGCTCCTGCTCGCCCAGAGCTGGCGCGACCCCGCCCGGCCTGTCGTGGCGATCGATCTGGAGCTCGATCGCCGGCGACCGCTGCTGATTGTGACCGGGCCCAACGCCGGCGGCAAGACGATCGCGCTGAAGACGCTCGGGTTGCTCACGCTGATGGCGCAGGTGGGCTGCCACCTGCCGGCCGACGAGGGCAGCCGGCTCCCGGTGATCCGGCGGCTCTTCGCCGTCATCGGCGACGAGCAGAGCGTTGCCGAGAACCTCTCCACATTCTCCGCGATGGTTCGTCAGGTCCGCGACGTGCTCGCGCGTGCCGACGACGCATCGCTCGTGCTGGTCGACGAGCTCGGCGCGGGCACGGACCCCGACGAGGGCGCGGCGTTGGCCCAGGCGATCCTCGAGGAGCTGGAGCGTGGCGGCGCGCTCGTGATGGTCACGACGCATCTCGAGCCGCTCAAGGCGTTTGCCAGCACGCATCCGGGCGCCCGCAACTCGTCGGTCGAGTTCGACCGGGAACGGCTCGCGCCGACGTTCCGACTGGTCTACGACCATCCCGGGCAGAGTTACGCGCTGGCGATCGCCGCTCGCCTCGGGCTCGACGGCGCCGTGATCGACCGCGCGCAGACGCACCGCTCGGAGCATGCGGCCCGACTGAGCGAGCTGCTCTCGCGGCTCGACGAGCAGACCCGCACCGAAGCCGCGCGCACGCTCGCCATCGAGCGGCGCGAGAGCGAGACGGCGGCGCGCCTCGCGAGCGCCGAGGCCGAGCTCACGCGCGCGGAGGCACGGGCGCGAGAGATCGTGGCGCGGTCCCGGCAGGACGCGGCCGCGCTGCTCGCGGATATCCGGCGCGCGGTCGCGGCGGAGTGGGAGCTGCTCCGGCAGGCCGAGCACTCGCGCAAGACACTCGACGAGTCCCGGGCGCGTGTCCGCCAGTTGCACGCGAGCCTCGGGACGCCGCCCGCCGCAGAGGACGCTCCCGCGGACACGCTCGTTCCCGGAGATGCCGTCGAGGCGGCGCACCTCGGCGTGAGGGGCCGCCTGCAGGCGGTCGTCGGGGGGACGGCCACGGTCGCAGCCGGGACGATCACGGTCCGCGTGCCCGTGCAGGGCCTGCGCAAGATCACCGCGGGGGTGCCTGCCGCGAAGCCCGCCCGGACGCCCGAGAAGCGCGACATCGCGCCTGAGCTCCATCTTCTCGGCCGGACGACCGACGAGGCCCGCGGGCTGGTCGAGAAATACCTCGACGACGCCTTCCTCGCAGGCTTGCCGGCAGTTCGCCTCGTCCACGGCAAGGGCACGGGAGCGCTCCGCAAGACCATCCACGACCTGCTCGCCGGCCACCCGCTCGTCGAATCGTTTCGGACGGGTGAGCCGAACGAGGGGGGCGCCGGCGCGACAGTCGCCGCGCTCAAGGTCGGCTGATGGCCACCTACTCGGACGCGGTGCTCGACGAGATTCGCTCCCGCGTCGATATCGTCGACATCGTGAGCCAGTTCGTAGGCCTCAGGAAGGCCGGCGCGAGCTGGAAGGGCTTGTGCCCGTTCCACGCAGAGAAGACGCCGTCCTTCATGGTCAACCCGGCCAGGGGGATCTTCCACTGCTTCGGGTGCGGCGTCGGCGGGGACGCCTTCGGGTTCCTGATGCGTCAGGACCGGCTCTCGTTCCCCGAGGCCGTCCGTGCGCTCGCCCGCAGGGGGGCCGTCGAGCTGCCCGAGGAACGCGCCCGGGGGGGCGAGAGCGACCGCGAAGACCTCTACCGCGCGATGCATCTCGCGGAGACGTTCTACGCCGAGAACCTCTGGCGCGCCGGCGGCGAGCGCGCGCGGCAGTACCTGGAGACGCGCGGTGTCGATCCCACGGTCGCCAAACGGTTCGGGCTCGGCTATGCCCCGGACGGCTGGGACTCGCTGCTGTCCTTCATGCGGGGACAGAACATCCCCGACGACCTCCTCGAGAAAGCCGGCCTCGTCGTGCCCCGCCAGACCGGCGGCGGGTTTTACGACCGCTTCCGCGGGCGCCTCCTCTTCGCCATCAGGGACCTCCAGGGCCGCGTCGTCGCGTTCGGCGGACGCGCCTTCGGCGACGAGCAGCCCAAGTACCTCAACTCGCCGGAGACGCCGCTCTACACGAAGGGCCAGACGCTCTACGCGATCGACCTGGCGCGCGACGCGATTCGGGCCAAGGACCGGGCCCTCCTCGTCGAGGGCTACCTCGATTGTCTGATGGCGCACCAGCACGGGTTTCCGGAGACCGTCGCCACCCTCGGCACCGCGTTCACGCCGGCCCAGCTCGCGCTGCTCCGGCGGTACTGCGGCGAAGTGGTCACCTTCTTCGACGCCGATGCGGCAGGGCAAAAGGCGGCGGAGCGCGCCGAAGAGCTGCTCGAGCCCTCGAGGGACAGCGTCGCCTGGGCCGTCAACCGGAGTGGCAGCTTCGCGGACGCCGGGGCGCTGAGGCTCCGGGTCGCGCTGCTGCCGGCCGGTCACGACCCGGACACGCTGCTCCGGTCGGAGGGCGCCGGCGCCTTCGAGGAGTGCATCGGGCGCTCGCGCAGCCTGCTGTCCTACGCGCTCGATCGCGCGCTCACCGACACGCGCGACATGAGTGGCGCGCGCGGCCGGGCGACCGCGTTTGCGCGAATCGCGATGATACTGTCGAAGGTCAGCAACTCCGAGGAAGCGCTGGCGCTGTCCCGCGAAGCCGCCGTCAAGCTCGGCGTCGATGCCGCCCAGCTCTGGATCGAGGCGCAGCGGCTCGGGGGCGCGCTGCGCCGGCCCGCCGCGGGTCCGCCGCCCGCCGCGTCCGCGCCGGGAGTGCCGCTGGCTGAAAAGGAATTGCTCCTCCTGCTCCTTCACGTCCCGGCCTCGCGAGCGGCCCTGCTCCAGATCGTCGACGAGGCCGACGTCGCACACCCCCCGCTGCGCGCCCTCCTGGCCGCCCTGCGGCGCCGGCCGGACGCGGCGGCCGAGGCCTTGATGTCCGACCTTCCTGGTGACGCGGAGCGCGGGATGCTCGCCGCGCTGCTCCTCGACGAGCGCGACTGGAGCGACGCCGAGACCGTCGAGACCGTCGTTACGCAATTCAGCCAGCGCTTCGACCTCAAGCGCCGGCTCCGGCGCATTCGGGAGGTCAGCCGCGCCATCGCCGAGGGACAGGCGGCGGGCGACGTCTCGCTCCCCGGGTTACAGGCAGAGCTGCAGGCCCTCCAGCGCGAGGGACAACAGGCGCGCGAGCTCACTCTCGGGGGAAGCTCCGAGCCGAGGAGTCAAGCGCGGCCTTCGGGTCCACGAGGAGTCCACACGAATGGCTGACGAACCCCAGATGGAAGGACTGGACAAGGGCTTTCTCACCTACGACGAGGTGAACGACGCCCTGCCCTCCGACGTGGTGGCGCTCGACCAGCTCGACGACATCATGATGATGTTCGGCGCCATGGACATCGAGGTCGTGGCGTCGGCCAAGGTGAACCGGCTGCCTTCCGGGATCGAGACACCGGTGCCCGAAGAGGTGGACGAGGGCGACGGCCCGCCCGAGCCGATCGACCTCACGCCCGGGCCGGTCGGCCGCACCGAGGACCCGGTGCGCCTGTACCTGCGCGAGATGGGTCGCGTCTCGCTCCTGACCCGCGAGGGCGAGATCGCGCTCGCCAAGCGGATCGAGGAGGGCAAGGAGGAGGTCGCGCGCGCGGTCCTGAGCACGAACCTCGCCATCGAGCGCTTCCGCAAGCTGCGCGAAAACCTCCGCAAGCAGGAGATCTCGATCAAGGAAGTAGTGGAGATCTCGGAGGAGGAATTCGACGAGGACAAGGCCGAGGAGCTGACCCGCGTCGTCGTCCACAAATTCTCCGGTGTGGACCGGTTGCTGCGCGAGCGTGAAAAACTGCTCGCGCGCGCCCGGAAGCTCCGGGCGGGGGCGTCCGGCAAGAAGAAGAAGGGCGGCAAGGAGCCGGCGTGGAAGAAGTACGAGGCGCAGGCGCAGGCCAAGCAGCAGAGGGTGCTGGAGACGCTCCGGGCCCTCAACATCGGCGCCCAGATCATCGACCACGAGGACAGCGACCGCGACCGGCGCGGCCTCGTGCAGGAGTTGCGCGAGCTGCTCGAAAACATCGAGCGCGCCGAGAGCGTGATCGCGCTCTGGACCAACGGCCGGCGGCCCTCCGCCGAGGAGGTCCAGAACCTCATCTACGTCTCCTTCGGCGGCAACGGCACGAACGGGGGCCAGGCCGACGCCGATCTCGACCAGAAGGCGGCCAAGAAGTTTGCGAGCCCGAAGCAGCGCCAGATCTGGGTCGCCCAACAGGAGATCAGGCGGTCCGAGGCGCGGGCCAACGCAAAGCGGCCCGCGCCAAGAAGGAGATGGTCGAGGCCAACCTCCGCTTGGTCATCTCGATCGCGAAGAAGTACACGAACCGCGGCCTGCAATTCCTCGATCTGATCCAGGAAGGCAATATCGGATTGATGAAGGCGGTCGACAAGTTCGAATACCGTCGCGGCTACAAGTTCTCGACCTATGCCACGTGGTGGATCCGCCAGGCGATCACGCGCGCGATCGCCGATCAAGCGCGCACGATCCGGATCCCGGTGCACATGATCGAGACGATCAACAAGCTGATCCGGACGTCCCGGCAGCTCGTGCAGGAGCTGGGCCGCGAACCGACGCCGGAGGAGATCGCCACGAAGATGGAGGTGCCGGTCGACAAGGTGCGCAAGGTGCTGAAGATCGCGCAGGAGCCGATCTCGCTGGAGACGCCGATCGGGGAGGAAGAGGACAGTCATCTGGGCGATTTCATCGAGGACAAGCAGGTCGTCTCGCCGGTCGAGTCGATCATCGGACTGTCCCTCCGCGAGCAAACCAACCGGGTGCTGAACACGCTGACGCCGCGCGAGGAGAAGGTGCTGCGCCTCAGGTTCGGGCTCTCCGACGGCTGCGAGCACACGCTCGAGGAGGTCGGCCAGGACTTCGCGGTGACGCGCGAGCGCATCCGGCAGATCGAAGCCAAGGCGCTCCGGAAGCTACGGCATCCGTCGCGCTCGAAGAAGCTCAGGAGTTTTCTCGAATCATGACCGGCCCGGCGCGGCGGTGCCAACGCAGCCGGGTCTGCTATGATGCCCGTGGGCCCATAGCTCAATGGCAGAGCAGCCGGCTCATAACCGGTTAGGTCCTGGTTCGAGTCCGGGTGGGCCCACCACTCTGACGGAGGAGACGTGGATCGAGAGCTCCAGCTCCTGATCGATCTCCAGGTCGTCGACACGCGTATCGGCGGGCTCGAGCGCGAGGCCGCCCGGCTGCCGAAGGAGATCGAGGCGATCGACGCGGCCGTGAACGAGTCGCGCACCGCCCTCGAGGCCGCG